>DASSQZ010000111.1:0-21551 GCA_035702105.1 Myxococcales bacterium | reverse complement strand
TACAAGCGGCTGGTGCCGGGATTCGAGGCGCCGGTGAACCTGGCCTACAGCTCGCGCAACCGCAGCGCGGCCATCCGCATCCCCATGTACTCGCCGAGCCCCAAGGCGAAGCGGCTGGAGTTCCGCTCTCCCGATCCGTCCTGCAACCCGTACCTCGCCTTCGCCGCCATGCTGATGGCGGGGCTGGACGGAATCGAGAACCGCATCGACCCGGGCGATCCGCTCGACAAGGACATCTACGGCCTCAGCCCCGAGGAGCTGAAGGACGTGCCCAAGATGCCCGGGTCCCTGGAGGAGGCGCTGGACTGCCTCAAGAAGGACCACGAGTTCCTCTACAAGGGCGACGTGTTCACGCCCGACGTGGTCGAGGCGTGGATCGAAACCAAGGTGGAAAAGGAGCTGAACCCGGTTCGGCTGCGCCCCACGCCGATGGAGTTCGCGCTGTATTTCGACATCTAGCCACATCCCGCTCCTGCTCCTGGCCGTGGCGTGCACGCCTGCGCAGGCGCGCCACGGCAGCGATCCGGCCGCTCTCAAGGGCGTGACGCTGGGGTTGCCGGCGCCCGCGGACGCGCGCCCCACCCCGGGCATCGGCTGCGGGCAGGTCTCCCAGGACCTGCCGCTGCGCGCGCACAAGGCGCTGGTGGCGGCGTTCAGCGACGCCGGCGCCAGCGCCACCAACTCGGATACCGGCCGCTGGGTCCTCAAGGTGGCGCTGCGCGAGGCCACCATGGGCGAGGAGAACACCCGCGAGCACCGCACCGACCGCGCGCCCGCGAACGCCGGGATGCAGGGAGGACCGGATTTCCCGCCGCTGGACCAGCAGCCGAGCCTCTTCAACAGCGGCAACGGCAACGCGGTGGTGGTGCTCGACGCCCACCTCGCCCGCGAAGGCGCGGTGGTCTGGGCCGGGACCATCACCGGACACGCGCAGTCCGCGCCCTGCGTCCAGGCCATCGACAAGGTACGCGAGGCGCTCGACGACGCCGTCGACGAGCTGCGCGATCGCGTGATTCCGCTCCTGCGCCGCTGAATCAGCGCACGAACAGGTCGGCGTAGAGCGGCCAGGCCCTCGGCGTCCAGGCGCCGTCGCGGAGCGCTCCGAAGAGAGCGTACTGGGCGGGCTTGGCGACGACGTACCCGAGCGCGATCCCGGTTGCGCAGGAGACCGCCGCCGCCACCACCAGCGCCGCCCGCGCAGGACGGCGCCATGCCGCCCACGACTGCAGCGCGACGGCGAGGCCGGCCCCGAACAAGGGCGTCGCGTCCGAGAGCATCCGGGGACCGGGGCACCAGCCGCCCTCCCACGCCCACCAGCACCCGATCAGGAGCGACTCCGCCAGGATGGCGAGGGCGAGCGGCCGGAGCTCGCGCCTGCGCCAGAGTCCCCAGAGCGCGAAGAGCACGATCGGATAGCAGGTCAGGAGGCCGCGCGGCGGGCTCAGCCAGATCCCGGCGAAGCCGATGGCGCCGTCCGGCCACGGCGGGCGCCAGCCGATGCTCGCCTCCTGCCCGTACCCGGTCCGCAGGGCGCCGCCGAACATCACCTCCTGGTAGAGCAGGGTGAGCAGCACCGGAATCGCCGCGCCGAGCGCGGTCAGCGGCCGGCGATCGAGCCAGAGCAGGCCGAGGGCGAGAGGCAGATCGGGCGGGCGGCAGGCGACCGCGAGCCCGCCGCAGAGCCCGACCGCGAGGGAGCGCCGCCGCCCTTCGGGAAGGCCGAGCGCCGCGAGCCCCGCCGAGAGCGAGAGCGCAGCGCCGGTGTGCTGCCAGAGCGCCTGGCCGAGAATGGGCAGCGCCGCCGATCCGAACAGGGTCAGCGCCGCGGCGACGAGCGCGGAGCGGGTGTCCGCGAGCCGGCGCATGGCGACGAAGAGCAGCGCGAGCATGGCCCCGGTCAGGACCGACGCGGAGAGCTTCTCCATCACGTTGCGGAAGAGCAGCGTGAGCGGGCCGTGGCCGAGCGAGGCGGGCAGCGCCAGGGGAAGGGCGAGCAGCGGCGTCGCGATCGGATATCGCGACGCGAAGGTGCCGTCCGGCAGCGCCACCGACCAGGTGTTCGGGCCGGGCACGTGCAGGCTCCCTTCGCGCACGATCCGGAAGACCAGCTCCGCGGCGGGCTCGGTGTCCTGTGAGCCGATCAGCCGGCTGTTCAGGAGCGGCGCGCCGGCGCCGGCGAGCAGCACCACCAGCGGAAGCGGAGCGCCCCGCAGCGCCAGCCCCGCAGCCCCGAGCACGGCGGCGATGCCGGCGAAGACCAGCACCGCATGGAGCGGAAGCGGAAAGAGCCGCGGCGACGTCGCGGGACCGAGATAGAGCGAGGCGACGAGCCATGCGGCCATCGCGGCGGAGGCGCCGCAGAGCCACCGCCCGGCCCGTCTCATGCGGGGCGATGGCGAGGCGGGGCGAACTCGGGATCCTGCCCTGGCGCCAGCACCTTGCCGCGCTTCCAGAGGATCTCCTCGCAGCGCGCGAGCAGCCCGGAAAACCCTTCGCGCGTGGTCGAGGAGACGGCCACCGCATCGTCGCGGAGCGCCAGCGTGCGCGCGGCATCGGGGGCGAGATCGGCCTTGTTGTAGACGAGGAGGCGCGGGGTGTCCTCGACGCGCAGGCCGGAGAGGACGCGCTCCACCGCCCGCGCCTGCTCGTCGTGGCGCGGATCGCTCGCGTCGACGACGTGGAGCAGCAGATTGGCCTCTTCCAGCTCTTCGAGCGTGGCGCGGAAGGCGTTGACCAGGTCCTTGGGCAGGTCGCGGATGAACCCCACCGTGTCGGTGATGATGACCTCACGATCGCGGGGGAACCTGAGCCGGCGCGAGGTCGGATCCAGCGTGGCGAAGAGCTTGTCTTCCGCCAGCACGGCCGAATCGGTCAGCGCGTTGAGCAGCGTGCTCTTGCCCGCGTTGGTGTAGCCGACGATGGAGATCACCGGCACGCCGCTGCGGTTGCGCCTGCGCCTGCGGGTGGCGCGGTCGGAGGAGAGCCGGTCGATGCGCGACTCCAGCGCGGAGATGCGCTCGCGCACCCGGCGCCGGTCCACCTCCAGCTTGGTCTCGCCCGGTCCGCGGCCGCCGATGCCGCCCGCGAGCCGCGAGAGCGAATCGTCCCGGCCCACCAGCCGCGGCAACAGGTACTTGAGCTGCGCCAGCGTTACTTGAAGTTTTCCGTCCGCGCTCTGGGCGCGGCGGGCGAAGATGTCGAGGATGAGCTGGGTGCGGTCGAGGATGCGCAAGGACGTGGCCTCGCCGATGTGCCGCGCCTGCGACGGCGTCAGGTCGTGGTCGAAGACCAGCAGGTCCGCACCCAGCGCCATCGAGCGCACCAGGATCTCCTGGAGCTTGCCCTCGCCGACCAGCGTGCGCGGGTCGATCTCGCGCCGCCCCTGCAGGATGGTATCCAGCACCTGCACGTCGGCGGTGCGGGCCAGCTCGCGCAATTCCTGCATCGAGGTCTCGGCCGCTTCCCGGTCGCCTTCGTGCACGCCGACGAGGAGGGCGCGCCCTTCCACCCCCACCGCCCGCACCGGCGCCACCCGGGCCATCTCCTGCTCCAGGGCGGCGATCTGTGCCTGGGCGTCGAACTGGAGGTCGTAGAGCGAGGCCGCCTCCTCCAGCCGGTACAGGTCGCCCTTCACGTTCCAGGGCATGAGCGTGGCCAGCCAGACCTTGCCGGGCAGCCCGTCGGAGCGGGCCTCCAGCGCGGCCACCGCGTCCAGCCGCAGCAGCACCAGGTCGGTGAGATCGTCGCGGGTGAGCGGCTCGTCCTTGAGGTGGGTGTGGACCAGGCGCAGGCCGCGGAGGCGGGCATGGCCGGCGCGGGCGCGGCCGATGTCCGGCAAGGTGAGCTGCCGCGCGTCCCCCACGATGACGTGCTCCACCTCTCCGCGCCGGTTGAGCAGGACACCGAGCTGCCGGCCGGTTTCCCGCGACAATTCGGTGAGATGGCGCGCCAGCTCGGGCGAGACCAGCTCGCGCTGCTGCACCCGCCTGCGCCAGGTGGCGAGCAACCGCTTGCTGTGGCTGGCCGAAAGCCCCGCCGTATTTCCCGAGAGGTCCTGCTTCACTTGAGGCCGGGTATGTAACACGCGCCGCTTCTTGCTACATTCGAAGCTGACGAACCGAATGACGAACCTTCGCTCCTCCCTTTCGCGCTGCCGCAGGCCGGTGATCAAGATCGGCTCGGCGGTGCTCGCCGGAGCGGCCACTGGAGCGGGCCCCCCCTCGCTGGACCGGAAGAAGTTCGCCGCGCTGTGCGACGACCTCGCCGCCGCGGCCAGGGGCCGCAACCCGACCGTGGTCACCAGCGGCGCCGTGGCCCTGGGGGTGGAGCGGCTGGGCCTCGCGCAGCGTCCCAAGGAGATGGCCCTCAAGCAGGCGGCTGCCGCGGTGGGGCAGAGCCGGCTGATGCGGCTCTACGACGACGAGCTGGAGGCGCGTTCGCTGCATTGCGCGCAGGTCCTCCTCACCCATGCGGACATCGAGGATCGCGGCCGCTACCTGAACGCGCGCCGGGCGCTCTCGGAGCTGCTCGCGCGCAACGTGGTGCCGGTCATCAACGAGAACGACACCGTGAGCGTGGAGGAGATCAAGTTCGGCGACAACGACGCGCTCGCGGCCATGGTGGTGGACCTGGTGGAGGCGGACCTCCTCGTCATCCTCACCGACGCGGGCGGCCTCTACACGGCGGACCCGCGCAAGCATCCCGACGCCCGGCGCATTCCCGAGGTGGAGAGGATCACCGCCGAGGTGGAGGCCATGGCGGGAGCCGGCGTCTCCGGCGTCGGCACGGGCGGCATGATCACCAAGCTGCGGGCGGCGCGGCGAGCTTCCGAGGCCGGCGTGCCCTGCGCCATCGTCCAGGGCGACCCGGGGATGCTTTCGCGCCTGCTCGCCGGAGAGGACGTGGGCACCGTGGTGCTGCCGCAGGGCGAGCGGCGCCGGCTGCGCAAGCGCTGGATGCTCGATCTCAAGAGCCGCGGCGAGCTGCGCGTGGACGACGGGGCGCGGGCGGCGCTCGTCGATCGCAAGAAGAGCCTGTTGCCCTCGGGCGTGCGCGAGGTGCGGGGCAGCTTCGCTTCCGGCGATGCGGTGGACATCGCCGCCCTCGACGGCACGCCCTTCGCCCGCGGCCTCGCCGTCTACTCCGCCGAGGAGGTGCGGCGCATCTCCGGGCTGCGCAGCGCGGACATCGAGGCGAAGCTCGGCTACCGGCTGCTCGACTGCGTGGTGCACCGCGACGACCTGGTGGTGACCCGATGACGCCCGAGCGCAAGCTTGCCGCGCTCGAGCTGGCCCGGCGCGCTAGGCTCGCGTCGCGCGAGCTGTTGCGGCGCGACCGGCGGAAGCTCGTCCTCGACGCCGCCGACGCCATCGCGAGCCGCGCACCGGAGATCGCGGCCGCCAACGAGGTCGACATGGCCCGCGCGCAGGGCGAGACCGCCGCCTTCCTCGATCGGCTGCGCCTCGACGGTCCGCGCATCCAGGCCATGGCCCAGGCGCTGCGCCAGGTGGCGGCGCTGCCCGACCCGGTGGGCGAGGTGGTGGAATCGCAGACCCGTCCCAACGGCCTGCGCGTCGAGCGGGTGCGCGCGCCCCTCGGCGTGGTGCTGATGATCTACGAGTCGCGTCCCAACGTGACGGCGGAGGCTGCCGCCCTCTGCCTGCGCAGCGGCAACGCGGCGCTCCTGCGCGGAGGCAAGGAGGCGCTGCAGACCAACTCCGCCATCGCCGCCTGCTTTCCCGAGGACGCGGTGCAGCTGGTTCCTCCCGACCGCGGCCTGCTCGACGAGCTGCTCCAGCTCGACGAGCTCATCGATCTTTGCATTCCCCGCGGGGGGCCGTCGCTGATCCGCTTCATCGCCGAGCGGGCACGGGTGCCGGTGATCAAGCACTACCAGGGCGTCTGCCACCTGTACGTCGCGCCCGACGCGGACCTGGAGATGGCACGCCGCATCGCCGTCAACGCCAAGGCGCAGCGGCCCGGCGTCTGCAACGCGCTCGAGTGCCTGCTGGTCGACTCCGCGGTGGCGCGCGAGGCGCTGCCCGTCCTCGGCGCCGCCCTGCGCGACGCGGGCGTGGAGTTGCGCGCCGACGAGCGCGCCCTGCCGCTCCTGCCGGGAGCCGTGCCTGCCGCCGCCGACGACTTCGGCCGCGAGTTCCTCGATCTCAAGCTCGCCGTCGCGGTGGTGGACGGCGTGGACGGGGCGCTGGGGCACATCTCGCGCTACGGCAGCCGGCACACCGAGGCGATCGTGACGCGCAGCCCGGCGCTGGCGAAGCGCTTTCTCGACGAGGCGGACGCGAGCTGCGTGCTCTGGAACGCATCCACCCGCTTCAACGACGGCGGCGAGCTGGGCCTGGGCGCCGAGATCGGGATCAGCACCAGCAAGTTGCACGCGTACGGACCCATGGGCCTGCGCGAGCTCACCTGCACCCGCTATGTGGTGCGGGGAGACGGGCAGGTCCGTTAGATGAACCAGGGAGGAAACCAGAGGATGCCGAAGAGCCCCACGCAGATGGCCCTGTCCCGCAAGTCCCCGGACCCGGTCCGCGCCGCAGCGCGCGCCGCCGCCCGGGTGGACGACGACTCCAGGCGCACGGCGGTGGCCGCCGGGCGCGCCGCCCTGGAAAAGAAGGCGGAGGAGGTGGTCGTTCTCGATCTGCGGGGAGTGTCCGGGTACACGGACTTCCTCGTCATCGGCAGCGGCACGAGCGACCGGCAGCTCGAGGCCATCGCCGAGAGCGTGGAGAAGGAGCTGGTCGCGCAGGGCCACCGGGTCATCGGCAGCGAGGGACAGCGCGGCGGGCGCTGGGTGCTGCTCGACTTCGGCGACGTCGTGGTGCACGTCTTCCACGTCGACGAGCGGGCCCACTACGACCTGGAAGGCCTCTGGGCCGACGCTCCCCGCATCGAGGTGGAGTGAAGATCCGCCTGCTCTCGGTGGGCAAGGACAAGGGGGCCACCGCGGAGCTGGCGCAGGAGTACGCGGAGCGCATCCGCCGCTTCGCCGACCTGGAGGTGCTGGAGCTGCGGGGGCAGGACCCCGCGCGCGAGGCCGCGGCGCTGCTGGAGAAGGTCCGGGGCGAGCTGTGGGCGCTGGACGAGCGGGGCAGCGCGCTCACCTCGGCGCAGCTCTCGGAGAAGATCGGGCGGCTGCGCGACTCGGCCCAGGCGCTCACCCTCTGCATCGGCGGCGACGAGGGCCTGGACGCCTCTGTGCGGAAGCAGGCGCGCCTCGTCTGGAGCCTCTCGCCCTTGACCCTGCCCCACCGCCTCGCCCGCGTGGTGGCCCTCGAGCAGCTCTATCGCGCGTTCGAGATCCTGCGCGGCGGCCCGTACCACAAGTGACGGGGGCCGTTGTCCGACGGGCACCCGTTGGCCATACGCCGGGTGACGAGGCCGCCTTCGGCGCGCCGGCACCAGCAGCCTGCCGCCGCGGCTTTCCGCCAGTTGCGCCGCGCACTCCGGCGTGATTACAAGCGCGCCCGATGCCGATCCTCGTCCTCGTGCGCCACGGGCAGTCGCTCTGGAACCTGGAGAACCGCTTCACCGGCTGGGTGGACGTGCCGCTCACCGAGAAGGGCCGCAGCGAGGCGCGCCGCGCCGGCGAGCTCTTGCGCAACTTCCGCTTCGACGTGGCCTACACCTCCGCGCTCTCGCGCGCGCAGGAGACCCTCCGCATCATGCTCGAGACCATGGGCGTGCAGCTGCCCGTCATCCGCGACCAGGCGCTCAACGAGCGGCACTATGGCGACCTGCAGGGCCTCAACAAGGAGGACACCGCGAAGAGGTACGGCGCGCCGCAGGTCAAGCTGTGGCGCCGCTCCTACGACGTCCCGCCGCCGAACGGCGAGTCGCTGGAGCTGACGGCAAAGCGGACCTTGCCGTTCTACGACCGCTGTATCGCCGGGGACTTGCGCCAGGGCAAGAACGTGCTGGTGGTGGCGCACGGCAACTCCAACCGCAGCATCGTCATGCAGCTCGACAAGCTGAGCGGCGAGCAGGTGGTCGCGCTGGAGCTGGCCACCGGCGCCCCGCTGGTCTACGACATGGACGAGACGGGCGAGACGGTGAAGTCGAAGACCGTGCTCTCCTGAGGGCGCAGATGGCAGAGGTCCCCTGGCAGGCGCTGGCGCGCGGCGCGGAGCTGTTCAACCAGGGCCTCTACTGGGAAGCGCACGAGGCCTGGGAGGAGCTCTGGCTCGAGCTGGAGGACGAGTCGAAGCTCTTCGTGCAGGGGCTCATCCAGGCCGCGGCCGCGGGGCACAAGGCCTTCGTGCAGCTCCAGCCCCGCGGCTGCGTGAGACTGCTCGGCACCGCCCTGGAGAAGCTCTCCCGCTGCCCGCAAGACTTTCTCGGCGTGGAGACGCGACGGTTCATCGCCGCGCTCCAGCGCATGCTCGTGGAAGCGGAGCGCTGGGATGCCGGCGAAGTGGATGCGCTGCACCGCGCGCTGATGCCGCGGGTGGAGCTGCTGCGCCGCTAGGCCGCGCCAGACGGGCCTCTGCCGCTGGCGCCTCGGAAAGCGCGGCAAGCAGTCAGCCACTTCACCCACTCGACGTCGAGATGCCAGCCGGGCCCCCCGGCCGCGGATGCCTCCATCGGCACATCGCCGCCGACGCCCACCGTGCACGTTCGGACGACGCGACGGTTCTCCAGGCTCCTGCGATCCGGTAGCTCAACGTCACCTGCGCGTAGCGGTTCCACGGAGAGCGCGTTGGCCAACACTCGGTTCATCCGGTTGAACCGGCTCCCGGGGCCGCCGCTCCCCGATAGAGGGCAGGTGTTGTTGGTTGGCCAACACTCGTTTCATCGGGTTGAACCGGCGCCCGGGGGAGCGGTCGGCCCAGCCGGCCGTCCGCGCGAGGACGCCGCGAAGGGGCGCGATGCCGCGGCGGAACCCTTTCGTCTCCGCGCCCCAGGCGCCTCTGGCCCCGCGGCTGCAGTGACCCCGGCGCATGTCCATTTCGCTCCACTTGCGGGCCGCGGCGGTGGGGGCGCTGGACCTGCTCTTTCCGCCCCGGTGCGCCGCCTGCGATGCAACGGGCGACTCTCCCTTCTGCCTCTTCTGCGCGGACACGCTGGTGCCGGCGCCCGCGGGATGTCCGCTCTGCGGCGTTCCCCAGGACGAGTCGCTGTTGCCCGCGCTCAAGCCGCGCCGCTGCCTGCACTGCAGGGAGCGACCCCCGGCGTTCGCGCTGGCTGCCGCGCCCTACCTGCACGGAGGCGCCTTGGCGGAGGCCATCCACCGGCTCAAGTACGAAGGGCGCGAGGACCTGGGCGCGGCGCTGCCGGTGCTCTTCGCAGGCTGCGCGGTGCCGAAATCGGACGTGGTGGCGCCCATTCCGCTCCACCCGCGCAGATTGCGCCAGCGCGGCTACGACCAGGCCTCGCTTCTGGCCCGGGGCGCCGCGCGGCAGTTCGGGCTGCCCGTGGCGCCGCTTCTTTCGCGGGTGCGGGACACCGGGCAGCAGGTGGGACGCGACCGCCTGGCCCGGGCCCTCAACGTCCGCGGCGCCTTCGCGCCGGCCGCAGGGGTGCAAGGGCTGCGGGTCTGCCTCGTCGACGACGTCATGACCACGGGCGCCACGGCGTCTGCCGCGGCCCAGGCGCTCCTGTCCGCAGGCGCCGCGAGGGTAGAGGTGCGCACTCTCGCCCGTGCGCCGTAGGAGCGGACGCCGGGCCTGCCGTTGGGGTAGCGGCCGCGGGCACGACGCGATACAGCATGAAGTGCCGTCCGGAGGAATGGGGCGGGGCGGCCCCCCGTTGCTTCCGGGTGGGTGGGACGCCTTCTGCTCGCCCTTCAGGAGCCCGAACGCATGCACAGCCTTCTCCTTCTTGCCGCTCTGGCCACAGTCCCCGCTCCGGCGCCCCTGCGCGAAGAAACGCCCGCGCTGCAGGCCCGGGTGCTCGGCGAGCTGGACAGGCCGCAGGCGGTGGCTGACCTGTTCCGCCTGTACGAGCGGCGGGACGAGAAGGGCGACCTGGGCCCGGTGACGAGCGTGCTGGAGGCCGCCGCCCGCTCGCCGAAGGCGCGGCAGGACGTGCGCGCGCTCGCCATCGAGATGCGCGGCGAGCTGGCGGTCTCCCAGGGGCAGCTCCCCAGGGCGTCCGCCCTCTTCAGCGAAGTCGCGCCCATCCGCGCCTGGAGCATCCTGGGCCCCTTCGACAACGAAGGCCGCGCGGGCCTGCTCGCAGAGTACCCGCCGGAGAAGGACGGCTTCGACCCCAAGGCGGTGTACCCCGGCAAGGAGCACGACGTGACCTGGCGCGCGCTGCCCGCCGGCCACGCGCCCTACGGATTCGTCGACCTGTCCTCCGCCGTCTACCCGCGCACCGACGTGGCCGTGTACGCCGCCACCGTGCTTCACGCCGCGAAAGCGGAGTCCGCGCTCTTCCACATCGGCGCGAGCGGCGCCGTGCGCGTCTGGATCAACGGCAAGCGGGTCCACGAGGACCCCGCCGTGCACCCCTCTCGCTTCGACCAGAAGGCGTTCGCGGCCCGGCTGCAGGCGGGCGACAACCTCCTGCTGCTCAAGATCGCGCACAACGGCGGACGCCTCGGGTTCAGCCTGCGCGTCGCCGACGCCGGCGACGCACCGCTCGTCGCGCTGGCGAAGTCCGCCCACGCGCCGCAAGGCAAGCTCCGCGGCTTCGCCGCCATCCACGACGCCGAGCGCCCCGGCCTGCGCCCCGCCGCCCGCAAGCCCACCGACGTCCTCGACGAGCTTCGCGCCGCGGCGGCAGCACGGCCCAACGACCCGCGCGCCCAGGAGGATCTGGCGGTCCTCCTCCAGTGGCGCAGGCCCACCGACGACGCCGAGCGCCTGCCCCTGCACGCCATGGAGCGCGTGCTCGACCTGGTTCCCACCGATCCCGAGGCGGCGCTGCGGCTCTCGCGCCTCGAGGACCGCGACGCGAACAAGCGCCGCGCCGCCATCGACGCCGCGCTCGCGGCCCATCCTGCCGACGCCGGCCTCCTCGACGCGCTGGCCGACTACCGGCTGGACCGCGGCGAGTCCTGGGAAGCGCTGGAGCTGGCTCGCAAGGCCCGCGCCTCCGCGCCCACCTGGGTGGAGCCGATGTTCACCGAGGCCCGCGCCCTGGATGCGGTGGGCCTCTCCGCCCGCGCGGCCCTCCTGCGCATCGAGAGCGCGAAGGCCCGCCCCGACCTGGCCCGCGCGCACCGCGCCGCCGCTTCCGCCTGGCGGCGGCTGGGCAGGATCGACGAGGCCGCCGCCGCGCTGAAGCAGGCGCTGGCGCTGCGCTACGACGACTCGGATGCGCGCAGCGAGCTGACCTCCATCGCCGTCGACCGCGCCGACCTCGACACCGCCCTGAAGCTGCTCGGGGAGGCGGTCAGCCTCGAGCCGTCCGCGCTCTGGCCGCGCCTGCGCGCAGCAGAGCTGCTCTCGCAGAACGGACGCGCCAGGGAAGCCGACGAGGCGTTCGCGCAGGCGCTCCTCCTCGCGCCGGACGACCCCACGCCGCACGAGCAGCTGGGGCGGCACCGGCTCCGCGCCAGGGACGACGCCGGCGCGCTGGCGGCCTTTGCCCGCGCGCTCTCGCTGCGGCCGCAGAATCCCGCGCTGCGCGAGCTGGTGCGCTCGATCCGGCCGGAGGAGCAGTACGCGACGCCCTACCTCTACGACGCGAAGGCGCTCTCGAAGATGGCGCCGCTGCCCGGCGAGGACGTGGAAGTGCTCGCCGACCTCTCGGTGGTGAAGGTGTTCCCCAACGGCCTCTCCTCGCGCACGCGCCAGGTGATCCTGCGCGCCGCCTCGCTGCGCGGCGTGGACGCGGCGCGGGTGCAGAGCGTGCAGTACTCGCCCGACCGCCAGGTGGTGAAGGTGGAGCGCGCGCGCCTGTTCAAGAAGGACGGCAGCGTCCTCGAGAGCAAGTCCGAGGGCGAGCGCAACCTCTCCGAGCCCTGGTACGGCCTCTACTACGACGTGCGCGCGCGGGTCATCGCCTTCCCGCAGATGGAGCCCGGCGACGTGCTCGAGCTGGTCACCCGGACCGACGACTCGGGGTCGAACTTCTTCGCCGACTACTTCGGCGACTTCGCCTACCTCCAGTCCACCCAGGCGCGCCGCATCTCCGATTACGTGCTGCTGGGGCCGGCGGGCCGCGCCTTCTACTCCAGCGCCACGCCGCTCAAGGGGCTGGTCCACACCCAGGGCAAGGCGCAGGACGGCAGCACCTGGGAGCGCTGGACCGCGCACGACGTCCCCAAGCTCGTGCCGGAGCCCTCGATGCCCGGCTACAGCGAGATGCTCGCCTACGTGCACGTCTCCACCTACAAGAGCTGGGACGACGTGGGCCGCTTCTACTGGGGCCTGGTCAAGGACCAGCTCCACGTCACCGACGACATCCGCGCCGCTGCGCAGGAAGCGGTCAAGGGCATCCCCGAGAGCGACGAGCAGGCGCGAATCCGCGCCGTCTACGACTTCGTGGTCTCGCGCACGCGCTACGTGGGGCTGGAGTTCGGCATCAACTCCTTCAAGCCCTACCCGGTGGAGACCATCCTTTCGCGGCGGTTCGGCGACTGCAAGGACAAGGCGTCGCTCATGCACGCCATGCTCGAGTCGCTGGGCATCGATTCGCGACTGACCCTCTTGCGCATGAAGCGGCTGGGCGGGATCGCGCCGGCTCCCGCCTCGCTGGCGGTCTTCAACCACGCCATCCTCTACGTGCCCAAGTACAAGTTGTTCCTCGACGGCACGGCGGAGTTCCACGGCTCCGGCGAGCTGCCGGGCGACGACCGCGGCGCGGAGGTGCTGGTGGTGGAGCCGGAGGGCGGCTCGAAGTTCTTCCGGACTCCGGAAGCGAGCCCGGCGGACAACTCCGACGAGACCCGCATCGCCGCGAGCCTGTTGCCCGACGGCAGCGCCAGCGTGACGGTCAGGGCCAGCGCGCGCGGCGCCTGGACGGCGGAGCTGCGCCGCACCTTCGAGCCCGCCGACGAGCGCAGGGTCCGCGCCGAGCAGCAGCTCGCGCGCGCCGCCTTCCCCAACGTCAAGGTGACGGCGGTGGACGTGACCGACCCGCACGACATCGAGAAGCCCTTCGAGACGCAGATCACCGCCACCGCGGCCGGCTTCGCCTATCCGCGCGGGCGGGGCCTCGAGTTCGTGCCTTTCGGGCAGCGGCAGAGCTTCGTCGAGGCGTACGCGCAGCTCTCCCGGCGCGTGTTGCCCCAGCAGCTGCCGCTCGCGCAGCGCACCTCCATCGAATCGGAGATCACCCTTCCCCACGGCTGGACGGCCACGGTGCCCGCGACGGCCCGCGAGAGCGGAGCGCACGGGTCCTATGAGATCACCTACAGCCAGGAGGCAGGCCGGGTGGTGGCGCACCTCTCGCTCACCCTGAACGGCGGCGTCCTGCAGCCGGATGACTACGGCGCATTCCGCGCCTTCCTCGGACGGCTCGACGAGGCGCTGCACCGGCGCGTGGAGGCAGCCCCGGCTACGCAGACGGCGGCGAGATGAGGGTACGGCACCTCTTCGCGCTCCTGCTGCTGGCCGGCTGCGCCATCGGCCGCCGCCCCGCCGCGGCGTCTTCGCCCAGGCCGGAAGATGCGCTGCGCAAGCTGGAGCAGGTGGAGTCGGCGGCGCGGAGCGACCCCGCGAAGCTGGCGCGGGCGGGCTGGCTGCGCTACCTCATCGCCTCCGACCCGCGCGGCGCGTCGGCGATGCTCACCACCGCCTCGCGGCAGGGCGAGCCCGCGCAGCGCGCGCTGGCGCTCTGTGGGCTGGCGGAGATCGCCGAGGACCGCACCGATTCGCTGGAGGCAACCCGCCTCTGGATCTCCGCGCTGCAGGCCGCGCCGGCCCAGCCCGTGGCGGAGCTTGCGGCGCTGCGGCTGCTCGACATGGAGAACGAGTCGCCGCAGATCGACGAGCTGATCGGGGGCGCGGCGGACTCGTTGCGCGCGCCGGTGGCGCCCCGGGCAGCGCGGCTGATGCGCGAGGCCGCCGCGCGGATCGCCGCCCGCAGGGCACAGACGGCGCGTGATCCTGCGCTGGAAGAGCGGGCCTGGCGCGCAGCCGGCGCCATCCAGCACTGGCGCGTGGCCGGACCGTTCGGCGCGCTGCGGCTGCTCGACCTGCGCAAGACCTTCCCGCTCGACCGCTCCACGCCGGCCACGGTGGAGCTGAACGCGCGCAACCTCGACTTCGCCGACGGCGACGTGGGTCTCGACCTGGAGCCGAACGACGGGGACCTCTACTACGCCGCCAGCGACGTCACGCTGGAGCGCGGCGGCAACTACCTCTTCTGGACGGAAGGAGCGGCGGCGCTGGAGGCGCGCGTGGACGGAGCGGTGGTGGTGTCGCGGGTGCCCTACCCGGCGGAGAGCCCGCGCGCACAGACGGTCCCGGTCCGGCTCCCTCCGGGCGTTCACCACCTGCTCGTGCGCTGGACCCGCGCAGAAGGGAGCCGGTTCCGCGCCGCGCTGGTGCGCGAGGACGGCGCTGCCTCCGACCAGTTCTCCGCCGCGCCCGCGCAGCTTGGCGGCGCGAGACTCGCCGCCTTTTGCGACCTGGGCGTGCCCTGCGTCTCGCCGCCCGCCTGGACCGACCGCAGCGATCTGCGCGCCGCCGCCTCCGCGATGCTGGAGGACGACCCGGCCGACCCGCTCGCCTCCTGGCTCTTCGCGCGCGCAGCCATGGGCGACGACCGCGCCGCCTCGCGCGAGATGGTCGACCGGACGGTCCTGCTCTCCGGCAGCGGCGCTCCGGCGCTGATGCTGCGCGCGCAGCAACTGCTCCACGACCCCGAGGTGCCCGACCGCATCGGGCGCGCGCGGGCGCTCGCCGACCTCCAGGACTCCGCGCGCAAGGACCCGCTGCTCGTCCGCGCCCGCCTCACCGCGGCGGCGCTGGAGCGCGACTCGGAGCGGTTCGACGACGCCTCGCAGGACCTGGACAAGGCCGAGGCCGTGCTGCGCGAGCAGAAGGCGCCGCCGTCGCCTCGCGTGCTGCTGGCGCGGGCGCGCCTGCTCGAGGCGCGCGGCAACGTGGCCTCGGCGCGGGCGCGCGCGCTGGAAGCCTTGCAGGCCATCCCGGGTCGGTGCGACAGCCTCCAGGTCCTCTTCGGCCTCTCGCGGCGCGACTCCTCGCTCGCCGACGAGCGCAGGTACGCCGACCTGCTCACCGCCTGCAACGACGGCCTCTCCACCGCGGCGCAGGTCGCGCGCGACCGCGGCGACCTTGCCCGCGCCGAGGACCTGCTCCGGCTCGCGACCGCGCTCAGGCCCGCCCAGCCCGCGCGCCTGGAGCTGCTCGCCGACGTGCAGTCCGCCCGCAAGGAGGGCCAGCAGGCGGTGGCCTCGCTGCGCGCGGCGGCCGCACTCGCCCCGCGCGCGCCCGAACCGCTGCGGCGCCTGGGCGGCGTGCTCGAGCTCCTCGGAGAGTCGAAGAGCGCCACCGAGGCGCGAAGGGCGGCGCTGCGGCTCGCTCCCGGCGACCTCCAGGTGCGGCAGCAGGTGTGGCTGGACCAGGGGACGCGGCTGCTCGCCTGGTCCGACCGCGACGCCGCGGCCATCGCCAAGGCTTCGACCGCGGCGCCGGCAGCCGCCAGCGCCGTGCGCGTGCTCGATCAGGGCGCGGTGCAGATGTTCCCCGACGGCGGCGGCGTCGAGCGCGTGCACACGCTCGTCCGCGTCCTCGACAAGAAGGGCGTCTCGAAGTTCGGCGAGGCCCAGATCCCCGGCGACGCCCAGGTGCTCCACCTGCGCACGCTGAAGGCGGACGGGCGCGCGCTGGAGCCGGAGTCGATTCCCGAGAAGGAAGCCATCAGCCTGCCCGGACTGGAGCCGGGAGACGCGGTGGAGGTGGACTACCTGCGCGGCCTGGGCCCGCGCGGACCGGACCTGCCCGGCTACACTCTGGGCGCGTTCTACTTCCGCGACGACGAGACGCCGATGGTCGAGTCCAGCTACGAAGTGCGCGCTCCCGCGCCGGTGGAAGTGGACGCGCACAACTTCCAGCTCCCTCCCGGCGCGCTCACGCGCGAGGGCGACGAGGCGCGCTTCCGCTACACCGCCCGGGATGTGAAGCCGCTGCCGCCCGAGCCGCACCAGGTCTCGGAGAGCGAGACCATGCCCTGGGTGCAGCTCGGCATCGGCGCCACCCAGCAGGACCTGGTGAAGTCGATCGCCGACTGGACCCTCCTGAGGGCGCGCCCCGGGAGCAGCACGCTGGCCCTGGTGCAGCGCGCGGGCGGAAGCGGCCCGGCCGACACCGCGCAGAAGATCCAGGCCGCCGTTGCGCAGGCAGTGCGGGGCAGGTCTACCGGCACCGACTTCGGCCAGAGCGCCGCGCACGTGCTGGCGCAGGGCCGCGGCAATCGGCTGGTGGTGCTCAAGGCGGCGCTCGCGTCTGCGAAGATTCCCTCGCACATCGTGCTGGCGCGCACCTTCGTGGCCGACCGCGCCGCCTACCGGTTCCCGCGCGGCGAGCTCTACGGCTATGCGCTCTTGCGCATCGACCTGCCCGGCGGACCGGCCTGGGTGGATCCCTCCTACCGGCTGGCGCCGTTCGACCAGATCCCCGCGTTCGTCCGCGGCGAGGACGCCTGGGTGCTCCCCGAGCCCGGCGAGGAGGCGGCGCACATCCGGCTGCCCTCTGCCCTTCCCGGCCAGCAGGACGGACGCGCGCTGGAGCTGTCGCTCACCCTGGACGCCGAGGGCGCCGCTGCGGGAACCGCCCGCGACGAGCACCGCGGCTTCGAGGCGGCCTCCCTCAAGGACGCTCTCGAGCGCCTGGACCAGAACCAGCGCAAGCAGGCGGTGGAGTCGATGCTCGCGCACGGCCTGCGCGACGTGTCGCTGGAGTCGCTGTCCACCGCGCACGAGTCGGAGGTGGGTGGCACCGCAGTGCTCTCCTACGGCCTGCGCGCGCAGCTCGCCCGGCGCGACGGTGTGCGGCTCTTCGTGCCCTCGTCGCTGGTGCCGTCGCGGCTCTCGCGCCGCTGGGTGCAGATGGCCGAGCGGCAGACGGCGATGCTGATCGACTCGCCGGAGGAGGTGGTGCAGCGCGCCACCATCGCCCTTCCCAAGGGAACCCACCTGACCGCCGGCCCGCCTGCGGTGGCCCTGACCACGCCTTTTGGCTCCTACCGCTGGAGCGCGCGCGAGGAGGGCGACAAGCTCGTCATCGACGAGGCGCTCTCGGTTCCGCAGCAGCGCGTCCAGCCGGCGCAGTACGCAGCCTTCTCCGACTTCGCGCGCGCCGTCGATCAGGCGCAGTCGCAGGAGCTTCTGCTCACGCCGGATCCCCGCAAGCGTCCCTGACCGGCGCCGCGGCGCAGGTGCCGCCTCCGCCGCGTTAGAAGAACCGCAGCGAGACCTCGCTGTGCAGGTCGAGGCCGCGCTCGTTGAGCCGCAGCACCGGGCCCTCGAGCGAGCCCAGTCCCTCGCGCAGGATCCGCTCGATCTGCCCGGCGAAGCGGTCTCGCACCGGAAGGCCGAGGTCGCGCTCCAGCGCCGCGAGGTCGATGCCTTCGGCCAGGCGCAGTCCGGTGAAGAGCCGCTCGCGCAGGTGCTCCTCCGGCGTCACCTGCTCGCTCGACGCATCGCCGATCCCGGTCTCTTCCACCCGCTCCATGTACCGCTCCGGCGACCGGTCGTTGGCGAAGCGCCGGCCGGCGCGCCCATGGCGCGAGAAGCCGCAGGCGCCACACCCCGCCGCGGCATACTCCCCGCCCCGCCAGTAGAGCGAGTTGTGCACCGCCTCGAATCCCGGCCGCGCGTAGTTGCTGATCTCGTAGCGGGCATAGCCGCCCCTGCGCAGCTCGGCGCGCACCGCGTCGCCCATCTCCCAGACCGCCTCGTCGTCGGGCAGCGAGAGCTCGCCGCGGCGCAGCGCCTTCGCCATCGGCACCTCTTCCGCGAGGCCCGTGAGCGTGAGCGCATAGCAGGAGATGTGCTCGGGCCCCAGGGCCACCGCCGCCGCCGCGTCGCGGGCCGCGAGCTCCGGAGTCTGCCGCTCCGCGCCGTGGATCAGATCGAGCGAGACGTTCTCGAACCCGGCCGCCCGCGCAGTGTGAAAGGCCCGCACCGCATCCGGACCGGTGTGCTTGCGCCCCAGGGAAACCAGCTGTGGCGGCGCGAACGACTGCACGCCGATGGAGAGCCGGTTCACGCCCAGCTCGCGGAAGGCGGTGAAGCGCGCCTCGTCGGTGGTTCCCGGATTCGCCTCCAGCGTGACCTCGGCATCCGGGCGCACGGGAAAGAGCGCGCGGATCTCGCGCAGGACGCGCCCGAGCAGCGGCGGCTCCCAAAGCGAGGGCGTGCCGCCGCCGAAGTAGACCGATACCGCCTCGCGGCCGGGAAACTGCGTCGCTCGCGCCCGCAGCTCGCGGAGCACCGCCGAGGTGTACCTCTCCTGCGGGATCACCGCCTCGGCGCGCGAGGCGAAGTCGCAGTACGGGCACTTGGAAAGGCAATAGGGAAAGTGAACGTAGATTCCGAACAGCATCAGTCTTCGTGGAGCTTCGCGCGCAGGGTCTCCTTCTGCGCGTCCGCGACCCAGGCCTTGAGCGGCGGCCAGTCCCAGATGGTGTCGCAGTAGGAGGTGGCCGCCTCGGGAAGGGGAATGGAGTAGGTGCGGAAGCGCGACACGACGGGCGCATAGAACGCATCGGCGATGCACGGCCGGCTTCCGTAGAGGAACGGGCCGCCGCTGCGGCGCAGGCATTCGGCGAAGATGGCGGCGATGCGGTCCACGTCCTTCTGCGTCTCCGGCCGCAGCTTCTTGTACGGATACTGCTGCACGATCTTCATGGAGCAGTCGTTGCGCAGGTTCATGAAGCCCGAGTGCATCTCGGCGGTGATGGAGCGGGCGTGCGCCCGGTGTGCGGCGTCCGCCGGCCAGAGGTGCTTGTGGGGGAACTTCTCGTTCAGGTACTCGCAGATGGAGAGCGAATCCCAGATGGTGAGGTTGTCGTCGATGAGCGCGGGCACCCGTCCCGACGGCGAGAACTTGCGGATGTTGGCGTCGGTGTCGGGCATGTCGAGCGCGACCACCGTCTCCTCGAAGGGCGCACTGCACATCTGCAGCGCCAGCCAGGGCCGCAGCGACCACGACGAGTACTTCTTGTTGCCGATGACGATCTTGAGCATGCGGATCTCCTCCCTGGACCGGCGTCGCGCCGCAGGCAGGCGCTCGGCGGCTTTCGGGGCCGAAACGGCGACGTTAGCACGACGCAGCGCATGATAAGGTGCGCGGCCTCTTATGCCAGACAAGAACCTTCTCGATGCAATCGCCCGCGGAGTCGTCGTTTTCGACGGCGCCATGGGCACGACGCTGCAGCGCATGCAGCTTGCAGGCGAGCTGACGGTCCGCGACTTCGACGGCCGCCAGGGCTGCAACGAGATCCTCTCGCTCACCCGGCCCGACGTGGTGGCCGGCGTCCACCGCGGCTACCTCGAAGTGGGCTGCGACGCGGTGGAGACCAATACATTCGGAGCCAGCCGCCCCAAGCTCGACGAGTACGACCTGGGCGCGCGCACGCTGGAGGTGAACCAGACCGCGGCCCGCATCGCGCGCGAGGAGGCCGACCGCGCCGAGCGCGCCGACGGCCGGCCTCGCTACGTCGCGGGCTCCCTGGGGCCGAGCGGCTTTCTGCCCTCGTCCAGCGATCCCGATCTCGGGCGCATGCGGCCTTCCGAGCTGGTGGAGATCTTCCGCGAGCAGACGGTGGGCCTGCTCCAGGGCGGGATCGACTGCATCCTCGCCGAGACCGCCCAGGACCTCCTCGAGCTGCGCTCGCAGATCTTCGGCGCGCGCAAGGCCATGCAGGAGGTGGGCCGCGCCGTTCCGATGATCGCCCAGATCACGCTCGATCCTTCCGGCCGCATGCTGCTGGGCACCGAGCCGCTGGCCGCCGCCGCGCTGCTCTCGTCGTGCGGCGCCGACATCATGGGCCTCAACTGCTCCACTGGTCCGCGCGAGATGGTGGACCCGCTCCGGGCCCTCTCCGAGCAGGCGCCGCTCCCGTTGAGCTGCCAGCCCAACGCCGGCATTCCCGAGAACCGCGAAGGGACGGCGGTCTATCCGCTCCAGCCCGGGGAGCTGGCGGAATACCTCGCCCGCTTCGTCCGCGACTTCCGCCTCTCGGTGGTGGGCGGCTGCTGCGGGACGACGCCCGAACACCTGCGCCAGGTGGTCGATGCCGTGCGCAAGTCGCCCGCCGCGCGCAAGGCGCCGCGGCGCGTGCCCATGCTCTCGAGCGGCCTGAAGGCGGTGGCGCTGCACCAGGAGCCGCGCCCGCTGCTCATCGGCGAGCGGGTCAACTCGCAGGGCAGCAAGAAGATGAAGGAGCTCCTGCTCGCCAACGACATCTCGGGGATCCTGGCGGTGGCGCGCGAGCAGGTGGAGGGCGGCGCCCACGCGCTGGACGTCTGCGTGGCCTTGACCGAGCGCGCCGACGAGCAGGAGACGATGACCCGGGTGGTGCGCACGCTCTCGGGGCAGATCGAGGCGCCGCTCTGCATCGACTCCACCGAGCCGGAGGTGGTGGCGCAGGCGCTGGAGTGGCTGCCGGGAATCGGCATCGTCAACTCCGTCCACCTCGAGCGGGGGTGGGAGAAGATCGACCGGATGTTCCCGCTGCTCAAGCAGTACGGCGCCTGCACGGTGGCCATGACCATCGACGAGAAGGGCATGGCGCTGACCCGCGACCGCAAGCTGGAGGTGGCGCGGCGCATCTACGAGCGGGCGCTGAAGGACGGCCTGCAGCCCTGGCAGCTCCTCTTCGACGTGTTGACCTTCACGCTCGCCACCGGCGACGAGCAGTACAAGCGCAGCGCGGTGGACACCATCGAGGGCATCGCCGCGGTGAAGGAGCACCTGCCGGGCGCGCTCACCGTGCTGGGCCTCTCCAACGTGAGCTTCGGCCTCTCCAGGCAGTCGCGTCCGATCCTGAATTCGGTCTTCCTCACCCACTGCCTCAAGGCGGGCCTCGACGCGGCCATCGTCAACCCGCGCGAGGTGCTGCCCTGGAACGAGATCCCCGCCGAGGCGCGGACGCTGGCGGAAGATCTGGTCCTGGCGCGTCGCGACGACGCGCTGGCGCGGCTGATCACGCATTTCGAGGCGAAAGCGCCGGGCGGCGCCAGGCCCGCGCAGGAGGAGAAGCACTTCGACACGCCCGAGGCGCACCTGCACCACCTGATCGTCGACCGGCAGCAGAAGGGGCTGATCGAGACCATCGATCAATGCCTCAAGACGCGCTCGGCGGTGGGCGTGATCAACGACGTGCTCCTCGGCGCCATGAAGGAGGTGGGCGACCGCTTCGGAGCCGGCGAGCTGATCCTGCCCTTCGTGCTCCAGAGCGCCGAGGTGATGAAGAAGGCGGTCGCCTACCTCGAGCAGTTCATGGAGAAGAACGACTCGTACTCCCGGGGCAAGGTGGTGCTGGCCACCGTCTTCGGCGACGTGCACGACATCGGCAAGAACCTGGTCAAGACCATCCTCTCCAACAACGGCTACACCGTGCACGACCTGGGCAAGCAGGTGCCGGTGGACCGCATCGTCGACAAGGCG
>DASSQZ010000110.1:0-7741 GCA_035702105.1 Myxococcales bacterium | reverse complement strand
CACCAGCTCACCGGGTACCTCGAGTACTTGCTGCGCGTCCGCGGCGTCGAGGTGCTCACGCCCCCGCAGCGCGGCTCGATGCTGACGGTGCGCTTCCGCAAGCCGGACATGGTGGCCGAGCTGAAGCGGCGGGGCGCCGCGGTGGACCTGCGGCCGCCCGACATCGTGCGCATCACCCCGGCGCCGCTCTACAACTCCTTCGAGGACGTGTGGCGCCTCTGCGCGCTGATCGGAGAGCTGCAGGATGCCTGACGTGGTGGTGGTGGGCGCGGGTCCGGTGGGTTCGCTGCTCGCGCTGACCCTGGCGCGGCGCGGCTACGGCGTCGACCTCTACGAGCGCAGGCCCGACCTGCGCAGCACCGGCGCCGCCGCGGGCCGCTCCATCAACCTGGCCGTCTCCACCCGCGGTTTGCACGCGCTCCACGAGGTCGGCCTCGACGAGGACGTGCTCCGCGAATCGATCCCCATGCTCGGCCGCATGACCCACGCGCTCGACGGAAAGCTCGCGCTCCTCCTCTACGGGCGCGGCGACGAGCGCATCAACTCGATGTCGCGCACGGGGCTGACCCGGCTCCTGATGACGCGGGCGGAGGAGACCGGCCGCGTGCGCATCCACTTCGAGCAGCGGCTCCTCGACTACGACTTCCAGCGCCGGGTGGCCCGCTTCTCCTCCGGCGCGGAGGTGCGGGCGGAGGTGATCATTGGCACCGACGGCAGCGCCTCGGCGTTGCGGGCCAGCATGGACCTCGACGTCTCGCAGGATCTGCTCAGCCACGGCTACAAGGAGCTGACCCTGCCGCCCACGCCCCACGGCGACTTCGCCATGCACGCGAACGCGCTGCACATCTGGCCGCGCGGCGCCTTCATGCTCATCGCGCTGCCCAACCTGGACCGCAGCTTCACCTGCACGCTCTTCCTCGCCCTGGAGGGCTCCCCCTCCCTCGCGAAGCTCGCCACCGAGTCGGCGGCGCGCCGCTTCCTCGAGCGCCATTTCCCCGACGCGATGCAGCTCGCCCCCGGTTTCCCCGGCCAGCTCGTCGCCGCGCCGGTCGGGCGCATGGTCACGGTCAGGGCCTCGCCCTGGTCGCGCGGCAGCGCGCTCATCCTCGGCGACGCCGCGCACTGCATCGTGCCCTTCTTCGGCCAGGGGATGAACGCCGGGTTCGAGGACGTCTCGCTGCTCGCCGGCATGCTCAGCGGCAACTGGGCGCGCGACTTCGCCGCCTTCTCCGCCTTGCGCAAGCCGGACACCGACGCCATCGCCGATCTCGCGCTCGAGAACTACGTGGAGATGCGCGACAAGGTGGCCGACGAGGAGTTCCTCCGCCTGCGCGCCATCGAGCAGGAGCTGCAGGACCGGATGGCGGGCCGCTACCTCACCCGCTACCAGCTCGTCACCTTCACCCGCGTGCCCTACCGCATCGCGCAGCGGGTGGGGCAGATCCAGCAGCAGATCCTCGGCGGGCTGGCGCGCGGCGAGTACGACTTCGCCCGGGCCGAGGAGATGGTGTCCGAGCGCATCTCGCCGCTCATCCCTTGAGCTCGGTGCGCACGTCCCAGAGATCGGGAAAGAGCAGCGCGTCGACCAGGTGCTTGAGGTAGTCCACCCCGGCGGTCCCGCCCGTGCCCCGCTTCCAGCCGATGATCCGCTGCACCACCTTGACGTGGCGGAAGCGCCAGAGCGCCATCTGCTCGTCCACGTCGACGAGCTTCTCGCACATCTCGTAGGCCTCCCAGTTCGCCGCCGGCTGCTCGTAGATCTCGCGGATCACCGCGCGCACGCCCGGATGGGCCCGGTGCGGTTCGGTGACGTCTCGCCCGAGCACCTCCTCCGGGATCGGCTTGCCCAGCCGGGCGAGGTGGCGGAGGAACTCGTCGTAGAGCGTCGGCGCCTGCAGCGCGGCGAGGAGCTGGGCGTGCGCCTCCGGCGCGTGCGCGTGGACCGACAGCATGCGCCGGTCCTTGTTGCCGAGGATGAACTCGATCAGCCGGTGCTGGAGCGACTGGAACCCGCTCGCGGGGCCGAGCACGTGGCGGAACTCGCCGTACTCGCTGGGGGTGAGCGTGGCCAGCACCGCCCACTGCGAGATGAGCTGCGCCTGCACGTGCTTGACCCGCGCCAGGATCTTGAAGGTGGGCGGAAGCTGGTCGCGCCGCACCAGCTCGAGCGCGGCGCGCAGCTCGTGGAGGATGAGCTTGAACCACAGCTCGCTGGTCTGGTGCTGGATGATGAAGAGCATCTCGTCGTGGTGAGGCGGACTGGAGAGGGGTGCCTGCGCCGCGAGCAGCTTGTCGAGCTGCAGGTAGCCGCCGTACGTGAGCCGATCCTTGAAGTCGGTGACCACGCCGTCGTCGAGGGACATGCGCGCCCTTCTACCACCGTGCTAGCGTCGGGCGATGCGCCGCGCGGCCTCGCTGCTCCTCGCCTGTTGCGCGTGCGGCTCTTCGCACGCGACGCCGCCGGGCATCGCCGGGCTGATCACGGTCTCGACGGCAGCGCCGTGGCCGGCGACCTGTGGAGAGCAGCCCGGCCGCGGCAGCGCGTTCACCCGCGACTCGGAGGTGGAACCGTCCATCGCCATCGACCCGCTCGACGCCAACCATCTGATCGGCGCATGGCAGCAGGATCGCTGGTCGAACGGCGGCGCCAGGGGCGTGGTGAGCGCAACCACCTTCGACGGGGGCCACACCTGGACCCGCAGCATCGCTGCGTTCACGCTCTGCAGCGGCGGCCCCTACCAGCGCGCCACCGACCCCTGGGTGACCATCGGTCCTGACGGCGCCGCCTGGCAGATCGCGTATTCCTTCAACTCCAGCACGGCCGACCAGGCGATGCTGGTCAGCCGCTCGCTCGACCGCGGCCGCACCTGGGAGCAACCCAGGGCGCTGATCGTGGACTCGGATCCCGACGTGGTCGACGACAAGGAGACCCTCACCGCCGACCCGCACGACGCCCGCTTCGTCTATGCCGTCTGGGACCGGCTCACCGGCACCAGCATCGCGAACAACCCGCAGGGCACCGGCCCCGCCTGGTTCGCCCGCACCAGCGACCGCGGCGAGACCTGGGAGCCGGCGCGGCCCATCTACGACCCGGGCGCGGACGCGCAGACCATCGGCAACCAGATCGTGGTGCTCCCCGACGGCACGCTGGTGAACCTCATGTCGGTGATCACCCAGAACAGCACCCCGCTACCCGTCGCCACGCTGCGGGTCGTCCGCTCCGCCGATCGGGGCGTCACCTGGTCGCAGCCGGTCAGCATCGACACCCAGGAGTTCGTGGGCGCGGTCGATCCCAAGAGCGGCGTCGCCATCCGCTCCGGCGGCATCGTGCCCGCCATCGCCGTCGACGCGGCCTCGGGGGCCCTCTATGTCGCCTGGGAGGATTCACGGTTCAGCGGCCACCAGCGCGACGGCGTGTTCATCTCCAGGAGCAGCGACGGCGGGCTGACCTGGTCGGCGCGGGCGCAGGTCAACGGCGCCCCCGCGACGCAGGCCTTCACGCCGGCGCTCAGCGTCGCCGCCGACGGGCGCGTGGGCGTGCTCTACACCGACCTGCGCGACGACGATCCCGCGAACAGGGACCAGTTGCTCGCGACGGAGTGGCTCGCGGTCTCGGCCGGGGGCAGCGCTCCCTGGACCGAGTCGAGGGTGGGCGCTCCCTGGAACCTGCGCGGAGCGCCCGTCGTGGGGGGGCCGGCGTATTTCCTCGGCGACTACCAGGGGCTCACCCACGCCGGCAACGTGTTCCTGCCCTTCTTCTCGGCCGTACCCGGGGCGGGTCCTTCGGACATCTTCTTCCGCGCCGCGGACGCGCCGGCCAGCGCGGCTCCGCTCGCCGCGTCAGCCGGAAGCGCCTCGGCGCTGCTGCGGCCCGGCCGCGAGCGCTGGCGTTTCGGCCGGCTGTTCAAGTAGCCTGCGCCGCAATGAAAAGCACATCCTTCGCCGCGCTCGCGGCCGCTCTTCTCTCCTGCGCTCCGGCAGCCACGCGACAGAGGCCTGCAGCGACCACTTCGGCCCAGGTGCAGCAGCCTTCCAGCGGCGATCCGAAGCAGTTCGTCGCCAGGGTCAACGAGGATTTGAAGCGGCTCTTCGCCGAGTCGTCCACCGCGGACTGGATCAAGAACACCTACATCACCGGCGACACCGAGCGGAACGCCGCCGCCGCCAACGAGCGCGTGCTCGCCTACCAGGGCGAGGCCGCGAAGACAGCGGCAAGCTTCAAGGACATGCAGCTCGATCCCGACACCTCGCGCATGCTCTACCTTTTGCGCATCAGCAGCCCGGTGATGGAGGATCCGGCGCGCCGGCTGGAGATGACCTCGCTCGCCGCGCGGCTCGAGGGCTACTACGGCGCGGCGAAGGACGCGAAGGGCCGCGACCTCGAGGATCTGGAGAAGATCATCGACCACAGCCGCAACTACGACACGCTCCTCGACGCCTGGGTCTCGTGGCACGACACCGCGCGCGAGCAGCGCCCCCGCTATGCGCGCTTCGTCGAGCTGCAGAACGAGGCGGCGCGGGGAGCGGGCTTCGCCAACATGGGCGACATGTGGCGCGCCGGGTACGACATGCCGCCGGCCCAGTTCGAGCAGGAGACCGACCGGCTCTGGTCGCAGGTCAAGCCCCTCTACGACAGCCTGCACTGCTACGTCCGCACCCGGCTGCAGAAGACCTACGGCAAGGACAAGGTGCCCGACGGAAAGCCCATTCCCGCCCACCTGCTCGGCAACATGTGGGCGCAGGACTGGGAGAACATCTACCCGCTGGTGGAGCCCTACAAGGGCATCGCCGACCTCGACGTGCAGGGCGCCCTCGCCGAGCAGAAATGGGATCCGCTCAAGGTGGTGAAGACCGGCGAGGCGTTCTTCGTCTCGATGGGGCTCGACCCTCTGCCGCAGACGTTCTGGCAGCGGTCGATGTTCGTGAAGCCGCGCGACCGCGACGTGGTCTGCCACGCCAGCGCCTGGGACGTGACCTTCGACGACGATCTGCGCATCAAGATGTGCATTCCCACCCCGCCGCGAGAGGAGGACCTGACCACCGTCCACCACGAGCTGGGGCACGACTACTATTTCCACGCCTATTACCGGCTGCCGGTCCTCTACCAGAACGGCGCCAACGACGGCTTCCACGAGGCCATCGGCGATTCCCTGGTGCTCTCGATGACGCCGGGTTATCTAAAGGAGCTCGGGCTGGTGCCGGCGCTCGCGCCCGATCCGCGGGCCACCATCAACGTGCAGATGAAGCGCGCGCTCGGGAAGGTGGCCTTCCTGCCCTTCGGCAAGCTCATCGACCAGTGGCGCTGGGACGTGTTCAGCGGCAAGACCCCGCCCGCCGACTACGAGAAGGCCTGGTGGGCCTTGCGGGAGAAGTACCAGGGCGTCTCGGCGCCGGTCGCGCGCGGCGAGCAGGACTTCGACCCGGGCGCCAAGTACCACGTGCCGGGCAACACTCCCTACACCCGCTACTTCCTCGCCGACATCCTCCAGTTCCAGTTCTATCGCGCCATGTGCCAGGCGGCGGGCCACAAGGGGCCGCTGCACGAGTGCTCGTTCTTCGGCAGCAAGGAGGCGGGGCAGCGGCTGTGGAAGATGCTGTCTCTGGGCGCGAGCAAGCCGTGGCCCGACGCGCTCGAGGCCATGACCGGGCAGCGTCAGATGGACGGCAGCGCGCTGCTCGAATACTTCCAGCCGCTGCAGGCGTGGCTCGCGAAGCAGAACCAGGGGACGCAGTGTGGCTGGTGAGACCCGGCTGAAGCTGCCCCCTGCGGTCAAGTACATCCTCGGCAACGAGGCCTGCGAGCGCTTCAGCTTCTACGGCATGAGCACCATCCTCGTGCCGTACATGCAGAAGGTCCTTGACTGGGAGCGAGACCGCGCGGCGGGCGTCTTCCACGACTTCATCTTCGCTGCGTATGCGATGACCGTAGTGGGGGCGTGGCTCTCCGACCGCTTCTTTGGGCGCTACCGGACCATCCTTTGGCTCTCCTACGGATACGTAGCCGGGCATGCGACGCTCGCCGCGATGGACGTGGCGCCCGGCGCACGCGCGGCACTGCTTTTCAGCGGCATGGCTCTCATCGTGATCGGGCAGGCCGGGATCAAGCCCAACCTTTCCGCCTTCGTCGGAGATCAATTCCGGCAGGACCAGGCCGGGATGCTCGATCGCGTCTACTCGCTGTTCTACGTGGCCATCAATATCGGGTCCGCGACGTCGCAGTTCATCACGCCGTGGCTGCTCGCCGGGTGCGCGTTCGGCGCGATCAAGCTGTGCGAGCGCAGCGCCGTGGCGTGGGCGTTCGGCGTGCCAGGCATCCTGATGTTCCTCGCGCTGATCATCTACCTGGTCGGAAGTCGCCTTTACGTGAAGGTGCCGCCGGCAGGCCGCGATCCCAACGGTTTTCTCCGCGTGCTCTGGACGCGGATCCGGCGAGGCGAATCGGCCGCGCGCGCGAAGCACGGCGACGCGGAGGTGGACGGCATGCGCTCCGTGTTCCGCATCGCGCTCGTGTTCGCGCCGACGATCACCTTCTGGGCGCTCTACTTCCAGTACGGCTCGTCCTGGTTCAACCAGGCGGAGCAGATGGACCGGAACATCTTCGGCTGGCACATGGAGTCCGCGCAGATGGAGGCGCTCAACGCGATCCTCATCCTGATCATGGTGCCGCTGTTCGCCTACGTGCTGTACCCGGCGGTGGAGAAGGCAGGTTTGAAAGCAACACTGCTTCGGCGCATGACGGCAGGCATGTTCGTCACGGTTCCATCGTTCCTCGCCGCGGCGATGATCCAGCACTGGATCGAGCAGGGGCAGCATCCGCACATCGCCTGGCAGACCATCCAGTACGTGATCGTCGCCATCGGCGAAACGCTGGTCAGCGTGACTGCGCTGGAATTCGCCTACTCGCAGGCGCCGAGGCGGATGAAGGGCGTGATCATGAGCATGTACACGCTGAGCATCGGGCTGGGCTCGTTCATCACCAGCCTGGTGACGCAGCACGTGGAGTTCGCCTCGCGGACCAACTACTTCCTCTTCTGGGCGGCGTTCATGGCCTTTGGCGCCATCCTCTTCGCCATCATCGCGGCGCTGTACAAGCCGGTGGCGTTCGTCGCGGCGAACCAGGAGGCGCAGGCAGCGTAGGATCGGGGGCTCGCGAGGTGCGCTCGCGGGATCGGGTGCGAGTGCGGGTGCGCGTGCGCGTCTTGCGTGCGGGACTTGGGGTCCATCGGTCGGGACCTAAGGCGCGCCGCCGCCCTGCGGCAGGACTTCCCGAGTCAGGTTGCGAACCCCGCGCTCCTCCACCACCAGGTCGTCCTCGATGCGGACGCCGCCGAAGGGGGCGAGGGCGTCGACCAGCTTCCAGTCGATGTCCGGCGAGCTGCGCAAGGGAGCGAGCAGGGCCTCGATGAAGTAGATGCCCGGCTCGATGGTGAAGACCTGCCGCGGCGCGATGTCCGCCGTGTTGCGCAGGAAGGGGTTGTCCGCGCGCGGCGGCCGCAGCGCGCAGCCCACGTCGTGGCACTGGAGCCCGAGGGCGTGCCCGAGCCCGTGGGGATAGAACGCGCGCGTCACGCCGCGGGCCACCAGCTCCTCGCTGGAGAGCCGGGAGATCCCCGCCGCGCGCAGGATGCCGCCCACTTGCCGGTGCGACTCGTCGTGGAGCTGCTCGTAGGGCATGCCCACCTCCACCGCCGCGCAGAGCCGCTGCTGCATCGCCTCCACGCCGGCCACGAGCCCGGCGAAG
>DASSQZ010000109.1:0-54070 GCA_035702105.1 Myxococcales bacterium | reverse complement strand
CAGGTAGCCGAGGATGATTCCGCCGGCGGTGATGGCGAGGCTGGTGGACATGTAGACCATGGTCCGCTTGCCGGTGAGCACCCGCGGCTCGCGCATGATGGAGAGGCCGTTGGAGACCGCCTCGATGCCGGTGTACGTGCCGGCGCCCAGCGAATACGCGCGCAGGAAGAGCAGGGCGAGGGCGATGAATCCCATGGTGCCGAGGTCGTGGGAGAGGCCGCCCGTCACGTGCCGTGCCACCGCGCCGGCGCGGCCGAGATGGAAGCCGATGCTGCCGCCGATGAGGATGACGTGGGTGACGAGGAAGGTCACGAAGATGGGCAGGAGGATGCGGATGGACTCCTTGACGCCGCGCAGGTTGAGGACCGTGAGCACGGCGATGGCCGCCAGCTCCACCGGCAGCTTCCAGACGTGCCACTCCGCCGGGAAGTTGCTGAAGACCGCCTCGCCTCCCGCCGCCACCGAGGTGGTGCAGGTGAGCACGTAGTCGATGAGCAGCGCCGCGCCGGAGACCACGCCGGCCTTGGGTCCGAGCAGGCGCGAGGCGACGATGTAGCCGCCTCCCCCGAAGGGAAAGTGCTCGATGATCTTGTCGTAGGCCGCCGAGATGATGAAGACGGTCAGGCCGGTGACGAGCGCCAGGAAGACGGCCAGGTACTGGTGCTCGCCCAGGTTCTTGAAGGCCTCTTCCGGACCGTAGGAGCTGGAGGAGAGCCCGTCCGCGCCCAGGCCAACCCAGGCCAGGAAGGCGGCGAGCGAGAGGGTGTGGAAGAGGTGCGGGTCCTGGATGTCCTTGGGGCCGCCGAGCAGGACGCGCTTGAAGCGCTGCCAGCCGGTGCGGGGCGGCTGCGGAGCGTCGGGTCCGGACGGTGGGGGAACGCTGCTCGGCCCCGGTGCGGGCGCAGGTTGCTCCATGGAGGGGCTTGGTCCTAGCACGAAACGTGTCCGGCGTCGGCCGGAGGCGGCGCCGGGCGTTCAACCCGCCGGGGGAAGGGCCGAAAGCGGCGTCTTTCCGATGGCCTCCTCCACCAGCCGGGCGAGCGCCCGCGCGTACAGCCGGCAGTCGTTGAGGGCCCTGGCCACCTCGTAGCGCTCGATCCCGGCGGCCAGGGCGATGTCGCGGAGCAGGATGCGCTGCTCGTGGAGCGTCTCGATGTGGTCGGAGACGAAGGCCACCGGCACCACCAGCACCTCGCGCACGCCCTGCCGCGCCAGCTCGGGCAGGTGATCGGCGCTGGCCGGCTCGAGCCACTTCACCGGTCCCACCTTGCTCTGGTAGCTGAGCGACCAGGGCTGCCCCCGGGGCAGCCGCTCGACCACTCCGCGCACCGTGGTGTGGATCTCCCGCTCGTACGGGTCGCCGCGGCGGATGAGCGACACCGGCACGCCGTGAGCGCTGAAGAGCACGTGGACCCGCGCGGGCTCGGGAAAGCGCCCCAGGGCCGCGCGCACGGTGCTGGCGAGGGCGTCGAGGTAGAGGGGATCGTCGGGATAGCGGTCCACCACGGCGAGCGGCATGCCCGCGGCCTGCGCGCGGAGATCGGAGAGCGCCGACTCGGTGGTGGCGGAGCACCACTGCGGATAGAGCGAAACGCCCACCAGCCGCGAGCACCCGTCGGCGCGGGCCTGCGCCACCGCCTCGCGGATGTAGGGCGTCCAGGCGGAGAAGGCCACGTAGCAGCGGAACCCCGGGCCGAGCTGCTCCTCGAGGCGGCGCGCCTGCGACTCCGTGATCGGGCGGATGGGGGAGCGGCCGCCGATCTCGGAGTAGAGCTTGCGCGCGTGCGGCGCCCTGCGCCTCGCCACCCAGCGCGCGAACCAGCGCCGCAGCGGACCCCTGAGGAAGGGGATGCGGATCAGGAACGGATCGCGGAAGAGGTTCTCGAGATAGGGCTCCACCGCCTCCAGCGAGTCGGGCCCCCCCAGGTTGAGCAGGAGCACGCCGGTGTGCGGGGCCACCCGGTCCGGGGCGAGAGCGTTCGGGCGCAGGGGGATCACCCGCGGGTACTTAGCAGGTGATCCCGCGGTTCTCTACCGATCCTGGTTCTGCGGGCCGGACCTGGGCGACTCGTCGCCGCGGTTGCCCTCGGGGTTCTTGCCGGAGTCGTTCGCCTTGCTGGTATCCCGGGTGCCGCGCTCGAGGTTCGCCGGCGCCCGCCCCTGGTTCTGGCCCGCGCTCGCCTCCGTGCCGTGGCGCATCGCCTTTTCGGCCAGGTCCTTGTGCCGCTCCAGCACCGGCAGGGCGTCGTCCGCGAACGTCTTCAGGTCCTGCGACTTGAGCTGGTCCTTTGCCTCGCGCACCATCGAGATCACGTGCTCGTGGCCGGTGCTCATCACCTGGCCAAACGACTTGTCGAACTGCGCGCCGCTCATGCGCTTGACCTGATCCATCTTGTTCTTGTCGACCTTCATCTCCTCCTTGTCCTTCGCGGTGAGCGCGGAGTCGCCGGGCGAGATGCCGGCCTTCTTCGCCGCCGCCATCAACTCGTGGTCGGCCCTGGTGTGATCGGTCACCAGCGTCTTGCCGAAGCTCTTCACGTCCGGGCTCCTGCCCTTCTTCTCGGCGAGCTTGCCGGCCGCGATCTCGTCCTGGTTGGCATGGTGCATCAGCGCCACGAAGCGCGCGTCGGTCATCGCCTCGCCGTTCGACGCGCCCTGGGTCTTCGACGCCGCGGCGGCGTCCTTCTCCGTCATCGGCATCGCCGAGCTCATCGGCTGCTTGTCGGACGTGACCTGGCTTCGTCCGCTGGTCCGGGTCGTGCCCTTGTCCTCCGCGTGCGCCAGCGCCGGCAGAAGCGCCAGCGCGAACGCCACGCAAGCTCCCATCCATCTCATGTCGTTCTCCTTTCTCGTTGCTATCGGACGCCCGCGTCCTGCGGCGCGGCGCCCACTTGCGGCCCGTCTCCCACCTCCGGGCCCGACCCCACGGTCGGGCCGCTGCCCACCTCGGGCCCGGCGGTGGTGTTCAGGCCGTTGGAGGGATCCCCTCCGTCGGCCGGGGCAGGGTAGGGAACGTCGGACGGCATCGCGATCGTGCCGCCCACCAGCGTGCCGCCGCCCGAGGGCGGCGCCTGCGTGGTGCCGCCGGCAGCGAAGCTCTGCTGCGGCTGCGCGCCCCCCGGGGCGGTCGCGGCCTGCGAGCCGGTGGGCTGCGCGTTGCCCCCCTGCGGCTGCGCGGTGATGGCGGCGCGCGCGCGGGCGCTCTGCACGTCGAACCCTGCGTCGACACCCGGGGTGCCCGCGTCGGATGCCACTCCCACGCTGGCGCCGCCGTCGAGGGCGATGCCGGCGCCGGTGCCTCCGTCGGCCGCGATTCCCGCGCCGGTGCCGCCGTCCAGGGCGATGCCCGCGCCGGTGCCGCCGTCCAGGGCGAATCCCACGCCGGTGCCGCCGTCGAGGGCGATGCCGGCGCCGGTGCCGCCATCGGCTGCGAATCCCACGCCGGTGCCGCCGTCGAGCGCGATGCCCACGCCCGTCCCGGGAACTGCGGTGTTGGGCGGCTGAGCCGGGTTGGGCCGATTCTGCGGAGGGGTCGTGGGGCGCGCCGGCGCAGCCCGGGCAGCCGGGCGAGGCGCAGGCGTCGGCGCCGGCATCGCGGTGGGGGGCGGGGCCGCCGCGCGGGCGAGGCCGTTGCCGCCCAGGACGGCCCCTGCGATTGCTGCGATCGATCCGGCGCGAATGCGCATTGCTTCTCCCCCTGAGGAGAAGCTGTACAGCTGGCGCCGAGACGCAACCTCTCGGGCGGGCGCGGCCTTGCCGCCCCTCAGCGGGGCGGCGTGTGGGCGTGCACTTGCTGCACCAGCGCCTTCACGTTCTCGACCGGCGTTCCGACCATGACGCCGTGGCCGAGGTTGAAGACGTGCCCGGGGCCGGCCCGGTCGGCAAGCTCCAGCACCCGCGCCACGCGCGCCTGCTGCTCGCGCAGCGGCAGGAAGAGCGTGGCCGGATCGAGGTTGCCCTGCAGCGCCACCGCCGGGCCCACCCGCCCGCGCGCGTCGTCCAGCGGCACGCGCCAGTCCACGCCCACCACGTCGGCGCCGGTGGCCGCGAGCTGCCCGAGCAGTTCGCCCGTCTCCACTCCGAAGACGATCACCGGCTGCGGATCCACCGGATCGCGCCGCAGGCCGGCGATGACCCGGGCGATGTAGGGCGCGCCGAACTTCGCGTAGTCCTCCGGTCCCAGCGCCCCCGCCCAGGAGTCGAAGATCTGCAGCGCCTGCGCTCCCGCGGCGAGCTGCGCGTTGAGATAGGCGACCAGGGTGTCGGAGATCTTGCCGAGCAGCGCGTGGGCCAGCTTCTCGTCGGAGAACAAGGCCGCCTTGGCCTTCTCGAACCCGCGCGAGGTCTTGCCCTCGATCATGTACGCCGCCAGCGTCCAGGGCGCGCCGCAGAAGCCGATCAGCGGCACGCGCCCGCCGAGCGCGCCGAGGATGCGGCGGATGGCCTCCATCACGTACCCGAGGTCGTCTTCCGGATCGGCGACGCGCAGCTTGTCCACGTCCGCCTGCGAGCGCAGCGGCTGGGGAAATTGCGGGCCCTGGTCCTCGAGGATGAGCTTCATGCCCATCGCCTCGCAGACCACCAGGATGTCGCTGAAGAGGATGGCCGCGTCCACGCCGAGGATGTCCACCGGCTGCAGCGTCACCTCCGCGGCCAGGTCCGGCGTCTTGCACAGCTCGAGGAAGGAGACCCTGGCGCGGACCGCGCGGTACTCGGGCAGGTAGCGGCCGGCCTGCCGCATCAGCCAGATGGGGGTGCGATCGACGGGCCGGCGACGGCAGGCATCGATGAAGCGGAAGGACATGGCGCCGCCCCTGTAGCACGGTTTGGGGGCCCGCGCCTTGGCGGTGGCCGATCGGGAGCGGCACTCCGCGAGGCCTAGGACCTTCTCGCCACCTGCTGCAGCTCGAGCACGGCTTGCCCGCCCTTCCAGACGCGCACCGCTCCGCTGCTCTGCGAGACCGAGATCGCCACCGCGCTGGTGTTCACGGTGATGGCCGCCGCGGCCGCGTGGCGCGCGCCCAGTCCGAGGGGCAGCTCCACGTTGCCCTGGACGGGGTGCAGGTACCTGCCGGCGGCCAGCACCACGCCGTCCTCGCGGATGACGAACGCCCCGTCCAGCACCGCCTGGCCGCCCTTGAAGACGCGGACGGTGCCGCTCGACTGCGAGACCGAGATCGCCACCGCGGCGGTCTCGACGGTGATCGCCGCCGCCGCCGCGTGCCGCGCGCCCAGGCCCAGCGGCAGCTCGACCTTCCCCTCGCCGACCTGGAGATATCGCCCCGCCGCCAGCACGACGCCGTCCTCGCGGATGACGAACGCCCCGTCCAGCACCGCGAAGTTCTTCAGCGCCTCGCGGATGCGCGGGTCGAGCACGTTGCGCTCCGCCTCCGAGATGCCCTGGAACGGGTTCAGGGTGAGCTGCTTGCTCTGCTCCATCACCGCCGTCGAGTCGCCGAGCACGAAGATGGTGCCGATGGGGTGCCCCTCGAATCCTTCGTGCCCGATGGCCATCGCGAGCGACACCAGCGCCTCGACGACCTGCGAGCTGAACTCGGCCCCGAGCCCCTGCGTGTCGATGGACGCCTTCTCCTCGAAACCGCGGCCGATCTGCAGGCGCACCACCGTGTCGGGAAGCCGCGCACCCGTGCGGCCGGTCAGGCAGATCACGTCCTCCCCGTCGCGCAGCGCGTTAGCGGTCACCGCCGCGACCAGGGCCACCTTGACCTTTTCGATCCGCGAGTAGTCGTATGGGGGTACGGTGACGCAGGCGTAGCCCTGCTTGCGCAGCGCCTGCGCGAGTCGGTCTTCGCTCACCGCGTAGATGATCTTCTTCTTGATGGGCCGGCCGCGCAGCTCCTTCGACAGCGGGACGTCGGAAACCAGGAGAAGGTGATCGACCGCGGGGCGCGCCGCCAGGGTCAGGATGCTACGGAGGAATTCGCGATCGAGCTTGCTGTCGGCCATGAAGGTTCGCCTTGACTCGACCCTAGCTCGTTCCTAGTATTCCGCCTCTTTTTTGCCGGCCCACAACATCCCGGAGGCCGCCATGGCAGCAGGTCGGGCAGAAGCGTTGCGCGGGGGCAGCACCTTGAACCAGAAGGACTTGAAGCGTTTCAAGAAGATCCTCGAGGAGTCGAAGAAGAACCTGCTCCTGAGCGCCCGCAAGACGCTCAGCGAGGAGGCGGCCTTCGACACCGACGATCTCCCGGACGAGATCGACCTCGCCTCGTCCGAGTACACGCAGAGCATGGTCTTCCGCCTGCGCGACCGGGAGAAGTTCCTGCTCAAGAAGATCGACGACGCGCTGGCCCGCATCGAGAACGCCACCTTCGGGATCTGCGAGATCTGCGAGGAAGAGATCTCCATCAAGCGGCTGGAGGCGCGGCCGGTGACCACCATGTGCATCCGCTGCAAGGAAGAGCAGGAGAAGCAGGAAAAGTCGTACGGGTAGTCCCCGGCGGCAGCGCCTGCCGCAGGCGGCTCGGGGCCGGTGACTTTTTCGCGATTCGTGGCGCGTTCCGGTGCGAGCCGGAACGCGCCCTGCGTTTCTAGGCCCGGTGCGGCGCCACCGCGCAGCTCGCCTCGGTGTACTCCGGCAACAGCTCCTTCATCGGATGATCCCCGCAGGCGGGGCAGGCCGGATCGCGCGCGTACTTCACCTCGCGGAACTTCTGCTCCAGCGCGTCGTAGAGCAGCAGGCGACCGACCAGCGGCTCGCCCCGGCCGAGCAGCAGCTTCACCGCCTCCACGGCCTGGATCAGCCCGATGATGCCGGGCAGCACGCCCAGCACGCCCGCCTCCTGGCAGCTCGGCGCCAGCTCCGGCGGCGGCGGCTCGGGAAAGAGGCACCGGTAGCAGGGCCGCCCGCCGCCGGGCACGAAGGTGGTGGCCTGCCCGTCGAAGCGGAAGATCGACCCGTGCACGTTGGGCTTCTCCAGCAGTACGCAGGCGTCGTTCACCAGGTAGCGGGTGCCGAAGTTGTCCGACCCGTCCACCACCAGGTCGTACTTCGCGAACAGCTCCATCGCATTGTCGCGGGTGAGGCGCATGCGGTGCTCGTCCACCGCCACCTCGGGGTTGAGCGCCTGCAGCGTCTTCTTCGCCGACTCCGTCTTCGGCATTCCCACCCGATCGGTAGTGTGGAGGATCTGACGCTGGAGGTTCGACTCGTCCACCACGTCGTCGTCGATGAGGCCCACCCTGCCGACGCCCGCGGCGGCGAGATAGAGCGCGGTGGGCGACCCCAGGCCGCCGGCCCCGATGAGCAGCACCTTCGACTTGAGCAGCTTCGCCTGCCCGGCCTCGCCCACCTCGGGGATGAGCAGGTGGCGGCTGTAGCGCGCGCGCTGCGCCTCGGTCAGCTTGACCGGCATCTCCAGCGGCAGTCCGGCGTCCTTCCACGCCGAATACCCGCCGCTCATGCTGCGGACGCGGCTGTAGCCCATCTCCTTGAGCGTCCTGCCCGCGAGCAGCGAGCGCGTCCCGCCGGCGCAGTAGAGCACCACGTCGGCGCCGCGGTCGGGCACCGCCTCCTCGATGCGCAGCTCGAGAAAGCCGCGCGGCACGGCCTTGGCGCCGGGAAGCATTCCCGCGTCCGTCTCCTGCTTTTCGCGCACGTCGACGATCACCGGGCGCGGGGACTGGCGGGCCAGTTCGGCAGGCGTCACCTCCGGCACCGTCACCCGCGCATCCTTGAGCAGCTCCGACTTGGTCTTCATCTGTGCCATTGTATCCTGTTATGCGCCGCGTCACGCGCCGGGTTGTCCGATGGGCGGTGGCTGCACATCGTGTTTCCCACAGGAGGGGGGATGCACGAAGGTCGACAGGGTTCCATCCTGCGGCGCGCGGGACCGCTCATGCTCGCGCGGCTTGGGGTGGCGGCGGTCACGTTCGCGATTCCCATGGTGCTGGCCCGGGTGCTGCTCCCGGACGACTACGGGACGTTCAAGCAGGCGTGGCTGCTCTCCAACACGCTCTTCCTCGTGCTGCCGCTGGGCCTGAACCAGAGCCTCGTCTACTTCGTGCCCCGCGAGCCGGAGAAATCGCGCGCCTGGGAATCGCACGCCCTCCTGCTCACCACCGCGCTCGGGGGGCTTGCCGCCGGCCTGCTGCTGGCCTGCGGACCGCTCGTCGCCTCGGCGTTCCACAACCCCAAGCTCGCCGCCCTGATGCCGTCGATCGCGGCGTTCACCGGCTTCAAGCTCGCCGCCTCCTGCTTCGACCTGGCCTTCATGGCCAGGGGCCGCATCAAGGCCAGCGCGGTGGTGCGGGTGGCTTCCGAGGGCTTCTACACCCTCTGCATGCTCGCCGGCGCCCTCGCGACGCGCACGGTGGCGGGAGCGTTCGTGGGCGTGGTCATCGCCACCTTCGCCAAGGCGCTGGCCTGCTGGATCGCGCTGGCGGGACGCGGCCTGGTGGTGCTGCCGCGCGACCTGCGGCGCCAGCTCTCCTATGCGCTGCCCTTCGGCGCCGCCTTCGCCATGGTCATCCCCCAGCAGCAGTTCCACAGCTACCTGGTCAGCGCCTCGGTGACCGCCGCGGCCTTCGCCGTCTACAGCGTGGGCTGCTTCCAGCTCCCCATCATCGACATGCTCTACACGCCGGTGAGCGAGATCCTCCAGCTCGGCATCGCCGAGCACGACGCACAGCGGGACAACGCCGGCGCGCTGGCGCTCTTCCGCGAGGCGGTGGCGCGGCTCTCCTTCGTCTTCGTGCCCACCATGGCCGTGCTCGCGATCACCGCGCCGGTGCTGATCCGGTTCCTCTTCACCGATCGCTACCTGGGCGCGGTGCCCATCTTCCGGCTGGCCATCGTCTCCATTCCCATGGCCGCGCTGCCGCTCGACGGGGTGATGCGGGCGCGGGCCCAGAACCGGTTCATGTTCCGCGTCGCCGCGCTCAAGCTCGCGCTCACCGTGCCGCTGGTCTGGCTGGGGCTGCGCCTGTTCGGCCCCATCGGCGCTCTCGGCGGATGGATCTGCGCCGAGGAGAGCTGCAGGATGATCCTGCTGCACCGCGCGGCGCGGCTCTTCGGAACCACCATTCCCGCCATCATGCCGCGCGAGCTGTGGCTGCAGATCGCCGCGGCGGCGCTGGCGGCGGGGCCGGGCGCGCTCGCGCTGCACCTCACCGGCGGGCCGCTCCTGGTCCAGCTCTGCGCCACCGGGCTGGCCTTCGCCGCCGTGTATCTGGCGGCCCTGCGCATCATGGGCGTGCTGCCCCCGCTGCGAGCCTGGATCCCGCAGAAGAAGCCCGCGCCTTCGCTGATCCAGGAGGCGGCGTGATGCGGGTGGCCTACGTCAACTACGGCAACCAGAGCGGGGTGACCCCCAACGTCACCCGGGCCCTGGCGGCGTTGGGGCACGAGCTGGTGCGGGTGGATCCCACTCCGCTGCTGGCGCTGCGCGATCCGCGGACGCGGCTGCCCCGGCCCACGCCGCGGGTCCTCCTCTCGCTCGCGGCGAGCGCCATCCGGCACGGCCCGCAGCTCATGCACCACCGCTGGAACACCGTCTACGCCTTCGATCAGCACTCGCGCAGGGCGGGCGAGCTGCTCGACGCGCTGGACCCGAGGCCCGAGGTGGTGCTGCAGAACGGCGCGCTCTTCGCCCCGGGACGCCCCCCGCGCTTCCCCTATGTCCTGCTGCTCGACAACACCTGCCGCCTCGCAGAGCGGCAGCCGCCGGTGCCGGAGGCCGACATCGGGGCGCACATCTCCTTCGGCAAGGCCTGGCTCGCGCGCGAGCGCGAGACGTACCACCGGGCCCTGGGCATCGCGACCTTCTCCGCGCTGGTGCGCGACTCGCTCGTGGACGATTACGGCGTGGACCCGGCGCTGGTGCACGTGGTGGGCGCCGGAGCCAACGTGGTGCCGCAGGGAGAGCCGGTCCGTGGCGACGACGGGCAGACCCTTCTCTTCGTCGGCAAGGACGGCTGGCGGCGCAAGGGCGGTCCGGTGCTGCTCGAGGCGTTCTCGATCCTGCGCGCGATGCGTCCCTCGCTGCGGCTCCTGCTCGCGGGGCCCACCGAGGAGCTGGAGCTGCCGGAGGGAGTCACCAACCTGGGGCTCGTGCCGTTCGAGTCGGTGGAGCGCCTGCTCTCCGAGGCGACGCTCTTCGTCTTGCCGACCCTGCGCGAGCCGTTCGGCATCGCCTTTCTCGACGCGATGCTGTGCAAGGTGCCGTGCATCGGCACGCAGGTCGGCGCGGTGGCGGAGATCCTGGGGGGCGCCGGCATCTGCGTGCCGCCGGCCAATGCCGCGGCGCTGGCGCAGGCGATGGCGGAGCTGCTCGACGATCCGGCGCGGCGCGCGGCCATGGGAGAGGCGGGAAGGCGGCGCGTGCTGGAGCGAGGGTACCTGTGGCCGGAGGTCGGCAAGAGGCTCTCGGCAGTCCTCGCCGGCGCGGGGAGCCGGAGCAGGGCTGCCTGAACCGCTTCGGTCGCCTCCTGCACGTGCGCTTCGCGGCGGTCGCATCGCCGGTCAGGCGATGATGCCGGTGGAGAGGATCGAGAGCGTGTAGGCGGTGGTCACCGTCCAGGCTGCGAAGAGCGACACGGGGAAGAGCCAGTCGCGAAGGGTCTGCATCGGGGTTGCTCCTTTCGCAGGACCCATGGAGCGAGACCCGTGCCAACCGCGTCCAGAGGGGACTCGCCTCCGGCGCCTGATCCGGATCGGGATTTCCCGTCCCAGAAACGGTCAGGGCTTGCGGCCGCGCCGGAACGCGAACCGCAAGCCCTGAGTCGTCGGCCCATTGCGGATCCGATCCGCGTGCCGGGACTGCGCGCCGCTACGAATTCGCCGCGGCAGTGCGGCGGCGGCGGCGCAGCGCGAAGGCCGCGAACACCGGCAGCGCCAGCCAGAGCGACTGCGCGCCGCTGCTCGAGCAGCCGCCTGCCCCGAGCTGCTGCCCGATGCCGGACTGCGGGCCGGGCTGGGCTCCGCTCGCGCCGCACGCGGTGGTGTCGCAGGAGGTGCTGCCGCCGCCGGCGCTGCCGGTGCTGGCCGAGCCCGTGTCCGCCGCGGGCGCGTCCTTGCCCAGCGCGTGCAGGATCAGCGCGGCCAGCTCTGCGCGCGCGCTGTCGAGGGCGGCCGGCGTGGCCGTCGCCTGGTACGTCTTCGGGAAGAGGCCCGCGGCGATGGCCTTGGCCTGGTCGCCGGCGCCCAGCTTCTTCGCCAGCGCGAGGAGCTCGTAGTCCTCCATGCCGTCGCGGATGCCCTTGAGGCGCAGCGACTCCACCGGGATCTCCGTCTGGCCGCCGATGCGCGCGGGGGTGCCGGGGTAGAAGAGGGTGCCGTCGCCGGTGCCGCCGAAGGCGGTCTGGTTGGTCCAGGGATCGCCGTTGAAGTACGACATGGTCATCTCGTAGTAGAGCTCGCCGGTCATGTCGTAGGTGAACGACATCCACTCCATGGCGCGGTTGCGGGTGCCGTCAGAGTCCACCGCGTAGGTGGGCCAGCCGGTCTCGCCGGTGCTGTCGCGCCCGCCGCCCACCGCGCTGCAGCCGAAGCTCATGCAGCTCTGGTACCACCAGGTGTCCGGGCCGAACTTCGCGCGCTGGTTGCCGGCCTCGTTGCTGCCCGGCTTGCCCTCGACGTAGTTGATCACCGGCACGAACAGGTCGATGCCGCTGACGCCGTTCTGCTGCGCCTCCCAGGTGGTGGTGGTCACGAGCGTGGGCATCGACGGATCGGCCGCCTTCACGTTGGCCACGCGGCCGGGGATGTCCGACCACTGGCAGGTGAGGGGCGGCTCGTCGCAGACGTAGGCGAAGAGCGTGGTGGAGGTCCAGCCCTTGTCCTTGAAGTGCTGCGACCAGCCCTTCACCGCGGGCGTCGCGAGCGAGCCGTTCACGCTCACCGCGGTGAGCTTCGCGCCGGGCAGGCGCGTGTTGGCCGTGCCGTCGAGGAACGGGCCCATGTACTGGTCGAAGGTGCCCCAGTTGGCGTTGCCGTTCGCGTCCACCGTCGCCGTGAAGTACGGCTGGTGGATGGAGACGTGGTTGTCGAGCGCGGCCTGGACGTAGCGGGCGCGCAGCGCGATGTCGGCGTCGCCGCCCGAGCAGTTGCCGTCGCCGTGGCCCATGCAGGGGCCGTTCCACGCCATGCCGAACGCGCTCCGCAGCGTGGAGGTGGAGGGCACGTCGAAGTCCCACACCGTCAGCTCCACCGGGACGTCCTGGGTGACCCCGCCGGTGACGTGAAGCGTGCCCGTGTACTTGCCCGCGGGGGTGCCCTGCGGCGCGTGCACGTCCACCAGCACGGCGCGGCTCTCGTTCGCCGGCACGTCGAAGGGAAAGGCGTTGCGCTTCTCGCCGGCGATGGGATCCACGTCGGGGATGAGCGCGTCCGGCCAGAGGCCCGGGGCGCCGTCGCCGCCGGTCTGCTGCGGCACGTTGAGCAGCGCCTCGCGGTAGAGCACCACGTCGCGGCCGGAGATGGCGTGGCCCGCGCCGTCGTCGAGCTTGTCCAGGCTCATCGACACGCCGATGGCCGGTCCGGTGACCACCACATGGAAGGCTTCGAACTCGTTCTTCGCGGCCGCGATCTTCGCCGCTGCGGCTGCGCCAGCCGGCGGCTGCGCGGAGGGGCGAACTTTCTGGGCGGCCGGAGCGACCCAGACCTGGGCTGCGGATGCGGATCCTGCGGCGAGCAGAGCGACGTACAGGGGGAGCGTCTTCACGTTGAGCCTCCTTGGCTGGCTGCTTCCCGGAACGGCGGGGGTTCCTCGTTCCGGATGGCCAACTCGGGCGGCTTGCGGCTTATTGCACAGCCGGTGTGCTGCGCCGTGCCCAAAGCCGGGCGTCTATCGGGGGATCGGGGTCCTGCGCGGGCGCAGGCCCACCCGGCGGCAGATGCGCGGCCGCGGCGCGCACATCGGGCCAAATCGGCCCGCAGGACGCGCGAGCGCGACATTTGCAGCTCTACAGGCGGGGCGGCGCCGTGCGGGACCCGGGGCAGCCGGCCCGGCAGGCGCCATGCTGCCTGCCCGCTCGTCGGCGCCGGGCGGTACTGCGCAGGGCTCCTCTACGCCCCTGTGAGCGGATTGCCGGCCGGTTTTTGTCGCTCAGCAGACGATGCCGCCGGGCCACGGGCGCACCGGGCGGGCGATGCATAGGTTGGCCGGCGTGCAGACAGCAGCCTACCAAAGCGTCCCCGAGGTCGCGTCGCGGCGCTGGCAGGCCGAAAAGGCGGGGCAGCTCGCCTTCGGCGCCATCGCGCTGTTCGCGGCGCAGCTCTACCTCTCACCTGCCCAGTGGTTCCCGGTGCTGGACCCGCTGCACCTCGCGGCCATCCTCTCCGTGGTGGGGCTTGCCGCGCTGCTGGTGCGGCGGATGCTGTCGAACCAGCCGCTCTGGATGGGCTGGCGCACGGCCCTGCTCGCGGTCTACGCGGGGTCGGCGGTGCTCTCGCCCATCTGGTCCATCGCGCCGCAGAACTCGGTGCTGGGCGCGGCCGAGGTGGCCAAGCATTTCCTCTTCTTCGTGGCGCTGGCCAACGGCATCGACACGCCGCGAAGGCTGCGCGTGGCGCTGGCGCTCTACGCCTTTGCCGCCATCGCGCCGGGCTGGGGCACCTTCAACAACTGGCTCCACGACGACCTGCTCGTGGAAGGCTTCCGCGGCCGCTGGCTCGGCGTCATGGCCGATCCCAACCACGACGCCATGGCCCTGGTGGGCGCGCTGCCCATTCTCCTCTTCCTCACCACCGGCCGCGGCCACCGCATGATCACGCGGGTGGTCGCCGCGCTCGGCTCCATCGCCTGCGTTGCCGGCATCATCGCCACCCACTCGCGCGGCGGATCGATCGGGCTCGCGGTGGCGGTCGTCCTCTTCGCGCTGCTCTCGCGGCGCAAGGCCATCGCCGGCATGCTGGTGATGGTGCTCGCGGGCGGAGTGCTGCTCTTCGCGCCCACCAGCTTCTGGGAGCGCAACGAGACCGACACCCTGGGCGCGGAGGACCTCTCCATCGAGGGCCGCCTCCAGGCCTGGCAGGTCGCCGGGCGCATCTTCCAGGAGCGGCCCATCCTCGGCGTGGGCGAGGGCGCCTTCCTCGAGGCGTGGAGTCAGTACGCGCCCATCGATTCGAACCGCCTCTTCGGCCACCGCTACGTGGCCCACAACCTGGTGCTCGAGGTGCTGGGCGATCTCGGCCTGGTGGGCCTGTTCGGGCTGGTGGGCTTCATCGCCGCCGCGGTCTGGTCGGCGTGGAAGGCGCGCCACGGCGAGCTGGGCGGCGAGGCGCGCGCCATCCTCGCGGCGCTGATCGGCTATCTCGTCTGCCAGATGTTCTCGGGATACGCGATGAGCTGGTTCCTCTTCGCGCTCTGCGGCTTCGCCACCTGCTGCGACGCGTGGGGAACGAGGCGCGCGAAGGAAGCGGTGTGAAGGCGCCGGTCGGCGTGCTGCGGGTCGTCGATCCCTTTCACGAGGGCGAGGGCTGGGTTCCGCTCTCGCCGCCCGGGTACCGGGTGACGGTGGAGCCGCTGGCGTGGCCGCCGCGCCCGTCGGAGGTGGCGCGCATCGCGGCGGCGGCGGCGCGGGAAGGGGCGCGCATCGTGCACGGGTGCGGCCGGTGGGCCAACCTCTTTGCCCTGCCCGCGGCGCGGCTGGTGCGGGCGGTGGCGGTGTGCACCGATCCCGGGCCGCTGAAGTTCGCCGAGGCGCTGGCGCTGCGGGCGGCGGACGCGGTGATCTGCGAATCGGAGCGCGCGCGCGACCGCTGCGTGCGCAGGGAAGGGGTGCCGGCGCGGAAGGTGTGCGTGGTTCATCCCGGGGTGGACCTCTCGCGCTTCCTGGCGCGGGCGCCCGGGGAGCGGCCGCTGATCGCCGCCGTGGGCGGCCTCTTCGCGCACAACGGGCACCTGGACTTTCTCGAGGCGGTGGCGCGCGTGCGCGCGCAGGTGCCTGACCTTCGCGTGGTCTGCGCGGGCGAGGGGCCGCTGCGGCCGGTCCTGGCGCAGAGGATCGCCTTCCATGGCCTGCGCGAGTGCGTGGAGCTTGCCGGGCACCTGCCCGAGGTGCCGGCGCTGCTGGCGCGGGCGCACGCCGCGTGGACGCCCGGCCTGCGCGCCACCCTCGAGGCGATGGCGGCGGGAGTGCCGGTCGCGTCGGTGTGGCGCGAGGTGGTGCCGCCGGAGTGCCTGGCGCCTTCCGGCGACGCCGCGGCGCTGGCCGGCCGCCTGCTCGCCCTGCTGCGCGACGCGAACCTGGGGGCGGCCCTGCAGAAGCGGGCGGAGAAGGAGTTCTCTCTCGACGCGTTCGGCTCGCGGCTTTCCGCGGTGTACGGCGAGGTGCTCGTCCCGGGACGAGTCGCCGCCGCGAATTGACAGGGCAGGACGTTCGCGCTACATCGCTGCGCCGCCGCGGGCTCCCAGGGCCTGCGGCGCCGAGAGAAAACGGGGCATTAGCTCAGCTGGGAGAGCGCCGCAATGGCATTGCGGAGGTCGACGGTTCGATCCCGTCATGCTCCACCAACGTCTTCGCCCTCGGATCGCACACGTTCCGGGGGCTTTTTCTTCTGCGCGTCCGCTTTCTCCGGTGATCGGCCATCCCTGCCTGGGTCTGACGGCCGCCGCCGCTATCGAGCCAGGATGTTCGCGACCTTCGCCTCGAGAGGATGTGCGGCGCCGTTCGTATTGGTGAGGACGATGATGGTGAGTCCCTCGTCGACGTAGGTCTCCATCGTCGCGTCGAAACCGGCGATCGAGCCGTCGTGGCCGATGATCCGTCGACCACTGCGCGAGTGATGGTCGAGGCCGAAGGCGTAGGAACCCGGAACGTAGCCGGCGGGCGGCGGGAACGCCTTTCCACCCGGCCACGCGATCGCGGTCTGGTTCTCTGCGCCGTCGCGGAGCCGCCCGGGCGCCAGCATCTCCTTGAGCGACTGCCGCTTCAGGAGCCTGCCGCCGAACAGACCGGCATTCCAGCGGGCCATGTCCTGTACGGTCGAGCGCAGCGCGCCCGCGGCGTAGGGGACGCTCATGTCCGTGAACTCGGCGTTGCGGAACTTTCCCGGGGTCCCGCCAACCAGGCTGTAGCCCGAGGCGCGCCCGGGGACGACATCGCGCGCATCGTCCGCTGCAGTGCCGGCCATGCCAAGCTTGTCGAAGATCTCGGCCTTCATGAAGGCGCCCCACGTCTTGCCCGACACCTTCTCGATGACGGCGCCGAGGAGCGCGTAATTGGAGTTGCTGTACCACCAGCCTTTCCCCGGCTCGAAGTCGTAGAGCGGAGACTGCCCCGCGATGTCGGCGACCAGTTCCTGCACCGTGGCGCCGCGGGTCGAGATCCTGTCGATGACCGGGGATTCGGTGAAGCTGTGGATGCCGGAGGTGTGGTCCAGCAAGTCGCGCAACGTCACCTCGTTCGCCCGCGGAAAACCTGGCAGGTAGAGAGAGAGCTCGTCGTCGATCTTCAGCTTGCCCCGCTCGGCCAGGAGCAACATCCCCGCGGCGGTGAATTGCTTGGTCAACGAGCCGATGCGAAAGACGGTCCCTGCATTCACGGGCGCCGCAAGCTCGAGGTTGGCGCGGCCGTAACCCTTGGCGAACATCAGCTCGCCGTCCCGCAGGACAGCCACCGCAACGCCTGCCACGCGCCCGGTATCGACATCCTCCTGGGCGGCAGCGTCGATCTTCACCTCGACCGCCGGAGCGATCCGGCGCCTCGGCGCAGATGCATGGACCGCGACCGCCAGCGCCGCGAAGGCGACGCCGGTCGCGACAGCGACCTTCACCGAATTCATGTTCTTCTCCCCGGCCGCCCATTTCCGGACGATCCGATCCCACTCCCGGACAGATCCCGCCATCTCCCGCCGTGGAGAGCGGGCGCGGATCTTGCTGCGAGCGAGGCCGTGAACACGCTCCTTTCGGACCTGCGTCTCGCGGCGCGGATGCTCTTCAAGGCGCCCACCTTCGCGCTCCTCTCCATCGCCGCGCTCGCCCTCGGCATCGGAGCGAACACGGTGATGTTCAGCGTCGCGAACACGGTGCTGCTGCAGCCGCTCACCTACCGCGATCCCGATCGCCTGGTCTTCGTCGACACGACGCAGCTGGACAACGGAGCGGAGTTCCCCAACTCGCCTCCGGACTTCTACCGCATGCGCGAGCGCGAGGTCGGGTTCGAGTCGCTGGCGGGGCTCTACCGGCAGCCGATGAACCTCACCGGCGGGCAGGAGCCCGAGCGCATCCGCGTCATCCGCGCCTCGGCGGACCTCTTTCCCATGCTCGGCGTGAAGCCGGTATTGGGCCGGGTCTTCACCCGCGAGGACGAGCAGTGGGGCGCTTCACGCGTCGCCGTGATCAGCCACGATCTCTACCGGGCGCGGTTCGGCGGCGGCGACGTCCTCGGGCGGACGCTGACGCTCGACGGCCAGCCGATCCGGATCGTCGGCGTCCTGCCGCGGGGCTTCTCCTGGCTGGGCGCGGAGGCGCAGGTGTTCGTGCCGCTCTCCTTCGCGCCGGGCGACAACCTGAACACGCACAACAACTACTTCCTCGCCATGGTGGGAAAGCTCCGCCCCGGCGTCACGGTGGAGGCGGCGCGCGCGGGCCTTCGCAAGTTCAGCGCCGAGTTGCAGGCCGAGTTCCCCGAGTCGCGCGGGCTCGGGTTCGCCGTCACTCCGATGCGGGAGATCATGGTCGGCAAGCTCTCGGTGGTCATCCCGGTGCTGCTCTGCGCCGTCGCCTTCGTGCTGCTGATCGCCTGCGCGAACCTCGCCCACCTGGTGCTGGTGCGCTCGGGCGCCCGCGCTCGAGAGATCGCCGTGCGGGTGGCGCTGGGAGCGACCCGCGGCCGCATCCTCCGCCAGCTCCTGACCGAGAACCTGCTCCTCTCCGCGCTCGGCGGCGCCGCGGGCCTCTTGCTCGCCTTCTGGGCGGTCGATGCCATCAACGCGCTCGGCCAGGACGTGCTGCCGCGCATGCGGCCGGTGACGGTGGACGGCCGCGTGCTCGCCTTCACGCTGCTGCTCTCGGCCGCGACCGCCGCGCTGGTCGGCCTCTTGCCCGCGCTGCGCGCCTCCTCTCCCGACCTGCGCGACGCGCTCACCGACGCCGCGCCCGGCGCCACCGGCGGGCGCCACCGGCTCGGCGCCGCCCTGGTGGTGGCGGAGGTGGCCCTCTCGCTGGTGCTGCTCGCGGGAGCGGGCCTCTTGCTCAAGAGCATGAACCGGCTGCTGGACGTCCGGCCCGGGTTCGAGCCCCGGGGCGTGCTCACGGCGGAGATCGATCTGCCCGCGCGCAAGTACCTGGACGAGCGCCTCTCGCGCGCCTTCTCGCCGCTGGCGGTGGCGCGCGCCTCCGCGTTCTTCGACGAGCTGCTCGCCCGCGTGCGCGCCTCGCCCGGCGTCTCCGCCGCCGGGGCGATCTCCAGCTTGCCGCTCGCGGGCGACAACTGGGGCACGCGGCTCACCCTCTGGGATCGGCCGCTGCCGGCCACCGCCCTCGAGCTGCCGTCGATGCAGTACCGCGTGGTCTCCGGCGACGTCTTCGCGGCGCTCGGGATCCGCATCCTGCGCGGGCGCGCCTTCGACGGGCGCGACGGCGCCGGGGCGCAGAGGGTGGCGATCGTCAGCCAGGAGGTGGTGCGCCGTTTCTGGAACGGCGTGGATCCGATCGGACGGCAGCTCTCGGTGGGCGCGCCGCGCGAGCTGGATCCGGCTGCGCCCGAGGGGGCTCCGCTGGAGAAGCTCACCGTGGTGGGCGTCGCCGACGACGTCCGCTACGGCGGCCTCGACCTCTCGCCGGTGCCGGTGGTCTACGCGCCCTACGCGCAGGGGGCCCAGGGCACGATGACCCTGTTCGTCGCCGCGCGCGCGGAGAGCCCGCTGGCGCTGGCGGCGGCGCTGCGCGAACAGGTGCGGAGCATCGATCCCGAGCAGCCCGTCGCCAACGTCTCCACCTTCACCGCGAGGCTGGATCGCGCGGTGGCGCAGCCGCGGCTGCAGGCGCGGCTGCTCGGGCTCTTCGCGGCCATCGCCGTGGTGCTGGCCGCGCTCGGGATCTACGGCGTGATGGCTGTCGGCGTCGCCCAGCGGACCCGCGAGATCGGCATCCGCATCGCGCTCGGCGCCCGCCGCTCGGACGTGATCGGGCTGGTCCTGCGGCGCGGGCTGCTCCTGACCGGCGCCGGCGTCGTCCTCGGCCTCTGCGGCGGCATGGCGCTCACCCGCCTCTTGCGCTCGCTGCTCTTCGGGGTGGCCCCGGGCGATCCCGGCATCTTCCTTCTGACGGTGCTGCTGCTTGCGGCCGTCGCCGCCGTGGCGTGCTGGGTCCCGGCGCGCCGCGCCGCCCGCGTCGACCCGGCCATCGCCATGCGAACGGAGTGAGGAGCGAGTCCGCTCCCGCTTGCCCCTCGCGGCGGTTCGTCTCCGCCTGGGCTCCGTCGTAGAGTGTCCGCTCGATGGGCGATCAGGAGCCGGACTTCTTCGCGGAGACTTGCGCCGATCTCGTTCGCGCCGTCCGCGAGCGCCGCGTCCGGGAGGCCTGGGGGCGCGACGAGGTGGCCCGGCAGGTCCTCGACTTCCTGTGCGAGCGCCGCAGCGTGCTCCTGGTCGGAGCGCCCGGCATCGGCAAGACGGCCATCGTGAACCGCGTGGCTGCGCTCATCGACGCCGAGCCCCCCGAGTACCCGAAAGGCCTGTTCTCGATCGGCTCCAGGCAGATCGTCGCCACCCCGCAGGGCTACCTCGGGCAGTGGCAAGCGCAGTTGCAGCAGGTGATCGAGGGCGTGCAGCGGCGCGATGCGGCGCTCTTCTACTCGGACATCTGGGTGACGCCCGGCTCGGGGCAGACGGTGAACACCTCCGACAACATCTGGGATGCGCTCGAGCCGCTGATCGCGCGCCGCGAAGTGACGCTCTTGTGCGAGTGCCAGCCGGCGGTCGCGCGCTCGATGGAGGCGCGGACGCCGGGGATGCTGGAGCGGTTCGTGCGCATCGACGTGCGCGCGTTCGACGAGCAGCAGGCCCGCGCGGTGCTGCGCGCCGCGGGCAAGGCCGGCGCGCCCGGGGATGCGCCATCCGAGCCCTGGGGCGAAGAGTCGATCTCCCGGGCGCAGGAGCTCACCGATCGCTTCCAGCCCTACCGCGCACAGCCCGGCAAGGGGCTGGCGCTGATGGAGCGCGTCGTCCATTACCGGCGCGAGAAGTTGCGGCGCGGAGAGGACGAGCCCGTCTCGCCGGCGCTGGTGGAGCGGGTCTTCTCCGTCTACAGCGGGTTGCCGCTGTTCGTCCTCTCCGATCAGGCGCCGCTGCGAAAGGCGGAGGCGATCGGGTTCTTCCGCGAGCGCGTTATCGGACAGGACCAGGCCATTGGCCCGGTGGTCGACGCCATCGCCCTCTACAAGGCGGGCCTCAACGATCCGCGCCGGCCGATCGCGAGCTTCCTCTTCGTCGGTCCGACCGGCGTGGGCAAGACGGAGCTGGCGCGGACGCTGGCCGAGTACCTCTTCGGCTCGGCCGATCGGCTCCTGCGGCTCGACATGTCCGAGTACCGCGACTACCACGGCTTCGAGATGCTGGTCGGCGACCCCAAGCGGCCCGGCGAGCGCGCGCGCCTCTGCGATCCCGTTCGCGAGCAGCCCTTCCAGGTGGTCCTCTTCGACGAGCTCGAGAAAGGCCATGCCAACGTCTCCGACCTGCTGCTTCAGGTCCTCGACGCGGGCCGGCTCACCACGCCCGACGGCGTGGTGGTGGACTTCTCCTCCACCATCGTCATTCTCACCTCCAACCTGGGCTCGGACCTCCGCCGCGGCCAGATCGGCCTGCGGGCGGACGGGGGCGATGCGCGCGCCGCGCTGATCGAGGGCGCGCTCGAGAATGCCTTCCGGCCCGAGTTCCTCAACCGGCTCGATCGCATCGTCCACTTCCGGCCGCTCGACGACGACAACCTCAGGCGGGTGGCGCGTCGCGAGCTGGAGCTGCTCACGCAGCGGCGCGGGATTCGCGGCCGCCGGCTCACGCTCGAGGTCGACGACGCAGTCATCGACGAGATCCTGCGCGCCGATCTGGATCGGAAGTACGGAGCGCGCGGCCTGCGGCGGTTGCTGGAGCGTCGGATCGCGGTGCCGGTGGCGCTTGCGCTGGCAGATCGTCCGCCGCAGCCCTCGGGTGGCGGGGGCGAGCGGTTGCGGGTGCACCTCGACGACGCGCGCTCGATCGTCGTCGACGTGTTCGCCGATCCGGGCGAGGCGCCACGCGCGAGGAAGGCTCCGCATCCTCCCCGCGCCACCTGGCTGATCGGCGAGGAGAGCGGCCTGCGCTTGACGCCGGCGCAGGCGCGCGAGCGGCTGGCCCGGCTCCGCCGCGACCTGGAGGCGCTGGCGCTCCATTTCGGCATCGACGACCGCCGCCGGGAGCTGGAAGCGATGGCGGAAGAGCACGCCCGGCCGGATTTCTGGAGCGCCGCAGGAGCCGCGGCGCTGGCGTTCGAGCGCTACGACCGGCTCTCGTTCCAGGTGCGCCGCCTCGACCGGCTGGTGGCGCGAACCGGCGAGCTGGAGCGGCAGCTTGGAGCCGCCGGCACCGGCGCCGCCGGCGGCCGGAAGAGCGCCGAGGTGATCGACGCGATCGCCGATCTTGCCGGCCGCGTCGAGGAGGCCGATCTCGAGCTGCGCTACTTCGGCCCATCCGACGGGCGCGACCAGGACGACGCCATCGTCCGCTTGCGGCCGGAGCTGGGCGACGATCCTGCCGCGGTCGCGCTTGCCTTGCGCCAGCTCTGGGGCATGTACGCCTCATGGGCGCGCTCGGGGCGCCGCCAGGCCGAGGCGCTCTACCTGCCGGCGGAGGGCGGCATCGTGACTCCGCTGATCGTGGGCGCGGTTCGCGGGCCGCTCGCCTTCGGGTATCTGCGCCGCGAGACCGGGCAGCACAGGTTCCGCACGCGGCACAAGAACGATCACGGTCGCGCCGACACCGTGGTGATCCGCGCCGACGTCTACCCCGGGTCGCCGCTCGATCCCGAGGCGCCGATTGCCGGCAGGGAGGTGGTGCAGCAGTCGGTTGCGCTCAAGCTGGCGATCCGCGACCGCGAAGGAGTGCAGCGCGTCCGCTCGGCGGTGGCCGCGCACTGTGCGGACGGACAGGCGGTTCCGGTGCAGAACGAGCGCGACCTGACCGAGAACCGGCTGATCTGCCGCCGGATCGTGGCGGCGATCGACGGCTTCCCCGCGGGCGCGCGGCCCTTCACGACCGACCCGCTGGTGCGGACCTACGAGCTCGGCCCGCAGCCGCGGGTGAAGGACCACGCCACCGGCCACGCCACCGGCCGCCTCAAGGACGTGCTGGAGGGCGACATCGATGCCTTGCTCCGGCAGCGCGTCCGGCAGCTTCGCTCGCCGCCGTAGGCCGGCGTCTGCGGTCAGCGCGGGGGGCGCGGTTCCGGTCGCGCCTTCTGCTTCCCGCTGCGGCGCCCCGGCAGCAGCGCCTCGATCTTCCCGCGCCACTGCGGGCTCGACCAGTCCACTTCGCCGACGTGGCTGAATGCGACCGATCCGCCCGGCGTGACCAGGAACGTGGTGGGCAGGAGGTTCACGAGCCACGCGCTGGTGGCGGTGGAGTCGCGGTCGATGAGCATGGGGAAGTGCAGCTTCAGCTCCTCCGCCGTATCGCCCGAGGTGCGGGCGCTGCCGTCCATCTCCACCGCCAGCACCACGAAGGGCTTGCCGGCGAGCGCGGTCCGCAGGCGCTCGATGCTGGGCAACTCGGCCTTGCACGGCTCGCACCAGGTGGCCCAGAAGTTCACCAGGACCACCTTGCCGCGGTAGTCGGCGAGGCGGTGCCTGTTGCCGTGCGCGTCCGCGAGCTGGAGCGGGGGCGCCGCCGCGGCAAGGAGCGCTGCGAGCAGCAGCGCCATCAGATCTCGCGCGAAGTGATGCTGTACCTGAACTTGTCGGGATCGAGCTGGTCGAGCCGCTCTCCGCCGGTCTCGCCGTTCGGGTACATGAGGAAGGGCACCTTGGGCCCCTTCGAGCCGGGCAGCTCGATGTCGTGGCCCGTGTTGTAGGCGAGCCAGTTCATCTCCCAGGAGCCGAAGAGCCGCTTGTCGGCGGCCGCCACCTTCGGGTCCTGGAGCGTGAGGTTCCCGGGCGGCTCTTCGAGGATCACCTTGCGCACGTCGGCCGGATCGACCGGCACCCAGCCGACGTCCTCGGCGAAGAACTCGGCGCGGCAGTGCTGCGCCTTGCTGATGGCAGGGGACGATGCGCCGAGGCTCTTGTAGCCGAGCGAGGAGCTGGCCACGCGGATGCCGTAGACGTCGCGCGCCGGGATGCCCAGCGACCTGCAGAAGCCGACGAAGAGGCCGTTGAGGTCGGCGCACTTGCCGCCCAGGTTGCCGCTCTCGAGCATGGCCTTGATGTTGCCCGTGCCGCACCCCTTGGTCTTCGGGTCGCGCATCGTGTTCTGCACGATCCAGTTGTAGATGGAGCGCGCCTTCTCCACGTCGGTGTTGGCGCCCTTGGCGGCGCGCATCAGCGCGGTCTGCCGCACCAGGCCGTCGCAGGGGATCAGATCGGTGGGCGCGGTGTAGAGGGCAATCTCCGCGCTGGAGAGCCTGGCCGATCCGGTCCGCGTCACGTCGACGGACCAGTCGCGGGTCGCGACCTTGCTCTTGAGCTCGACGAAGGGCGCCGCCTCGCCCGCGGCCCACTCCGCGTACAGCATGGTGACGCCGTACTTGCCGGAGCGCACCTCTTCGAGGTGCTTCGCATTGCCGGTCCAGGTGTTGCCGAGTGCACGTTGCCAATCGGTATCGGAGGCGAGCGGCACGGGCAGCCAGGCGCGCGAGACGCCCTGCGGCCTGGAGATCTCGGCGCGGGTGGTGACTTCGAAGGTGCGCCATCCCGGCTCCGCGCGCAGGCGGCGAAAGGGCAGGGCTGCTGCAACCAGGGTGGCTCCGAGGAACTCGCGTCGTTTCATGGGGCCGGAAGCTAGCCAAAGGCGGTCGCGTCCGCAAGGACAGTGGGCATTCGCCGCCGGCTCACGTTATGCTGCGAACCACGATGACGACCGTCGCCGCCGCCATCGCGCAGACGCGCCGCGGGATCTGGGTTGCGCTGCGCTCGCGCACAGGGGTCCTGCTCGGGGTCGCGGCGGCGGTGGCCGCCTTCAACCTGATCGCGCCAGTGGTGCTGCTCTCGCTCGCCCGCAAGCCGGTCGACTTCTTCAGCTTCAACCCCTGGCTGCGGCGCCTGCCCGATTATCTCGCCTCGCCCGAACCGCTCGCCGCCAAGCTCTCGTTCCTCTCGCACCTGACCATCGCCTGGGCCAGCGCCGAGGGAGGCGCCGACGGCATCGAGTGGGGCTTCATCATCGACGTTCCGACGCTGGCGCGGATCGTGTTCACCTCGCTGATGTTCGGCGCGTACTTCGCGGTGCTCTCCTACCAGCGCCAGGCGTGCATCACCGGCCCCGCAGCCTCGCGCCCCGCCGGCGTGCTGGGGGCGGTGACCAGCATCTTCGGCCTCACCACCGGGCCCTGCACTCTCGCGGGATGCGGCGCGCCGGTGCTGCCGGTGCTGGGGCTCGCGTTCACCGGACTTCCCGGAGCCACGCTGGCGCTGTTCGCCACCCTCTCGCGCTTCACCATCGCGGTGGTGCTGGCGCTGATGGGCATCGCCATCGTCTGGTTCGGCTTTCGCGTGGGAGCGGCCGAGCGGCCGGTCTCGCGCGCGGCCTGAGTCGGCCCCGGTCAGATTGTCGCGCGCTCTTGACCGGCCGATGGGCCGGTTACAATCGAATTGCGAGCGTTGCCCGGGGCCGCCTGGGCAGAGTGCCGCGGAAACGCCTGCTGCGCTGGCGCGACCTCCCGACCGCCGAAGCAGCACGCAGGGCTCGCATGCTTCCGCCGGCAGTGCCCCTGGCGGCCCCGAAGACTCTCGCGAGGAGGTCAGGAAGATGCTGGTCCGCAGGGAGTTGCCGATCGTTCCCGCGCTTCCGCGGCTTCCCCTGCTCGGCGAGTTCCTGGGGTTCGAACCGTTCCGGGAGATGGCGCCCTTCTTCGAGGCAGAGCCTGGAGTCGAGATGGGCTTCGCGCCGTCGTTCGACGTCAAGGAGACCAAGGAGGCCTGGGTCTTCAAGGCCGACCTGCCCGGAATCGCGGAGAAGGACGTCGAGGTGTCGCTGAGCGGGAGCCGCTTGACCGTGAGCGGCAAGCGCGAGGAGGAGAAGAAGGAAGAGGGCGACGTCTACTACACCTGGGAGAGGTCGTCCGGCGCATTCACCCGGTCGTTCACGCTGCCGGAGGGCGTCGACCTCGAGCACGTCGAGGCTGCGATGAAGGAGGGCGTGCTCACCATCCTCGTGGCCAAGAAGCCCGAGGTGAAGCCGCACAAGATCTCGATCAAGGGCCTGATCGAGAAGGTCACGGGCGGCAAGGAGGAGGCGAAGGCCTGAGCGGTGGTCAGCCAGCGTGGTTCGAAACGGCGTCCTCCGCGGCACTCGACGAGCGCCGGGAGGACGCCGGCGCCTTTGGGGCGCGCCGGCGGGAAGGCTGCCTCAGGCGGCCGTGGTGGGCCGCCCCCTGCGCCGCGAGCGTCTCGAGAGCAGGAGCCCGAGCAGGGCCAGCACGGAGGGCATGCCGCCCGTGGCGCAGCCGCCGCCTGCCGGCCTGGTCGGGGCTGTGGGAGGCGGCGGGGCGTTGAGGACCGCGAGCGAGACCGGCGCGGTGGTGGCGGTGCCGCCGTCGTCGTCAGTGGCGGTGGCGGTGAGCGCGTGGGCGCCGTCGGGCACCTGGGCCGAGGGCCAGAAGATCTGCGCCGGCGAGGAGGTGCTGGAGCCGACGCTGGTCCCGTCGACGAAGACCTCCACGCGGGAGAGGCTCGCGCCCGCCGCCGGGGAGGCGTTCACGTCGATCTCCAGCGTGCCGGAGACGGAGCCCGCGGTCGGGTTGGCGATGGCGAGAGTGGGGATTCCCGGAACGCCGGTCACGCTCAAGGTGGCGACCTTCGCATGCACGGCGTCCGCCGAGCTCGCCGTGACCGTGAAGGTCACGCCGGCGGTGAGGCGCGCGGAGGCCGACGCGGCGAGCGTCAGGATGGAGCCCGATCCCGGCGCGATGGTGGCCGGCACGAAGCTGGCGGTGACGCCGGCGGGCAGGCCGGCCGCCGAGAGCGCCACCGGCAGGGGCGATCCGGAGAGCACCGCGGTGCCCACCGCCAGCGTGTTGCTCGACCCGCGGGCCACGGCGATGCCGGTGACGGGGAGCAGGAGGGAGAAGTCGGCGGGCACCGGCGGCGCCGAGACCTGGAGGAGGAGGGCCGCGGTGTGCGTGACCGGCCCGTTGTTGCCCCTGAGCTGGACGACCACGTCCTGTCTCGCGCTCGCGCCCGCGGCGGCGGTGAGCGTCAGGATGGCAGGAGATCCGACGCTGACGCTGGTGTGATCGAAGGCGGCGGTCACTCCCGCGGGCAGGCCCGCGACCGAGAGGGTGATGGTCTGGGCGCCGCCGCTCGTCATCAAGGTGGAGATCGGCACCTGCACGCTGGAGCCGGCCGCGAGGCTCGCGTGGTTGTTCGCCATCGCCAGGGTGAAATCGAGCGGGTCGAACCGCTGCGACACGCACGCCGACGCGGGCAGCGACGCGCTCTCCCGGTTGGAGAAGAGCGTCTGCACCACGAACCCGCCGACGGTGTCGTGGGGATTGCCGGCGCAGATGTCGGCGATCTCGGCGTTGTTGGGGTCGTACCAGCCGAGGGGGATGCCGAAGGAGGTGGCGAGGCCCACTTCCGGATCGGTGATCGCCTCCGCCAGCTCGTGGGAGGACGTCTCGCTGATCCTCTCGAACGCGGTGGTCAGGCCCGGATCGCCGCAGCCGATGTCGCAGCCGGTGCCGTTGTCGTGGCTCGGCATCACCGCGTAGTAGACGCTGGGACTCGCGGCGGTGACGCGATAGTTGCTGTGGTAGCCGCAGAACCCTCCCGAGACGCAGGCGCTGTGGCCCTGCAGTTCCGGGATGAGGCCGGCGGGGAAGTAGACGAAGTAGAGCGAGTTCTCGTCGGAGGGCGGCAGCCGTCCGGCAGCGATCTGCTTCTTCAGCTCGTCGGCGATCTGCGCGTCCTGGATGCAGGTGGATCCCGCCGGCGCGTCCGACAGGCAGCAGTTGGTGGTCACCGCGCCCCCGCACGGCTGCGTGCCTCCTGCGTTCGCCGCCGAAGGGGTGATGCCGAAGCTGCCGGCGAACACGCCGCGGCCGACGAGCTGGTTGGTGCCTTGCGCGCCGAGGGCGCTGCCCGCCTGGACGGCGATGTTGGTGTCGTATTCCTCGAGCCAGTCCAGGTAGCTGCTGCTGGTGACCGCGCCGAAGAACGCCGACATGTCGAGCTGCCCGCCCGCGGTCCAGTTCACCTGGTAGACCTTCACGTTGGGAATGACCTTGCCGCCGTAGTACTGGAGGCGGCAGGTGGTCCCGAGCGCGCAGGTGGGACTCGACGCGGCGTTGACCGGTGCCTGCCGCGAGGGCGGTTGGACCGGATGCGAGCTGCGGACTGCGGCGGCGGTTGCCGCGGACGAGCCGCAGAGCGCGGCGGCGAACCAGAGCGAACGCTTCATTGGGACCCCTCGGGAGTGGAGAGCGTATCAGGCAACCCGAGCGATCGGTGACATCATTCCAGTGTGGCGGCGGAATCAGGTGAATACGAAAGCGTTGCGCCGCTCCGCGCGAGGGCTTCGCGGATCGTGCGTGCACACACCGGGTCGGCGGGTGAGTCCGGGTGTCACGAAGGCATCGGCATCGCCTCGCGCGCGTGTTTCTCCTCGGGAAGCTCGGTCAGGGTGGCCTCGGTGAGCAGCACCACTCCGGCCACCGAGACCGCGTTCTCCAGCGCGATTCGCACCACCTTGGTGGCATCGACGATGCCGGCCTCGAAGAGGTCGAGGTAGACGCCGCGCGCGGCATCGAAGCCGGCGAAGTCCTTGCCCGCGCGCATGCGCTCCACCACCACGCCGGCGTCAGCGCCGGAGTTCTCCGCGATCTGCCGGGTCGGCGCCTCCAGCGCGTGGCGCAGGATCCGCAGGCCGATCTGCTCGTCGCCCGATGCCTGCGCCTCCTCGCGCTCGATGGCGGGGATGGCGCGCAACAGCGCGAGCCCGGCGCCCGGGACGATGCCCTCGGAGAGCGCGGCGCGGGTGGCGCTGATGGCGTCCTCGAACGCCTCCTTGAGGTTCCTCATCTCCGCTTCCGAAGGCGCCCCCACCTGGATCACGGCCACGCCGCCGACCAGCCGGCCCAGCCGCTCCTCCAGCTTCTCCCTGTCGTAGCTGCTCTTCGTCTCCTTGATCTCCTTGCGGATCATCTCGACGCGGGCGTCGAGCGCCGCCTTGCCCCCGCCTCCCCCGGCGACCAGCGTGTTCTCGCGGCCCACCACCACCTTGCCGGCGCGCCCCAGTTGTCCGAGGCGCACGTTCTCGAGCTTGAATCCGAGGTCCTCGCTGACGAACTGCGCGCCGGTGAGCACCGCGATGTCCTCCAGCATCGCCTTGCGGCGGTCGCCGAACCCGGGCGCCTTGACCGCGCAGGAGTGGAGCGTGCCGCGCAGCTTGTTGACCACCAGCGTGGCGAGCCCGGGCCCTTCGACGTCGTCCGCGATCACCAGCAGGGGAGTCGACTCCTTGGAGATCTCCTCGAGCAGCGGGAGGAGGGCCTCCATCGCTGAGATCTTCTTGTCGCTCACCAGCACGCGCGCGTCGCGAAGCACGCACTCGGGGCGATCGGGCTCGGTGATGAAGTAGGGCGAGAGGAAGCCGCGGTCGAACTGCATGCCGTCGACGATCTCCACCTTCACCTCGGTGCCCTTGGCCTCCTCGACGGTGATCACGCCCTCGGCGCCGATCTTCTCGAAGGCGTCTGCCACCACCTTCCCGATCGACGCGTCGTTGTGGGCGGAGATGGTGGCGACGCTCTCCTTCTGGCCGCGGGTGAGCAGCGGCCGGGAGATGGCGCGAATGGCGGCGACCGCAGCGCGCGCGCCGCGGTCGAGGCCGCGCTTGAGCTCGATGGCGCTGGAACCCGCCACCACGTTGCGCACGCCGTCGGCGAGGATGGCGTGGGCGAGGAGCGTGGAGGTGGTGGTGCCGTCGCCCACCAGCTCGCCGGTGCGCTCGGCCGCCTCGCGCATCATCCGCGCGCCCAGGTTCTCCTCGGGATCCTTGAGCTCGATCTCCTTGGCGATGGTCACGCCGTCGTTGCAGACCAGCGGCTCGCCCCACTTGCGCTCGATCAGCACGCACTTCGCCTTCGGGCCGAGCGTGACGCGCACCGCGTCGGCCAGCGCCGTCGCCCCGCGCAGCACGCGCTCCCGGGCCTCGGAACGGAAGAGCAGGTGTTTGAACGTCATGCGGACCTCCTGCCTGAAGTGCGTGCATTCCCCGCGCCGGAAGCAGCCGCAACGGCCTCCCGCAAATCCCGCGCGCCCCCTGCCGGGGGCCGGTTGGCACGCTGCGCGCATCCTGCAGGGAGCATGGCAACCGATGCGCAGCCTGTTCGCAGCGGAGAGGAGCTGCCCATCCTCCCCACGCGCGGGAGCGTCACCTTTCCGCACGAGATCGCGCGCCTTCTGGTCTCGCGGCCGCTCACCGCGATGCTGGGGTCGCTCACCGAGGCGGAGCACCGCGTCGTCCTGGTCGCGCAGCGCGATCCGCGCGTCGAGGAGCCGGGACTTGCGGACCTCCACGCCGTAGGCACCGTGGCCGCGGTGCTGAGATTCGGGCCCCAGCCCGGCGGAGGCAGCCTGGCGGTGATCGCAGAGGGCCTGAGGCGCGTGCGGCTTGCGCCGGCTGCATCCCTTGCGCCGCCGCTGCGCGCGCGCGTGGAGGTGCTGGAAGATACGCCGGAGCCGGCCGACGACGTCGGGTTTGCGGCCCTGGTGCAGACGGTGCGCAACCTCTTTTCCGCGGTGGTGGCCCACTCTCCGCACCTCTCCAACGACCTGCTGCCCCTGATCGCGGAGATCCGCGAGGCGAGCCTTCTCGCCGACGTGGTGGCCGCGCACCTTCCCTGGCTTCCCGTTCCCCTGCGGCAGGAGCTTCTCGAGCTCACCGACCTGAGGTCGCGGCTCGAGCGCCTCGTCGAGATCCTCGGCAAGGAGCACGAGAGCCTCGAGCTGCAGGAACGGATCCGCGCCCAGGTGCGCGAGCGGTTCGCGGGCCAGCAGCGCGAGGCGTTCCTGCGCGAGGAGCTGAAGACCATCCAGGCGGAGCTGGGCGAGCGCGATCCGGAAGCGCGCCGGCTCGAGGAGCTGCGGCAACGCATTGCCGCGTTGCCGCTGGCGGCGGAAGCGCGGACCGACGTGGACCGCGAGGCGAAACGGCTCCAGGCGCTGCCCGCGGAGTCCTCCGAGGCGGCGGTGGTGCGGACCTGGCTGGACCTCCTCGTCGCGCTGCCCTGGGGCAAGCTGACCTCGCAGGAGATCGACGTCCGCCAGGCGCAGAAGATCCTCGACCAGGACCACGACGACCTGGCGAAGGTGAAGGAGCGCATCGTCGAGCACCTGGCCGTGCAGCAGCTCCGGCCCGGAAGCAAGGGTCCCATCCTCTGCTTCCTCGGGCCGCCCGGCGTGGGCAAGACCTCGCTGGGGCAGTCGATCGCCCGCGCGCTGGGCCGCGCCTTCGTCCGCGTGTCGCTGGGCGGGACGCACGACGAGGCGGAGATTCGCGGCCACCGCCGCACCTACGTGGGAGCGTTGCCCGGGCAGATCATCCTCGGCATGCGCCGGGCGGGCACGAGCGATCCGGTCTTCATGCTCGACGAGATCGACAAGATGGGCCGCGATTTCCACGGCGACCCCGGGGCGGCGCTGCTCGAGGCCCTCGATCCGGAGCAGAACGGGGCGTTCCGCGATCACTACCTCGACGTGCCCTACGATCTCTCGCGCGTGCTCTTCATCACCACCGCGAACACGCTCGAGACCGTCCCGCCCACGCTGCTCGACCGCATGGAGGTGCTGGAGCTGCCCGGCTACTCCGAGGAGGAGAAGCTGCTCATCGCCCGCCACCACCTGGTGCCGCGGCAGATCCGCGAGAACGGGCTGGACGAGGCGCGCATCCGCTTCGGGGACGCGGCCCTCGTCGAGGTGATCCGCGGCTACACGCGGGAAGCGGGGGTGCGCAACCTGGAGCGCGCCCTGGGCCGTGTCTGCCGCAAGCACGCGCGGGCGGTGGCCGGCGAGGGCGCCTCGCTCCTCGAGGTGACGCCGGAGATCGTGCGGCAGCGGCTGGGCGCGCCCGCCTACCAGCTGGAGACGGAGCTGGCCAAGCGCACCCGGGTGGCGGGAGTCGCGGTGGCCCTGGCCTGGACGCCGCAGGGCGGCGACGTGCTCTTCGTCGAGGCCCGGCTCCTGCCCCGCGGCCGCGGCGAGTTCATCGTCACCGGGCAGGTGGGCGAGGTGATGCAGGAGTCGATGCGGGCCGCGCTGAGCTGGCTCAGGTCCAGCGCCGCCGCCCTCGGCCTCGATCCCGGCGCGTTCAAGCACAACGACGTCCATGTGCACGTGCCCGCCGGCGCGGTGCACAAGGACGGCCCCTCTGCGGGCGTGGCGATCACCGCGGCGCTCTGCTCGCTCTTCACCGGGACGCCGGTGCGCCCGTTCGTGGCGCTGACCGGCGAGATCACGCTCAGCGGGCAGGTCCTGCCGGTGGGCGGGCTCAAGGAGAAGGTGCTCGCCGCGCGCCGCTCGGGCGTGAAGGAGATCGTGCTGCCGGCGCTCAACGAGGCCCAGCTCGTCGAGGAGGTGCCCGAGGAGCTGCGCGCCGGAATGTGCTTCCACTTCGTCGACGCCCTCGACCAGGCCCTCGCTCGCGCCATCGAACGGCGGCCCCCGGCCTCGCCCGCCGCCGCCCGCGCATAGCCCGGAGGCATCGCGAGGACGGCCCGGCAGGTGGTGGATGGCCTTCGCGGCCGGAAGGAAGGAGAGGAGTCCAATGCCGATGTGGAGATCGATCGTCTGTGGCGTCGATTCGCGGCATGGCAGCGCCGAGGCGGTGCGCCTGGCTGCCCGGCTCGCGCGCGAGCAGCAGGCGGCCCTGGTGCTGCTGCACGTCGAGGAGATCGCGGGAGAAGCTCCGCTCGCCCCGCCGCGGGCAAGCGCCGGCCCGGCGCGGAAGGTCCAGGCCGCGGACTGGACGGGGCTCGCGTCCGATCTGCGGGGAGAGCCGGTCCGGACGGAGACGGCGTTCGGCGATCCCGCGGACACCATCGCCGAGTTCGCGCGGAACACGGGGTGCGATCTCATCGTGGTGGGCTCGCATGCGCACAGCAGGGTGACGCTGGCGTTGGCCTCGGTGGCGGGCAAGCTGATCGCACATGCGCCGTGCCCGGTCATCGTCGTCCCGTCGGGAATGGAGGATTGGCGCCCGGACTTCCCCGGCCAGGTTGCCTGAGTCCCGATGGAGGACCGCAGTGCGGCGGCCCGACGCCCGGGTTGCCGCGGCATGCTACAAGCGCCGCGCATGGGAACCGCTCTCGCGGCTCTGCTCAACGGGCGGGCCCGCAAGGTCACGCCCGCGGCCGTCCGCGCGCTGCGGCACGCGCTGCCCGGCTCCACCATCCTGGTGTCCGACGACCTCGATCAGGCGCGCCGCCACGTCCGCGAGCTGATCAGGGAGCGGCCGGAGGTGGTGCTCTCCGGCGGCGGCGACGGCGCGGCGATGCGCCTGTTGAACCTGTGGCGCGACGAGGGCGGCGGCGAGCTGCCGGCCCTCGGCGTCCTCCGGCTCGGCACCGGCAACGGCTGGGCACGGGTGGTGGGCGCGCCGGAGTTCTTCACGCACGTTCGCAAGCTCGGGCGGCTGCGCGACCGGAAGCTGCCCCTGCAGGAGCTGGCGCTGGTCGAGGTGGAGAACCATCTCTGCCATTTCGCCGGCGTGGGCTGGGACGCGCGCATCCTCAACGACTACCAGCGCAACCTCGACAAGCGCAGCTCGCAGTTGCTGGGCAGCCGGTTCGCGTCGTGGCTGCACAAGGGAGTCCGCGGCTACCTGTACTCGGTCGCGCGCATCACCGTTCCCGAGGAGTGGATGCGGATGCGCAGGGAAGGGCAGGCGCGCGTCGTGATCGAGAACCTCGGGCCGGAGGTCTTCGCGCTCCGCGGCAGCGAGCCGGTGCCGCTGCCGGCCGCCACGCGGCTCCACGAAGGACCCATCAGCGTCGGCGCGGCGTCCACCGTCCCCGAGTGGGGCTACGGCCTGCGCGCCTTTCCCTACGCCCGATTCAAGCCCGGGTTCATCAACGTCCGCGTCTACGAGGGCCACGTCCTCGATGCGCTGCTCAACGTGACGAGGCTCTGGCGGGGTCTCGACGTCCCGGGGATGCACGACTGGTTCGCGAGCGCGGTGCGGATGCGCTTCTCCCGGCCGATGCCCTTCCAGATCGGCGGCGACGCGATGGGCGAACGCACCGAGATCGTGCTGCGCGCGGCGCGTGAAACCGTGCGGGTCGTCGACTGGCGCAGCGCCCTTCTCGCCGCCTGAGGCGCCTGCGACCGCGTGACACACCTCCTACGTGTTGCCACGTAGGATTGCCGAGAGGATGATTTTCCGGCCATGGCCACCGTGGTGCCACCGCAGCTCCGCGCAAGCTGGACGATCCGCTACGATTGTCCGCTCCGCGATGTCCCGGGGCCGCAGCTTCTCCAGCTCCTGGCGGCCTTTCGCGCCATCGCCGACGAGCTCGACGGCGTCGGAGAAGCAAGCGGAGTCTGGGACATCATCCGCTCCGCGGAGCTGCACGTTGCCCTGGGCGGGTGGCGGTTCGCCTATCGCATTCCGCGCCGGGGCGTCCTCTCCGTGGTGGGTGCGCACCGGATCCACGAGAGCGGGCGGCCGCTGCGGTTCGTCTGACGCGAGCGACCAGGCCGGCAGAGCCTCGCGGTCAACCGGCCGGCGGAACCACCAGCACCGGACGGGTGGACCCACGCAGCACGGCGAGCGCCACCGAGCCGAGCACCGCGCCCACCAGCGCGGAGCGCCCATGGCTCCCGATGCAGACCACGTCGGCGGCCGCGCGCTCGGCTGCAGCGCAGATGGCGCGCGCGGGCTCGGAGGACCTGAGGATCTGCGGCAGGACCGTCACCCCTGGAGGGGGCTGCGCCGCAGCGGCAAGATCCTTCAGCTTGCGCTCGGCGCCGGGGTCCTTGCCCTCGACGACGTGGACCAGGTGGATCTCGCCAGGGCCCTCGCCGAGCAGGGTGAACCCGTACGCCAGCGCGCGATCTCCCGCCGGCGAGAGATCGGTGGCCGCGAGCACGCGATGGATGGGCGCCCGCGCCCGCAGCACCTCGCCGGCGGGGATGCAGGCCACCGAGCAGTGACGGAAGTGCAGCGCCACGCTCGACACCGACGAGAGCCGCCGCAGCCATCCCTTGTGGTGCGCGCCCACCACCAGGAGATCCGCCTTCTCCGCGGCGGCGAACTCGAGCAGGTGGTCGCCCTTCCTGCCCAGGCCGAAGATCGCCCGGGGCGCGACGGACCGGTCGAGGCCCGTCGCCGCAAGCGAGGCCGCGAGATCGCGCTCGATCAACTTCTCCAACTCGGGGTCGGGAGCAATGCGGGACCGCTCCCGCGAGAGGCCGTAGCGCGCGCGAGCTTCGCCCACGTCGTACACGGTCGCAGCGACGACGTCGCAGGCCCCGGCGCCGTGCAGCTTCTTCACCAGCGCCATGGCGCCCGCGTCCGCCGCCTCGTTTCCGAGCCCGAGCACCACCCGCAGGCGCCCGCGGTCCGCGGCCCACTCCTCGAACGGCGCCGCGTCGAGCACCACCAGGGTGGGCACGCGACCCTGCTCGGCGACCCGCTCCGCCGTGCCTCCCACGCGCAGGAGCGGCTTGTCCCGGTGTCCGGTACAGGAGACCACCAGCAGGGCCCCGCTGCGCTGCGCCTCTGCCACGAGAGCATCGCCGGGATCGCCCCGCGTCACGCGGGCCTGCGCCGCGACGCCCCAGCTCCGCGCCGTCCGGGCCGCCTCTTCTTCCAGCCAGGCGGGTGCGGCCTCCTCCGGCGCTTCAGGCGCGAGGACGTGGAGGAGCAGCAGGTCCGGGTCGTGCAGGCGAGCGGCCAGCGCGGCCGCGGCGGTGACTCCGGGAGCCGCCCCGGGAGAACCATCGGTGCCGCAGATGATCGTCATCATCGTCTCCTGTCGATCGGACACGCAGCATGCATGCCATTTCCTGATGCGACCCTCGCTTCCGGGAGCGTAGCGATCCGACAAATGCGTCGCCATGGCTTCCGCGGGCGACGCCGTTGTCGCCGGCGTCGAAATCTCCAGAGGAGAAATCGAGCGGCGCCGGAGGCCGGAAAGCGGCGCCCGGCCCGGCCCGCTCCGCTCTCGAAGGCGACAGCCACGGAAGTGTCGGCGCCTCGTGGCCTTCCGACATTCTCGTCCGACGCAAATTTCTCGTTCCAGAGTGAGCGCGCGATCTCCGCGGGCTGGTCCGGCCGTTGCACTGGCTGCCTCCAAGTTCCCTCGCTCAAGGAGAGCCATGACTTTCGCTACCGCCGCATTGCTCATTGCCGAGGCCTCGCCGCCGAAGCTGGAAGACGTCGCCAGGGCCGTCGCCGACAACACCAGCGCGGTCAACCTGGTCTGGACGCTGGTCGCCGGCTTCCTGGTCATGTTCATGCAGGCCGGCTTCGCCATGGTGGAGACCGGCTTCACCCGCGCCAAGAACGCGGCCCACACCGTCACCATGAACTTCATGGTCTACGGCATCGCCATGCTCGCCTACTGGGTGCTGGGCTTCGCGCTCCAGGCGGGCGGGGTGGGACCGCTCTCCACGCTGGGCGGCTACGACCAGATGAACCGGCTCTTCACCGTCCACCTCGGCGGGCACGACTGGGGCCTCTTCGGCATGCGCGGGTTCTTCCTCACCGGCGTGGCCTACAACACCTCGGTGTTCGCGTACTTCCTCTTCCAGATGGTGTTCATGGACACCACCGCCACCATTCCCACCGGGGCGCTGGCCGAGCGCTGGAAGTTCTCCGCCTTCTGCATGTTCAGCCTCTTCGTCGGCGGAATCATCTACCCGGTGTTCGCCAACTGGGGCTGGGGTGGCGGCTGGCTCTCCGCGCTCGGGGCGAACCTGGGCCTCGGCAACGGCTACGTCGACTTCGCCGGCTCCGGCGTGGTGCACCTGACCGGTGGCACCATCGCCCTGGTGACCTGCTGGCTGCTCGGCGCGCGCCGCGGCAAGTTCAACAAGGACGGATCGCCGAACGCCATTCCCGGCCACGACATCCCCATGGCCATGTACGGCACCTTCATCCTCTGCTTCGGCTGGTTCGGGTTCAACGCGGGCTCCACGCTCGCGGGCAGCGACTCGCGCATCGCCGTGATCGCGGTCAACACCATGCTGGCGGGCGCGGCGGGCGGCCTCTCGGCCATGATCTACGTCTGGTCGAAGTACGGAAAGCCGGACCCGTCGATGCTGGCCAACGGCACGCTCGCCGGCCTCGTCGCCATCACCGCGCCCTGCGCCTTCGTCACCGCGCCTTCGGCGGTGTTCATCGGCCTCGTCGCCGGGCTTCTGGTCTGCGTGGCGGTGGTCTTCGTCGAGCGCAAGCTCAAGCTCGACGATCCGGTGGGCGCAATCTCGGTGCACGGCTTCAACGGCGCCTGGGGGCTGATCGCGGTGGGGCTCTTCGCCGACGGCACCTATGGGGCCGGGATCAACGGAGTCGCCGGCAACGTCACCGGCCTGATCCACGGCAATGCCGGCCAGCTCGCCGCCCAGTGCATCGGCGTGGTCACCAATCTCGCCTGGGTGGGCTCCAGCACCTTCGCCTCGTGGAAGATCGTCGGCCTGATCACCAAGGGCCACCGCGTCAGCGCCGAGGTGGAGGACATGGGCCTCGACACGCCCGAGATGGGCGTTCCCGCCTATCCCGAGCAGGAAGCGCTCCCCGCCGCCGCGCCGGTGCTGCAGAAGGTGGTGGGCTGATGAAACTGGTCAAGGCGGTGATCAAGCCCTTCAAGATCGACGCGGTGAAGGAGGCGCTCGCCGAGGTGGGGACCACGGGCCTCACCCTCACCGAGGTCAAGGGCATGGGCCGGCAGAAGGGCCATACCGAATTGTATCGCGGCGCCGAATACACCGTGGATCTGCTGCCCAAGATCAAGCTGGAGATCGTGGTCGCCGACGAGCTGGTCGGCCGCGTGGTCGAGGCGATCCTGTCGGCGGCGAGGACCGGCAGCGTCGGCGACGGGAAGATCTTCATCCTCCCGGTCGAGGAAGCAATCCGCGTGCGCACCGGCGAGCGCGGCGAAACCGCGGTCTGACCCGAGGAGACACCCATGCCCAAGGCAAAAGACGTCATCGGATACGCGGCCGACAAGAAGGCCGTGATGGTGGACCTCAAGTTCATGGACTTCATGGGGCTCTGGCAGCACTTCAGCATCCCGCTCGCCGAGCTGACCGAGGCGGTGTTCGAGGAGGGACTGGGCTTCGACGGCTCGTCGATCCGCGGCTGGATGCCCATCCACGCCAGCGACATGCTGGTGGTGCCCGACGCCGACACGGCGACCCTGGATCCGTTCATGAAGGATCCGACGCTCTCGCTGATCTGCAACATCGTCGACCCCATCACCAAGGAGCCCTATTCCCGCGACCCGCGCCACGTGGCGCAGAAGGCCGAGAAGTACCTCAAGGCCACCGGCGTGGGCGACGTGGCCTACTTCGGCCCGGAGGCGGAGTTCTTCATCTTCGACGGCATCTCTTACGACTCCGGCGTCAATCACAGCTCCTATCGCATCGAATCGCGCGAGGGACAGTGGGAGACGGGCAGCCCGACCGAGGCCACCTTCGACGGAAAGGCCGCCGGCACCCGTCCGAACCTCGGCTACAAGCCCCGCTACAAGGAAGGCTACTTCCCGGTCGCGCCCATCGACTCGCAGCAGGACCTCCGCACCGAGATGTGCCGGGTGATGGAGCAGGTGGGCATCCAGGTGGAGCGGCAGCACCACGAGGTGGCGACGGCGGGCCAGGCGGAGATCGACATCCGCTTCGACTCCCTGACCCGCACCGCCGACAAGCTGCTCTGGTTCAAGTACATCGTGAAGAACGTCGCCCTGCGCAACGGCAAGACGGTGACGTTCATGCCCAAGCCGCTCTACGGCGACAATGGCTCGGGCATGCACACCCACCAGAGCATCTGGAAGAACGGAAAGCCGCTCTTCGCCGGCGAGAAGTACGCCGGGCTCTCGGAGACCGCGCTGCATTACATGGGCGGCATCCTCCGGCACGCGCGGGCGCTGGCGGCGCTCTGCAATCCCACCACCAACTCGTACAAGCGGCTGGTGCCGGGATTCGAGGCGCCGGTGAACCTGGCCTACAGCTCGCGGAACCGGAGCGCGGCCATCCGCATCCCGATGTATTCGCCGAGCCCGAAGGCGAAGCGGATGGAGTTCCGCTCGCCCGATCCGTCCTGCAACCCGTACCTGGCGTTCGCCGCCATGCTGATGGCGGGTCTCGACGGGGTGGAGAAGCGCATCGATCCGGGGCAGCCGCTCGACAAGGACATCTACGGGCTCTCGCCGGAAGAGCTGAAGGACGTGCCGAAGATGCCCGGCTCGCTGGAGGAGGCGCTCGGGGAGCTGAAGAAGGACCACGAGTTCCTGCTCAAGGGCGATGTCTTCACGCCCGACGTGATCGAGGCCTGGATCGAGAACAAGGTGGAGCGCGAGCTGAACCCGGTGCGCCTGCGGCCCTCGCCCATCGAGTTCGCGCTCTACTTCGACATCTGACCGCAGCCGCAGTTGCCGTGCCCGCGCGCGCCCATTCCGGGCGCGCACGGGATGTCCTTGCCCGCGTCCGCACTCGCACTCGCAGGAGCTCCCGCAATGAAGAAGCTCGTCCCCCCGCTGGCCATCGCCCTCTGCGCCCTCGCCGCCCGCGCCACGCCCACCACCACCGTCTGGGCCCCTTCCACCACCGCCATCCAGCCCTTCCTCACGCCGCACCTGACCTACGACACCTACTTCTGGCGGCGCGGGTCGGCCGGCTCGACCAGCTCCGCCATCTACCCGGTGACCACCGGGCTCACCATGGGCGTCCTGCCCTTCGACAACCTGCAACTGGAGGTGGGATTCGATCTCCTCCTGCCCGCCGACAATCCGCTGCTGCTCAACGCCAAGCTCGGCATTCCCGAGGACAGGCTGCTCAAGTGGATGCCCAGCTTCGCAATCGGCATCATGGGCGTCGGCACCAAGGGAACCACCGCCACGCAGCTCGGCACCGACTACGACATGCTCTACGCGCAGGCGCAGCATTCGCTGCCCTTCGGCGGCTTCGTCTCGGTGGGCGGCTACTACGGGCTTCAGCCCCGGCTCTACCTCTCGAGCGCCGGGGACGAGCAGCGGGCAGGGTTCATCGGCGGCGCCGGATCGCCGGACATCGTGGTCGACCTGCCCTGGCTGCAGAAGGTGACCCTCACCGCCGACGTGCAGACGGGCAAGAACACCTTCGGCGCCGCGGCCGGCGCCTTGAACCTCTTCTTCACCGACAAGATCTCCGTGCTGATGGGGCCGGTCTACTTCTTCGACCGCAGCCTGCAGCCGGGCAGCTCGCAGGTGATGTGGACGATGCAGCTCGACATCGACATGCCGCTGCGGCCCGCGGCTCCGGCGTCACCCGCGGCTCCCGCCGCCGCCGCTCCCGCACCCGCGCCGGCCAACGCCAGGGCGGAGGCGAAGTGAGAGCGAGGACCCGGCGGGTGGTTTCCCGCACCCGCCGGGCGCTCGGGCCCGCTTCAAGGCGAGGACGGCGCGCTCCTTCGCCTTGGCCTCGACGTCGATGGTCATGCGGCGCGCGCGCCAGGCTGCGGGCACGTCCCGGGGGTCGATGTAGTCGGCGTGGAAGCGCGGATCGGGAGCGGTCCAGCCCTGGCGCGGGCTGGAGAGATGCGCCCACGGTTCGCGCCGGCCCCAGGTCTCCGCCGCCCCGTCGGTGGCTTCCTCCTCGCAAAGCCCGTCGGGATTGCAGCGGTGGTGGTGCACGTCGTAGACGAGCGGCACGCCTTCGCGGCGGCAGAGGGGCAAGAGGTCGCGCACGGTGTAGACGCGGTCGTCGTTCTCCAGCGCCACGCGGCTCCGGGCGCGCGCGGAGAGCCGGCCGAGCCCGCGGGCAAGCCGCTCCAGCGCGGCGCGCTTGCCCCCCTGCGCGCCCCCCCCATGGAGGGTGAGCTGCTCGGCGCCGATCTTCTCGGCGAGGAGCGCCTGCGCCTCGATCTCGGCGATGGAGCTCCGCACCACCTCCTCGCGCGCCGAGCCGGGCACCACGAACTGGTCGGGGTGGAAGCTGAGCCGCACCCCCTGCCGCGCCGCGAGCCGTCCCGCCTGGCGGAGGATGGTCTCCACGGCTCCGTCCCGGTCGATGTCGGCGAGCCCGTAGCCGAGCTCACGGTGCGTCGAGAGCGGCAGGAGCTTGCTGGTGACGCGAAACGCGCCGACGCCGTTCGCGGCGCACCACTCGACTGCCCGCACCAGCGCCGCCGCGTTGTCGAGCGCGATGCCGTGGAGATGTTTCCTTCGCTCGCGCGCCGCGAGCGTTGCGGCGAACCTCGCGGTGGTGGTGCGAAACCGGATCGGCTGCTCCAGGAACGTGCAGCAGAGCCCGAGGCGCGGGCCCGGGCGAGGCGGCATCAGCGCTCCCCTACGGCAGCAGGAGGCTGCAGCGTGCGCACCAGCCGGGAGGTCTCGTATTCCTGCGCCCTCAGGCGCTCGACGATGCCCGCGTACGTCTCTTCGGGCATCGACGCCGTCCGGCTCAGGATCCAGAGGTAGTCGCGGCCGGGGTGGCCCACCACGGCGTAGGAGTAGTCGTCGGCCAGATCCACGATCCAGTAGTCGCCCCAGAATGGCCGGAAGAAGCTCACCTCGAGCTTCGCGTTGGTGGCGCGGTCGACGATGCGGGCGCGGCCGCGCGCGGACTTCTCTTCGCCGTCGGGCGAGCCCTTGCGGCAGCGGTTCAGGACGTCGAGATCGCCGTCGCCACGGAGCGTGTAGGTGGCCGTGGAGGCGGTGCAACCGCGCTGGAAGCGCTGCGGGAAGCTGGCGATCTCGTACCAGGTGCCGGCGTAGCGCGCGGGGTCGACGTGCGCCACGGTCCTCAGCGGCGGGAGGAAAAGCCGATCGGTCGTGCGGGTCGCGCATCCGGCCAGGCCGGCAAGGAAGAGCAAGGAGGCAGGTCTCATGCCGGTTTCGATGCGTGAGCGGTTTGAGCGATTCGCTGCGTCTGGCCGAGGCTGGGTCAGGGCCGGGAGGCCGCGAGGATCGCTTCCGCGGAGCGCCGCACGTCGTCCTCCGCCGTGCTCCAGTTGCAGACCGAGATCCGCATCAGCGCGCGCCCGCGATGGACGGTGCCCGAGAGCCAGCACACGCCGCCGCGCTGCACGCGCGCGATCACCTCTCGCGTCCAGCGGTCGCCTTCCTCCGGCGATGCGCCAGGCCGCTCGAAGCGCACCAGCACCTGGTTCAGCACCACCTCGTTCACGACCCGCACTCCCGGAGCCTTCGAGAGCAGCTCCGCGAAGAGGGCGGCGTGCTCGCAGCAGCGGTCGATCATCTTCCCGAGCCCGCCGCGCCCGAGGGAACGCAGCGCCGCGTACACCGCGAACCCGCGCGCACGGCGCGAGAACTCAGGCGTGAGCTCGTAGTTGTCCCGGTCGCTCGCGGAGCGCTGGAGATATGCGGCGGTGCGGGCCATGGCAGCGCGATGCGCCGCTGCATCGCGCACGAAGGCGAGGCCGCTGTCGTACGGCACGTTGAGCCACTTGTGCGCGTCGGTGGCCCAGGAGTCGCAGCCCTCGATGCCGGCAGCCAGGTGCTTTCGCGTGGCGCTCGCGCGCGCCCAGAGACCGAAGGCGCCGTCCACGTGGATCCAGACGTCCTGCCGCTCCCGCGCGATGCGCACGACCTCCTCCAGCGGGTCGAACCCGCCGGTGTTCACGTTGCCCGCCTGGGCGCAGATGATGGCGGGGCCGCGCTGCGCCTGCAGCGCATCGCGGAGCGCGCCAGGCAGCATCCGCCCCTGCGCATCGCTGGGCACGCGCACCACGGAGCCGTCGCCCAGGCCCAGGAGCCGCAGCGCTCCGTAGACGGTGACGTGCGCCTCGTCACCCGCCAGCACCGCCACCCTGGGCGCGCCGGTCATCCCCTGCGTCTCCACGTCCCACCCGGCCGCTGCCAGAACCGAGTGTCGCGCCGCAGCGAGGCAGGTGGTGTTGGCCATCTGCCCGCCCGTCACCATGCCCATGCTCGATGCCGGAGGCAGGCCGAGGAGATCCTTCATCCAGCCTGCCACGATCTCCTCGACCACCGCGGCAGCCGGCGAGAGGACGAAGAGGCCCGCGTTCTGGTCCCAGGCGCTGGTCAGCCAGTCCGCGCCCACCGCGGCGGGAAGGCTGCCGCCGACGACGAATCCGAAGAAGCGAGGCCCGGCGCTCGCCACCAGTCCGGGATCGGCCTCGCGCGCCAGATCTTCGACGACCTGCGCCGGCGGCTCGCCTTGCTCCGGCAGGGGGCCGCCCAATGCAGCGCGCAGCGCCGCCGCATCGGCGCTCGCGCCGACTGCGCGTCCGGGGAGCGCATCGAGGTACCGCAGGGCGGCTGCGCAGGCGGCTTCCAGGGGGGATCGGTTCATTCGCGGAGGAGCGCGCATGGCGGGCGCCGAGTCAAGCGGCGATCGCGGCCCGGCCGATGCCTGACCTGCACCTCCGCCGATCCCCGGGCGTCAAGGGAGCAGGGCAGATCCTCTGCAGCGAGGGCCAGGCGCCTCGGGAGCGGGCGCGCGCGCTCGCGCGGACGCCGCGGCCGCGCCGCGGTTGCGCAGCAGCCGCAGCGCCTCCAGCCAGGGGGCGGTGGCGAGGCCGGCGGCGAGCCCCAGCGCCACGGCTGCGGCGGACGGCTGGCCGAAGTGGAACACCTCGCGCAGCCCCGGCACCAGCAGCGCCAGCGCGAGGAACACGGCGGTGCCGCCCACGACCCACCAGAGCGCGGAGTTGGGCCTGCGCAGCATGGCGATCGCGCTCTGCGCCTGCGAGCGGTTGCCGAGGATGAGCAGCAGGTTGCCGACCACCAGGGCGGTGAATGCCACCGCCCGCGAGGCCGACATCGATTCGCCGAGCGACGCCGATGCAGCGAACGCGGCCAGGGCAAAGGCGAGCAGTCCTGCGCCCTGGAGGAAGCCCCATCCGATGGCGGCTCGTGAGAAGAGGCGCTCGCGCGGGTCGCGAGGAGGGCGCCGCATCACCTCCGGCTCCGCCTCCTCCGCCTCGAACACCAGCGAGCAGGCGGGATCGATGATCAGCTGCATGAAGACCACGTGGATGGGCAGGAGCAGGAGCGGCCAGCCGGGCACGAAGAGCGGCGCCACCGAGAGGCCCGCCACCGGCACGTGCACCGCGAGGGTGTAGGTGAACGCCTTCTTGATGTTGTCGAAGATGCGCCGGCCCAGCCGCACCGCCGCCACGATGGAGGGGAACTCGTCGTCGAGGAGGACCAGCGCCGCCGCCTCGCGCGCCACGTCGGTGCCGCGGTGGCCCATCGCCACGCCGATGTGCGCCGCCTTCAGCGCCGGGGCGTCGTTCACGCCGTCGCCGGTCATGGCCACGATCGCGCCGCTCCGCTTCAGCGCCTCGACGATGCGCAGCTTCTGCTCCGGCACCACCCGCGCGAACACGTTCAGCGTTCCCGCGCGCTCGGCGAGCTGCGCGTCGCCGAGGGCATCCACCTCCGGGCCGGTCAAGGCCACGTCGGGATTGGCGATGCCGGCCTGCCCGGCGATGCTGCTCGCGGTGGCGGGGAAGTCTCCGGTCATCATCACCACCCGCACGCCTGCGCCGCGGCACTCGGCCACCGCGGCGGGAACCGCCGGCCGCACCGGATCCTGCAGGGCCAGGAGCCCGAGGAACTCCAGCTCCAGGTCGCGCTGCTCGGCAGGCAGTTCGCGCTCGTCGATGCGCGCCGCCGCCACACCCAGGACGCGCAGGCCCTCGCCCGCGAGCTGCGCCGCGCGCCGCGCCAGGGACTCGCGCGCCGGCCCCTTCAGCCGGCAGAGCAAGGCGATCGCCTCGGGCGCGCCCTTGGCCGCCACCTCCAGCGCGGCGCCGCCGCCCGTGCGCCAGGCGTGCGACATGACCAGCAGCTCCGGCGTGAGCGGATATTCGCGGACCAGCTCGCGGCCGACGAGCGGGGTGGGCAGCGAATGGCGGGCGGCCTCGGCGAGCGCCCGCTCCATCGGGTCGAAGGGATCGGGGCGGCTGGCGAGGAGGGCGGCCTCGACCAGGCGGTGGAAGCGCGAAGGCAGGATGGCCCCGCCGCGCGCGTCGAAGCGCGCCTCTCCGTCGTCCGCCGCGGCGAGGCTCATCTGGTTCAGCGTCAGGGTGCCGGTCTTGTCGACGCAGAGCACGGTGGCCGCGCCCAGCGTCTCCACCGCCGGCATCCGCCGCGTGAGCACCCTGCGCCTGGAGATGCGCCATGCACCGAGGGCGAGAAAGATGGTGAGGATGACCGGGAACTCCTCCGGGAGCACGGCCATCGCGAGGGTGATTCCCGCGAGGGCGCCGTCGCGCCAGGCGTCGCCGGTCGCGCCTCGCGTCAGCGCGTAGGACACCGCCACCACCGCGCACAGCCCCAGGCCGACGGTGGCCATCAGCCGCACCAGCCTGCCCGTCTCCTTCTGCAGCGGGGTGGGCTCTCGCTCCAGCGTCTGCAGGGCCTGGCCGATCTTCCCCAGCTCGGTGCGTTGCCCGGTGGCCACCACCTCGGCGATGCCCTGCCCGGCGACCACCAGCGTCCCGGAGAACAGGGACGGTCCACCGTCGCCGCCGGGAGGGCCCAGCGCCGGCGTCCCCGCCGAGGGGGTCTTGCGGACGGCCACCGACTCGCCGGTGAGGAGCGACTCGTCGACCGCGACGTTCCCGCCGGTTCGCAAGAGTCCGTCCGCGGGAATCCGATCGCCCTCGGAGAGCACGAGCAGGTCGCCGCGCACCACCTCGCGGCCCTCGATCCGCTCCTGGCGGCCGTCGCGGATCACCAGCGCCCGCGGGCTCGAGAGCCGGCGCAGCGCCTCCAGCGCGCGCTCGGTCCTGCGCTCCTGCACCACGGTGATGCCCATCACCACCAGGACCGAACCCAGCAGCATCAGCGCGTCCGGCGGATCGCCGATGGCCAGGTAGAGGGTTCCCGCCGCGACCAGCATCAGGAACATCGGCTGGCGGATCACCTCCAGCGCGATGGCGAGGCTCCCTCGCCTTCCTTCCTCCGGCAGCTCGTTGGGACCTTCGGCCGAAAGCCTGGAGACAGCATCGCCGGTGGAGAGCCCCCGGAGCGGCGGGGGGGTGTCGCTGGAAGCACGGAGACTCCCCGCCGGCGAATGCGTCTGGATTGCCTCAATCATCATCCTCGTGGCTCCCGCGCCCTGCTTCCAGCGTGGGCGTGGCCGCCTGCAGCGCGTGAACCCCGTACTGGTGGACGAGCATGCCGCCCTGGTGTGCCGTCTTCCCGAGATAGACCGACGCCGCGGCGTACGCCGCGAGGAACACGCCGTGCGCGCCCATCTCCGCGAGCCTGCGCGGTTGCCGCTTCAACGCCAGGGGAGCGAAGAGCAGCCCCGCGTAGACGAGCGTGAGCACGGTGAAGAGCGTCCGCGTGGTCTCGGCCATCTCGCCATGCCGCTCCAGCACGGGCTCAACGCCGGGCACGCGCTCCGCCAGCTCGCCCGCGGCCTCTCCGGTCCCCACCGCCACCCACGCTCCCGCGGTGCCGAGCGCCATCACCAGCAGGGCGGCGAAGAGGAAGGCGCGCTGCCGCTTCAGGGCGAGGCCAATCACCACCAGGACCGGGGCGACCACGAGCAGCGCGATGGGAAAATGCACGATGAGGGGATGAAGCCCGTTCCAGTCCGGTAGGAAGCCCATGCCGTCCTCCTAGTCGACGCGCTCGAACTTCTCGCGGGGCGAGAAGGAGGAGGGGCACTTGGCGGGCAGCTCGCGGCTGGTGAATCCGCAGACGCTGCAGACCCACACCGGCTCGCCCGGCGCGCGCAGCTTCTCCAGGTCGTCGAGCGCGGCCTGGTAGAGCCTGGCGTGCTCGATCTCGGCGTTGCGGGCCAGGTTGAAGGTGCGCACGGCGCGCGCGTTGCCGTCCTTGCGCGCCTTCTCCAGGAAGCGGGGATACATCTGGTCGCGCTCGTAGCTCTCGCCGCCGAGCGCGGCTTGCAGGTTCTCGCGCGTGCTGCCCACCGCGGCGGCCTCGATCTTCGCCGCCGCCTCGCCCCCCATCGACTTGATCACCTGCGCGTGCGCCGCGGCGTGGATCTGCTCCGCTCGCGCCGCCGCGCGGAAGAGCCGCGCCGCGCCCGGATAGCCTTCCGCGTCCGCGCGGGTGGAAAAGGCCAGGTACTTCGCGTGCGCGTTCGACTCGCCCTGGAACGCGGCCTGGAGGTTCTCCAGGGTTCCGCCGGTGGCCTCCGCCGCCATCGCGGCGCTTCCGCCCAGGCTCGCCACGGCCGCAATCAACAAGCTCTTGATCATGTCCTCTGTGCTCCTTGAAAAAGGTGTACGCCGACCTCTATTGCGCGCGCCGTGCCAGGCCACGTTTCCGAGGGGACGAGGGGCGCGCGGGACCGGTCCGCGTTCAAATCCTCGAACCGCGCGTCAAGAAATTTTGACGGACTTGCGCAGCTTGTAGTGCAGGTCGCTGCGGGAGACCCCCAGGAGCCGCGCGGCGTCGGCCTGGACGCCGCCGGACTTCTCCATGGCGCGCGCGATCAGGGCGCTCTCGATCCGCGAGAGCACCTCCGGCAGGTCGAGCGCCTCGGGGAGCGTCCGGGCCCAGCGCTGCAGATCGTCTCCTGCCGGCGCCGCGGGCAGGAGCAGATCCTCCGGTCCGATGTCGGGCCCGGAAGAGAGGATGCAGGCGCGCTCGATCAGGTTGCGGAGCTCGCGGACGTTGCCGGGGAAACGGTAGCGCTTCAGGTGCAGGAGGGCCGCGGGCGTCAGCGACCTGGGGGAGATGGCCAGCTCGCGGCAGGCGCGTTCGAGCAGGTGCTGCGCCAGCGCGGGCAGGTCTTCGCTGCGCTCGCGCAGCGGCGGCACCTGGATGGGCACCACAGCGATGCGGAAATAGAGGTCCTCGCGGAAGGTGCCGGCGGCGACCTGCGCGGGGAGATCGCGGTGGGTGGCGACCAGCAGGCGCACGTCCACCTTGCGCTCGGTGCGCGAGCCCACCCGCGTGACCATTCCGTCGGTGAGGACGCGCAGCAGCTTGGCCTGCAGCGAGGCGGACATCTCGCCGGCCTCGTCGAGGAACAGCGTCCCGCCGCTCGCGGCCTCGAACATTCCCGGGCGCGCCCGGTCGGCTCCGGTGAAGGCGCCCTTCTCGTGGCCGAACAGCTCCGACTCCAGCAATCCCTCCGCCATGGCGGCGCAGTTCACCGCCACGAAGGGTCCGGCGGCGCGCGCGCTGCGGCGGTGGATGGCCCGCGCGACCAGCTCCTTGCCGCTTCCCGTCTCTCCCGTGATCAGCACGGTGGCATCGGTGGGCGCGACGCGGGCAGCGAGCTCGCGGAGCCGGCGCATGGGCGGGGAATCGCCCACCAGGTCGTCGGGAGGCCCCAGCCTCGTCACCCGGGCGCGGAGGAGCTGGTTCTCGCGGACCAGGCCCGCGTGCTCGAGCGCGCGCCGCACCGCTGCCTTGACGGCGTCGGGATCGAACGGCTTGGCGATCACGTCGAAGGCGCCCGCGCGCATGGCGGCCACCGCCAGCTCGACGGTGGCGTAGGCGGTGAGGAAGATCACCGGCGTCGCCGCTTCCCGCGCGTACGCCAGCACCGCGAGGCCGTCGCCGTCGCCCAGCTTCTGATCGGTGATGACGAGCTGCACGTCCGACTCGAGGAGCCGCGCCCTCGCCGCGGCCACCGAGTCGGCCTCGAGGACGGCGTGGCCCTCCTCGCGCAGCACCAGGCCGAGCAGGCGCCGCAGGTGCGACTCGTCGTCGACGATCAGGATGGTGGTCATGCGGCGGCCTCCGGCGCGGCGACGCGAAGCTCGAATCGCACCTGGCCCGGCAGGTTGCTGGCCAGCGTCAGCTCGCCTCCGTGCGCCTCGGCGATCGACCGGGCGATGGCCAGGCCCAGGCCGGTGCCGCGCGGCTTGGTGCTGAAGAAGGGCTCGCCCAGGCGCGCGACCGAGTCCGCCGGGATGGCGGGACCGCTGTCCTCGACCGCGAACGACGCCCCGTCCGGCAGCGAGCGGGCGGAGAGCTCCACCCTGCCGCCCTGCGGCGTGGCCTCCAGGCCGTTGAGGCCGAGGTTGAGGAGGGCCTGCTGGATCTGGAACGGATCGACGGCCACGGTCGCCTCGTCGCTCCCGGTGACGAGGTCGATGCCCAGCTCGGCGGCGCGGGGGCGCAAGAGGCCGGCGACCAGCGCCAGCGCGTCCGGAAGCGAGGTGTCGCGGAGCTGCGGCTGCCGGTTGCGGGCGTAGGCGAGGAAGTCCTGGGTCAGCCGCTCCAGCCGCCGCGACTCCTGGCTGAGGATGTCGAACACCTCCTCGCGCACCGATGCGGGAGTCTCCGGACGACGCGCCGCCGCCACCGCCACGGCGATCATGCTCACCGGGTTGCGCACCTCGTGGGCGATGGCCGAGGCCACCCGGCCCAGCGCCGCCAGCTTCTCCTCTCGGACCAGGCGGTCGCGGCTCTTCTGCAGCTCGTCTTCGCGCCGCCAGAGCTGCTCCGCCAGCACCCGCACCACCGCCGCGACCACCAGGAAGATGAGCGACACGGTGGTCGCCTCGAAGGTCTCGACGAGCCGTCCCGATGCCGCCGCGCCGTGAGGCGGCAGCCACATCTGCCCGATGGTCAGGGCGACGATTCCGACCAGCACGCAGCCGAGGCCGGCCACGCTGAAGCGGAAGGCCGCCGCGATCACCGGCACGACCATGAGCACCGCGTAGTGGCTCTCCTGCCCGCTGCCGCGCAGCGAGACCAGCGCGGCGAAGGCGACGTACGCCAGCACCGAGGCCCGCGCGTACCACCAGGTCCAGCGGGGCGAGAGGACGGTGCGCGCGTCGTTGAGCAACGCCACCTCGCCCATCTGCATGGCGAAGCGGAGCACGAAGGCGAGGGCCACCCCGCCGGAGAGCGCGCCGACGATGGGCTGGAAGACCGCGTGCAGCGACATCAGCCCCGCCATCGCGGCCAGGTTGAGCAGGATGAGCAGCGTCTCCTGCCTGCGGAAGGTGGTGAAGTCCAGCGGCGGCGCCCGCAGCGGGGAGCGGCTCGTCTCGGGTGTTTCGGCCACGCCCAGAAGAGCGTGCCATTGGCGTGCCACGCGCCGTTCGCGTCCGGGGGTGCGACGCAAGCGCTGCGCGGGCAGATCGCGCCCGCAGGAATTGCGCGCGCATGCCGAGACGGCCACGATCCTGCACCGCTGCCGCGCTACGTCCGGTAGCTCTTCACCAGCGTCGAGACGCGCGCCGCCACGTCCAGGATCTCGGCGATGGCGCGCTCGTTGGAGTCGACGCGCTGGCGGGTGTCGTCCATCACCGCCGTGAGGTCGCGCACGGCGGCGAAGATCTGGCCCACGCCCGCGTCCTGCTGCGTGATGGTGTTTGCGATCTGCCGCACGCCGCTGGCGCTCTCCTTCACCATCTCCGAGAGCTGCCGCAGGGTGGAGCCGGAAGACTGCGCCTCGGAGAGGCCCGCTTCCGCCCTGCGCCGCGCCGCGTCGCCGGTGCGGGCGGTCTCCTCGATGGCCCTGCCGATGTCGTGGAGGATCTCCCGCACCTCCACGGTGGCCTGGATGGACGCGTCCGCGAGCGAGCGGATCTCCCGCGCCACCACCGCGAAGCCCTTGCCGTGCTCGCCGGAGCGCACCGCCTCGATGGCGGCGTTGAGCGCGAGCATGTTCGACTGGTCGGCGAGGTTCTTGACCGTCACGTTGATGGCGTCGATCTGCGCCATCCGCTGCTTGAGCAGCCCGATCTGCTCCGCCGTGGTGCTGGCGCGCAGGGCCATGTCGCCGAGGCTCTCCAGCGTGCGCTGCACCGAGGTCTCGCCCGCCTCGCTGACGTCGTCCGCGCGGGCCACCGTGTCGAGCAGCGCCGCGGCCCGCTGCGCCGCCATCACCGAGCTCTGCCGGATCTGGCCGGCGGTGACGCTGGTCTCCTGCACCGCAGCCGCGTGCCGGCTCACCGCCTTCACCTGATCGGCCGCCGCCGCGCCGAGATTCGCAACCGAGCTGCTCAGGGCGTCGGTGGCCTCGCGCAGGCTTGTCGTGATCTGGCGCAGCTTCTCCACCAGCCGCTGGAAGCAGCGGGCCAGATCGCCGATCTCGTCGTCCGAGCGGATGTCGACGTCCTGGGCCAGGTCGCCGTGTTCGACGATGCGCGTGGTGGCGGCGCTGAGCGCGCGCAGCGGCAGGACCAGCCTGCGCCGCAGGGAGAGGTCGAGCAGGCCGCCCAGGAGCAGGCAGCCGGCGATGCCTGCGGCGAAGACGAGGGCGACGGTCCGCAGGCGGCCTGCCGCCGCGGAGAGCCGCGCGTCCACCTGGGCGCGCTGCGCCGCGGCCACGTTCGCGAGCAGGTCGTCCAGGTCGGCGGCGAGCCTCTCGAAGCGTGGCGAGAGCGCGGCCGCCTTCGACCACTGCTGGCCGGCGTTGGCCTCGGCGAGCTCCTTGCCGACCGCAACCATCTCCGCCATCCGCCGCTCCAGCCCGGCGGTGTCGAGGCCCGCGCGCCTGCGGGCGGTCAGCCCGGCGAGCCTTGTGGCGTAGCGCCCTTGCGCCAGGTCCGCGGCGGCGAGATCGGTGGTGGTGGCGGCCGCGGCCGAAGCGGCGATGAGCAGGCGCGCCTCACGCGCATCGAGGCGGAGCCCGTCGAGCGCCGTGGCGGCTTCCACCGCCTCGGTCAGCGGGCCTTTCACCTCGCCGGCGAGCCCGGAGATGGCCCGGTAGCCGAGAACGCCGAGGACCAGGACGATGGCGACGATCGCCGCGAGCGAGAGCCGCAGGCGGGTGCCGATCTGGACGCGCACCGGGGGCGCTCAGTGCCGGGCCATGCGGCCCGATTCGGTGGGCAGGCCCTTCTGCTGCCAGGCCACCAGGCCGCCGTCCAGGCGCTTCAGGTCCCGCCGCCCCAGCGCGTGGAGCACCCGGGCGGCGATGGGGCTCTGGTGACCCGAATGGCAGACGAGGACGATCTCGCGCCCGGGCGGCAATTCGCGAAGATGGGAGCGCAGGTCGTCGAGGGGAATGCTGAGCGAGCCGGGCAGGTGGAAAGCCTGGTATTCGACGCGGTCGCGAACGTCCACGACCAGCGGGGCGCGGGGTCCCTTGCGCATCTGCGCGAGCTGTTCGGGCGAGATGGCCTGCGCCTCGAACGAGGGCAGCGGCTTGCCCGCGAGCGGCAGTCCCGCCTGTCCCCAGGCGGGAAGGCCTTCGTTGTACTCGACCACGCGGGTGTAGCCGAGCGCGAGGGCCTCGCGCGCCGCCTTCTGGCTCTTGGTGCACTTGGGGCCGTTGCAGTAGAAGACCAGGTTCCGCGACCGCTCCTCGACCAGCTTCGGCAGCAGGGCGGCGACTTCGGCTGCCGGGCAGTTCACCGCGCCCGGGATGTGCGCCTCGGCGAACTCGACGCGGGTGCGCGCATCCACCAGCGTGAAGTCCCGCGCCTGCGGAGGCTGCGCCTCGATCTTCGCCGAGAGCGCGGCGGTGGTGATGAGCGGCAGCGGCGCCTCGGCCGCGCTCGCGCCCAGGGCGCAGAGCGACGACAGGACAGCGGCGTGGAGCTTGGGAATCATGCGCCCTCCGGCGGGCACTCGGGTTTGAGGGGATACCGACCGGCAGAATAGAGGAGGGCGGCCGGTCGGATCCAGGGGTTTTGGGGTATTCGGGTGTAAGTGATTCGCAATTCATAGCCCGGGGCAGGGCGCCGGATGTGGGCAGGTTGCGCCGAAGGCGAGACAGCGGACCGGCCGCGACGTACGATGTTGGTCCCGGCCGCGAGAGACGGCCAGCGGGAAGGTGGCAGCGTGGCGGCCCTCGAGCTCGAGCTGAAGGTGGCGACGGAACTGGCGCGCGACGCGGGCGCCATGCTGCGGGCCAGCCAGGGAAAGGTCCCGGTGCTGCGCAAGGATCGCGGCGAGGTGGTCACCCCCGCGGACCGCGAGTCGGACGCGCGGATCCGCGCCGGGCTGCTCGCGGCGTTTCCGTCCGACGCGGTGTTCTCGGAAGAGACGCCGGACGACGGCGCGCGGGCCGGGCGCGAGCGGGTCTGGATCGTCGATCCCCTCGACGGCACCTCCAACTACGTGGCGGGGGGCGACGAGTACGTGGTCTCGGTGGGGCTTTCCCGGGGCGGCATCGCCGTGCTCGGGGTGGTCTACAACCCGGTGCGCGACGAGCTCTTTGCCGGCGCGGTGGGCAGCGGAGCGACGCTCAACGGCGCTCGCACCACGGTCAGCGCGGCGGCATCGCTGGCCGGCGCCAGGCTGCTGGTCTCGCGCAAGGAGTGGGAGCGCGGGCTCTCGCAGGCGCTGGCGGGAACGGCGCCCGGGTTGATGGCGAGCATGGCGCACAAGCTCGCGCGCGTGGCGGGCGGGCTGGCCGACGGGGTCCTCTCGGTGAAGACGCGCAAGGAATGGGGCAGTTGCGCGGGGGTGGCGCTGGTCGCCGCCGCGGGCGGCCTCTGCACGCATCTCGACGGCAGCCCGGTGCGCTTCAACCGCAGCGCGCCGCCCCCGCCGGGCCTGCTGGCTGCGGGGCCGGCGCTGCACGCGCTGCTGCTCGCCGAGGCTGCGCGGCTTCGCGGCAGCGCCGCTGCCAGCTAGGGCCAGGGTACTTCAGCCAGGCGCGATGCCGTCAGTCTGGCGCATGCGGGGTTGCTCGTCGTGCACGCGCCGGGCGCGCGCGGACCGCGGCCGGCGCTCTGGCGAGTGCCGGCGCCGCCGGGTTTGTCAGGGGCCGGCACGATACTGCGCGCATGACCACGACTGCACGAATTCAGGCAGGCCGGCTCGCGGATCTCCTCCGCCGCGAGCGGGCCGAGATGGCGGAGTTCCTCCTCGCTCTCGCGGAGTTCGACGAGCAGCGGGGGTGGCTGGAGCTCGGATACTCGAGCCTCTTTTATTTCCTGCACCGGGAGCTCGGGCTCTCCAAAGGAGCGGCGCACTACCGGAAGACCGCGGCCGCGCTCTTGCGGCGGTTCCCGGAGGTCATCGAGCCCTTGCGCGACGGAAGGCTCTGCATCACCAGCGTGGTCGAGGTCGCGAAGGTGCTCACGGCGGAGAACCGGCAGGAGGTGTTGCCCAAGTTCTTCCAGCGCTCGAAGAGGGACGCGAGGGCGCTCGCGGCAGCGCTGCAGCCTTCGGCCGCGCCGCATCGCGACGTGATCACGGCCGCAGGCCCGGTCGCGACGGCGCTGCGCGGGTCGGCGTCGCGGCGCGTCACCGGGTCGGATGCGGCAGTTCAACCGGTTGAACCGGCTTCGCCCGAACCGCCCTCGCCCGCAGTTCAACCGGTTGAACCGGCTTGCGTCGAGGGCACGCCCGCCGCCGTGACGGATGCCGGGAGGATGGTTGCGCCTTCCGCCACGGGCTCCCGGCTTCCTCCGCCCGCAGCGGCAGGTCGGCCATCCGACTCGGCCGAGCCGCTCACTGCCGATCTGGCGCGCCTTCACATCACCGTTTCGCGAGGGTTCCTCGAGAAGCTGAAAGCCGCGCAGGCGGCGCTGTCGCACGTCCAGGACGGCGCCAACATGGCGAGCATCCTCGAGGCGGGTCTCGACCTCGTCCTGAAACGCCACGCCGCTCGCCGCGGCCTGGTGGAGAAGCCGCGGATGCAAGCCCCCGTGGCGGAATCGTCCGGCGCGATCCCGGCGTCGGTGAAGCGCGAGGCGTGGAAGCGGGACGGCGGACGGTGCCAGTGGCCGCTCGACTCGGGTGGCATCTGCGGGTCCACCCTGCGGGTCGAGTACGACCACATCATTCCGCGCGCCCTGGGAGGCTCGTCATCGCCAGGGAACCTCCGGCTGCTCTGCCGTTTCCACAACGATCTGGCCGCGAGACGGGCATTTGGCGACCAA
>DASSQZ010000108.1:0-31238 GCA_035702105.1 Myxococcales bacterium | reverse complement strand
CCTTGAGCAGAACGACGTCCGCGGAGGCGCCGTCGTCGTCGCGCGCAACGAATGGAACGGCAAGATCGGAACGCCGAAGGGCGGGAAGACCAGACGCGTCCCGATGACGGAGCGCCTGCGCGAGGCCGTGGAGGGCGTTCGGCATCTGCGCGGGAAGCGCCTGCTCTGGCAAGAGGACGGAACGCCCGTGGGAGTGACGACCTTGCAGAGTTGGATGGAGACTGCCTGCCGCCGCGCTGGCCTTCCCGAGAGCCGGAACTTGCACCGCCTGCGGCACACGTTCTGCTCGCACTTGGCGATGCGCGGCGCGCCTGCGAAGGTCGTTCAGGAATTGGCGGGCCACGCGGACCTGAAGACGACCATGCGCTACATGCATCTCGCGCAAGGGTCGAAGGAGGCCGCAATCGCTTTGCTGGAGACGCCGCGTGCGCAGGAGGCGGCTTCATGACCTTGAGACTGGCGCGCGAAGGAGAATCGAGAGACCCGAAGGACGTGCCGTGCTCGTTCTGCGGGAAGCACGATAGGCGTCTTGGCCGATGGTTCTCGAAGACGCGAGCGGCCTGCGTCTGTGACTCATGCGTGGAGCGGATGTTCTTCGAACTGTTTGAGGTCTACCGCCCGAAGTTCCGCAAGGGCCGTGGAGCGGGCGTGGAGCAGTGAGGCGCGCGGGCCCGGATTTGAGAGAGCGTCCCCACAGAGATTCGAACTCTGGTTACCGCCGTGAAAGGGCGGTGTCCTGGGCCTCTAGACGATGGGGACGACGGCGCCGTTTAGCACAACTACTGGCCGCTGTGCACGGTCCCGAGCTGCACCACCTCGAAGGCGCTGGCCGGCACCGTCTTGAGCGCTTCCAAATCCGCCACGGGCCACCGCGGATCCTGCTCGCCGGCCAGCGACCAGAACCCGCCCCCCGCGTTGTCGGTCACGAACATCCCGTACTTCTGCAGGGCGCGCAGGATCACCAGCGACGGTCCCTGGAAGCGCGAGAGGTCGAAGTCCGCGCGCAGCCGGACGCGCAGGCCCATGGGCGGCGCGAACTGCGCCGTGCTGGTGCCCGACGAGTGCGTCGCGGGCGCCACCCAGGAGTGGGCGGTGCTGCCGGCGACGAACGCCAGGGCGTGGCGGATCTCGCCCTGCTCCACCACCTCGTCGTAGCGGGCAAGGCCCGGCAGGATGGGCAGCCCGGCCGCGGTGGCCGAGGTCCAGCCGCTGGGCCGCGGTGCTCCGGTGACCAGGTCGAAGACCGCGCCCGAGTCGGCGTGGAAGCCCGCGCCGGACGCGTAGGTGTTGTAGGTCTCGTAGAGCTTGCAGCCGCCGCTCTCGAGCACCGTCACGTGGCGGTCCGGGCCCGACTCGATGGGCACGTCCGGCGGAAACGGATAGGGCCCGGGCTCGCTCTGCGCGGCGTAGAGGAACGACATCGGCACCCGCGGCTGCGCGGCGCCCACCACCGTGACCGGCTGCCCGTAGGGGCCGCCGAAGTTCGGGTGCAGGAAGAGCGTGCCGGCGCCCATGAAGGCGAGGTAGTCGGCGGAGTGCGCGTCCGCAGGGACGGCGGAGATGTCGGTGTTCCACGCGTCCTCCGCGGGGAACATGGGACAGCCGGCGAACGAGGGGCCCGCTGCGGCGACCCCGCCGTCCGGCAGCGGAGCCGGTGGCGAGGCGGCCGCGCCGGCGTCCGAGCCGGGACCCGCAGACGGCGGCGACCCTGCGGGGAACGGGCCGCTCCCCCGCGTGCACGCAGAGAGGGCGAGCATCAAGACCAGACGTCGCATCATGAGATTGAAACCATCGGCGGCGCCGCTTTCAACCCGCCCGAGGGGCGTGGAATCGGCGGCCCGCCCGACCGGAGGTCAGGCGGTCAGGCGGGCGGTGGTGTCCTTCTTCCCGAAGATCCACGCGCCCAGTACGCCCAGCTCGTAGCAGACCATCATCGGCAGGGCCATCAGCGCCAGGTTGAACGGGTCGCCCGTGGGCGTCACGAACGCCGCGACGATGACGTTCACCACGATGGCGTGGCGGCGGTACTTGCTGAGGAACTTGTGGTCCACCACTCCCATCATCGCCAGCAGCGTGAGGATCAGCGGCAGCTCGAAGATGATGGCGAAGGCCAGCAGCATGAGCATGACCAGGCCCAGTTGCTCGTCCATCATCAGCACCGGCTTGATGTCGGGGCCGGCCGTGTTGATGAGGAACTGGAACGCCGGCGGGAGCACGATCGTGTAGCAGAAGGTCGCGCCGCCGATGAAGAACACCGTCGCCGCGAGCACGAAGGGAACGATCTTCTTGCGCTCGCGCCGGTAGAGCCCCGGCGCCACGAAGAGCCAGATCTGCCAGAAGATCATCGGCGAGGCGACGAAGATGCCCGCGTAGAGGCCCACCTTCAGGTAGATGAGGAAGGGCTCGATGGAAGAGGAGAAGTGCAACGCCTTTTCGCCGTCGGGCAGCGCGGCGAAGATGGGCAGCATGAGGAAGTGGAAGATCTGCTGCGACCAGTAGTACGAGGCGCAGAACCCCACCAGCAGCCAGATCAGCGCCCACTTCAGGCGCTTGCGCAGCTCGATGAGGTGCTCGCGCAGCGAGAGATGGATGTCGTCTTCCGGCGCCGCGGGAGTGGGCGGGGTCGGCAAGAGCGCAGTGCTCACGCCTTCTGCTCCTGCGGAGCGGCGGACGGCGCCTCAGGGGACGCCGCCGGTTCCTGCGCTGCCGGCGCGGGCTGCTGCGCTGCGGGCTCCTGTGCCGCGGGCGCCGGCGCGGGGGCCTGTGCCGCCGGCGCGGGCTGTGCCGGCGTGACGGGCCGCGACCTGTGGACCCAGGACGCAGGAGGCACGACCTCGCGCGGCATCTCGCGCGGCACCGTTCCCTGCGGCACCGCTCCCGGCGCCACCGCGCCCTGCGGCACCGCTCCCGGCGCCACCGCGCCCTGCGGCACCGCTCCCTCCGGCACCAGCGTGAGCTGCGCGGCCGTCGAGGCAGCGCGGCGCGCGGCGGCGCGGGCTGCCGCGGGATCGCTCTCGTTGCTCGCAGGCGGCGGCACCGGCGCGATGCTGGGCGAGGCCGGCTTCGCCGGCTCGTTGATGTCGATGCGCGCGATCTCCGACTCGAACTGGCTCTTGATGTCGTCGGTGGCCTTGCGCAGCTCCTTGAGGCCCTTGCCCAGCGACTTCGCCAGCGTGGGCAACTGGTCCGGCCCGAGCAGGAGCAGGGCAAGGCCCAGAATGATGATGACTTCCGTCATCGAGAGGCCGCCGATCATGCTGCTCCTTGTAACACGAGTGCCGCCGGCGGGCCCGCGGCGTGAGGCGCAAAAGCGCCGCAAGACCAAAGCCGGCCCCCTGATCCTACAGCCCGCCCTTCAGCATCTGATCCGCCGCCTGCGCCGCGTTGGGGGCCTTCTGGCCGGGCTGCGGAGGCTGCCCGGGCGCGGCGGCCACCGCGCCCGACTCGTCGGGAGGCTGGTTGTCCCGCAGGTAGGCCTCGAGCACGGGCTGGCGCGTATCGGCGGTCGCCCGCTTGCCCGTCTCGGGATCGACGCTCACCCAGACGATGTTCTCGCTGGGCGCCTCGAACTCGCCCTGGGGCACCCCCTTGAGCGCGTTCTGCATGTAGTCGAGCCAGATGGGCAAGGCGTAGTGTCCGCCGGTGGCGTACTTGTCCATGGGCGACTCGTACGTGTCATACCCGACCCACACGCCGGTGACGAGGTCGCGCGTGTAGCCCATGAACCAGGCGTCGAAGAGGTCGTTGGTGGTGCCGGTCTTTCCCGCCACCGGCTTGCCCAGTGCCGCCGCGCGGCCGCCGGTGCCGGGCGGCTTGCACACCTCGGTCATGAGCTGCTGCATGAGGAAAGCCGTCTCCGGCTTCATGACCTGGTCGGGGACGTCGTAGAGCTTGGCATAGCCCGCCGCCACGCGGTCGGAGAGCCAGGTCCAGGGGTCGTAGAACGAGCTGTGGTCCTCGAGGATGCGGCCGTCGCGATCGAGCACGCGGCGCAGGTAGATCATCTTCGCCTTGCGCCCGTCGCGGTTGAAGCTCGCGTAGACGCCGGTCAGGTCGGACAGGTACACGCACGAGGACCCCAGCGCCATGGAGAGGTCCTCGTTGATCTTGGTGGTGATGCCGAGCTTGTGCGCCCCGGCGGCCGCGGCCTTGACCCCCACCGCCTGCAGGGTGCGGATGGCCGGCGTGTTCATCGAGTGGATGAGCGCCAGCCGCACCGGCACCTCGCCCTTGAACTCCTCTTCGTAGTTCTGCGGCTTCCAGCGGCGGCCGGTGGAGTCGTCGTCGGTGACGATGGGCGCATCCAGCAGGATGGTGCTGGCGTTGAAGCCGCGCTGCTCGATGGCCGCGCTGTAGACGATGGGCTTGAAGGCCGATCCGGGCTGGCGGCAGGCCTGGAAGGCGCGGTTGAACTCGCTCTTCTCGAAGTCGTAGCCGCCGATCATCGCCACCACGTAGCCGCTGTTCGGGTCGGTGCTGATCAGCGCTCCCTGGAGCTTGGGCTCCTGCTCCAGCGCCCACTGCTGCGGCTTTTCCGTCGCCCGCACCAGCACCACGTCTCCAGGAGCGAGCACGCCGCGCAGGGTGGTGATCTTCGTGTACTCGGAGTTCACCTCCGGGTTGGGCTTGCGCGCCCACCAGGCCGACTCGATGTCGATGCGGCCGGACTGCGAGCCGACCCGCACCGAGACGCCCTTGCCGTCCTTCTCCACGCCGGTGACCAGCGCGGCGATGACCTCGTCGTGCTTGCCGTCGCCCTCGAGGAAGGCCTGCTCTTTGCCGGCGAAGTCGTCCCAGTCCTTCTGCGCCAGGTGGAGCAGCGGGCCGCGATAGCCCTGCCGCTTGTCGGCCTCGATGACTCCCTTGATGGTGGCGGCCACGGCGTCGCGCTCGCGCTCCAGATCCACGGTGGCGTACACCTTGAGCCCGTCGTTGAGCAGGCGCTCGTTGCCGTAGCGCGCCACCAGATCGCGGCGCAGGTGCTCGGTGACGTAGGGCGCCGTCTCGCGGAAGATGTCCTGCACCGGGTAGACCTTGACCTCCGCGGCGTCGGCCTCTTCCCGCTCCTGCCGCGTGATCATCCCCTCCTCGAACATGCGCCGCAGGACGTAGGAGCGGCGGTTCTTCGCCTTTTCCGGGTGCGCGAAGGGCGAGTAGCTGCTGGGCGCCTGCGGCAGCCCGGCGATCAGCGCGATCTCCGGCAGCGTCAGCTCCCACACGTTCTTGCGGAAGTAGTTCTCGGCGGCGGCCTGCACCCCGTAGCTGTGGTGACCGAAGTACACCTCGTTCAGGTACAGCCAGAGGATGTGCTCCTTGTTGAAGTTGGCCTCCAGGCGCCGGGTGAGGATGAACTCGCGCGCCTTGCGCCGCACGCCGGCCCAGCCGGAGCGGACGCGGACGCTTGCCTCGCCCTCCACCGACGCCATGATCGCCTTGGCGGTCTGCTGCGAGAGGGTGGACCCGCCCACCGTGCGGTTGTGGCGCAGGTAGGTCGAGTAGATGCCGCGGAGCATGCCGGTCAGCGAGACGCCGCCGTGCTCGAAGAAGTCCTTGTCCTCGGAGGCCACCACCGCCTGCTTGAGGCGCTGGGGAATCTTCTCGTAGGGCACCACCACGCGGCGCTCGTTGTAGAACTCGCCGGCGAGCTGTTCGTCGCCGCTCCACACCGTGCTGACGATGGGCGGACGGTAGTGGCGCGCCCACTCGATGGAGGGCAGGCCCCGCGCCAGGACGACGTAGAACGCGCCGGCGGTGACGAGGCCCACCGCGACGAGCGCCGCCAAGGGGATGGCGAGCAGCACCCACAGCTTCTTCTTGCCGGGTCCGCGATCGGCCGTGAGCCGCTGGTAGACGCGGCGATACAGGGGGGGCTGGTTTTCTCGCATGGGTCTTGTCCTACGACGGAACAGTGGAACCGGCGCGGTTCATCCTGACAAGTTGCTGGCGGGCGGGCGCTCGCCGCGAGGCCGGTCAGGGCGGGGATGTTCTCCACTGGATGCCTGCCCGTGGCAAGACCTGGAGAAGCTCCTCGGGAAGGGGCGCTTCCAGGAGCAGCCGCTTGCGCAGGACCGGGTGCGACATCGAGAGGCGCGCGCTGTGGAGAAACATCCGACGCAGGCCCCACTGGCGCTGCGCTGTGCGGTTGAAGGGGAAGTCTCCGTACTTGCCGTCGCCCACCACCGGATGCCCGATCGCCTCGAGGTGCCGGCGGATCTGGTGGGTGCGGCCCGTCTCGATGGTGACCTCGAGCAAGGTCGCCTCCGGGCCGCCGGCGAGCTTGCGCCAGTGCGTGACCGCCTCCTGCATGTTCACGCCGCGCTGCTTCTTCGAGGCCAGCGTCTGCTGGTGCTCGGGCAGGCGCAACTCCACGCTGCCCTGCTCCTTCTGGAAGCGGCCCTTGGCGAGCGCGAGGTAGGTCTTGTGGGCTTCCCCGGCGGTGAACATCTCGGTGAGCCGCACCATGGCCTGTCGCGTCTTCGCCACCACCACCACGCCGCTGGTCTCGCGGTCGAGCCGGTGCGCCGGGCTGGGCTTGAACTCGCCCTCCGGCGTTTCCAGCCCCTGGCGGACGAGGTAGGCGCGCGCCTGGTCCACCAGCGTCTCGCCGGTGATGCCCGATCCGGGATGGATGGCGAGGCCCGCGGGCTTGTCGCAGACGAGGATGTGCTCGTCCTCGTAGATGACCTTGAAGTCCTGCCGCACCGCGGAGGCCGGCCGGGGCGGCGGCGGCTGCGCTGCCTGCAGCACGTGCACCACCACCTCGTCGCCCTCGCCGAGGAGCTGGGCGATGTCGGCGCGCGCCCCGTTGACGCGCACCTTCTTGGTGCGGACCAGCTTGTAGAGGTGCGAGAGCGGCATGTCGTCCAGGCGCCTGCGCAGGAACTTGTCCAGCCGCTGCCCCGCCGCGTCCGCGCTGACCTTGAAGTCGAGTCTCACCGGGGCTGCGACTCGGAGAAGCTGGCCACGCGCCAGGTGCCGTCGGGCTGCTGCGCGAGTGTGAGGTGCGCGCCGCGCTGCAATTCGCCGCCCCCCTGGGGGCGGATGTCCAGCTCGTAGTCTGCCTCGCGCGAGCCGCCCGTGCCGACCAGGCCCTTGCGCGTGTAGTAGACGCGCACCGGGCGCAACTGCATGCCGGCGTTGCCCTGGCGCGCTTCCTTGGTGAGCTGGAGCTCGTCTTCCAGGCGCAGCGTGGCCACCCCGGTGGTGAGCGGGAGGGCGGAGTCCTGGTCGGCCTCGACGTAGTACTTGTCGACGAACTTGTCCGCCACCGAGCCCGCGTCCTTCATGCCGCGGCACCCCGCCGTGGCGGCGCAGGCAGCGAAAGCGAGCAGCGCCGCCGCCGTTCCGGTCCATCCGCCTCGAAGGCCCTTGCGGCGCATGATGATCGAGTCTATCAGCGTGCGGAGGAGGCAGCGTGGCAAAGATCTACACGCGTCGGGGCGATGACGGCACGACCGGCCTCTTTGGCGGCCCCCGGGTGCGCAAGGACGACCTGCGGGTCTCGGCCTACGGCGACGTGGACGAGCTGAACTCCGCGCTGGGCTTCGCCCGCGAGGAGCTGCCGGAGGGCGACCTGCGCGCGCTGGTGGACGCGCTGCAGAGCGAGCTCTTCACCCTGGGCGCGCAGCTCGCCACGCCGGAGGCGGACAAGGCGCCCAAGGAGGTGCCGCGCATCGTCGCGGCGCACGTGCAGCGGCTGGAGCGCGAGATCGACCGGCTCACCGGGGAGCTGCCGGAGATGCGCAACTTCATCCTCCCCGGCGGCTCGCGAGCCGGCGCCGCGCTGCACTTCTGCCGCACCGTCTGCCGCCGCGCCGAGCGCAACACGGTCGAGCTGGCCGAGTGCTCGCCGGTGCCGCCGGAGGCGCTCGCGTACATCAACCGGCTCTCCGATCTGCTCTTCGTCATGGCCCGCGCCGCGAACCTGCGCGCGGGAGGGCGGGAGATCCCCTGGGTCCCCGATCCGAAGTGAAGCTGTTCGACCTGGCCGATCTGCTCCCTGGCGGCTCCTTGCGCTTTCCGCTGCCGCAGGGCGAAGGCTTCGCGGTGCGCGATGCATCGGGCGCCGTGCGGGCCTACGTCAACATCTGCCCGCACCGCGCGCAGCCGGTGGACGTTGGCGACGGGAAGCTCTGGCTGCCCTCGGGCGAGATCGAGTGCCAGGCGCACGGTGCGCGCTTCGATCCCGGAAGCGGAGAATGCACCGGCGGCCCCTGCGACGGCCGCGCGCTCACGCCGCTGCCGGTCGAGGAGCGCGACGGAGCGGCGTGGCTGGGAGGTTCCTGGGAGCCGGGCGGCAGCGGCGGTGGTGGCGGCTGGGCGCCGCCGTAGTCCCGAAGGGTCAGCCAGAGTGGTCGTCGATCCGATGCGCCGACCCGTCGGGCCGATGCTCCTTTGTCCATGGCGGGGGCCAGCTGTTCTTCGCGAGCCACTGCGGCACGAGGCGCGCCCGCCGCCATCCCGAGCGCAAGAGCCAGCTGCGCGGATGGGAAAGAATCCGGCTCCGTTGCGGCGTCTCATAGGCGCGCGAGGAGAAGCGGTCCGGGCCTGACTCACCGTAGTGGTGCGCGGCGTTGCCCAGCACGTAGGCGATGGCGTTGACCAATTCGGTGGGGCTGCGCAGCAGGCGCGAGTGGTAGTGGTCGGCGAAAACGCGGCCTTTCCTCTTCATCAGCCGGTTCAGCGCCTTGGCGATGCGGATGTTGAGGCCCTGCATTCCGCGGGACAGCGCCTCGTCGTCGTCGGCTTCGACGACCATGTGCAGATGGTTGCCGAGGACGGTGAACTCGATGACGCGGAATCCGAAGCGCTCGCGCGCCTCCGCAAGGCACGTCTCGATAGTTTCGAAGCAGCGACGGCTGCGAAGGTTCCAGACGTGCCCCGCCACCCTCAAAGTCACCTGCACGGCCGTTGGCTTTTCGAACCGCGGCCGGCCGTGATGAGACACCAGCGCCCGCCGCCCCTTCGGCTTGCGCCCGGCTCCGGGGCGCTTGCCGCCCCGCCGCGACGGGAGTTTGAGCGCGAGCTGTCTGGAGGCGGCCTGTCCCATTTGATTCGGGACTAATTTATCATGCCGCGCACAGCGGCGTCAAGGCCCGGATCTGGTTGGATCACCAGGCGGACGAACCGCTTGAGGACCGCTGAGGTGACCGAGAGATCTCTTGGCCTTGGCAGCGACGGGTCGTGATAGTGCCCCTGCCGATGGGAGGCGTCATGTCCGAGGCTGCGTCCACCACTGGCTTCAAGTTTGCCGCGCTGGTGCTGCCCAGTGCATCAGGCCCGACCGAGTCCCGCAACGTCCATCCGGGCAAGGAGACGTTCGTCGGCACCATCTCGTCCTTGGTCGCCGCCGAGGAGCTTGCGCACTGGCGCGAGTGGATGGGCACGATCGCGTGGGACGATCTGGATTCACCCGGCCGTGTCGTGCTCCTGCGCGCACCGGCGCCTGCACCCGCTGCCCTCGATGACGGCAACCAGCGCCTCCTTGGCAAGGTCACCAATTCCTGGCACGCGTTCTTGTTGAGTCGCCCTCCCGTCAACGAGGTTGGAGAATCGTGGTTGCTGTCCGGCGAGACGTCGGGGGACACTCCCGGCTCATCATTGGTCCGAGTGCGAACGACTTCGCGCATCGACACAATCGTTCGACCGATGTTCGCGACGCGACGTCAATTTTCGGATATCGAGGCGGAGGACCTCCGCAGACACTGGGAAACTTTCGGCCGTCGCGACGACTCCTGATTCGAGCGCTGGATAGAGATCGACAACCTCCTCTGCGCTGCGCCCTGGCCCGATCTTCTTGGTTTGGCGCTCCTGGCGCATGGAAGCGCGCTTAGACGCTACGAGCTTGAGTTCGCGATCCCTGAGCTTGTGCGGGCTGCGGAAGGCATCCTTGGATTGCCGAGGACCCTCGCGGGCGCGAAGGAGTTCGCAAAGCGATCATTGATCTTAGTGCCCCAATTGCAGAACGACAGATACGTAGGGTCGGACATAGAAGCTCTATTGTTGGAGTTGTACCAGCACAGGAATGAATGTGTGCATGGGCTCATCCCTTTCCACAAGCTGCGCAAGCTCGGAGACGCCGGCGAGGAACGTGCTGCCAAGATCCACTATGTCGCCGACGTTCTCGCGCGCGAGGCTTTGATCGTCGCCTTCCGCTTGCGGGACAAGTCTATCTTCTCCTCCCGAGAGGCACTGGAGCGCGCTTGGCTAGCGGGAACATTCCCGCCATGGTGGCGAGGCGGCGTTACCTACCGCATCCGCTTGAGGACGGCTGAGGTGAACATCCGCGTCGAGGCCGACCCGCCCAGGTCGGCGGTGATGGCTTCCTTCGACGCGATGGCCTCGTGGATGGCGGTCACCAGCCGATCCGCCGCGGTGCGCTCGCCGATGTGCTCGAGCAGCATCACCCCGGCCAGCATCACCGCGGTGGGATTGGCCACGCCCCTGCCGGCGATGTCCGGAGCCGTGCCGTGCACCGCCTCGAAGATGCCCGCGTCGCGACCGATGTTGGCGCCGGCGGTGAGGCCGAGGCCGCCGATGAGGCCGCTGGTCAGGTCGCTGAGGATGTCGCCGAAGAGGTTGGTGGTGACGATGACGTCGAACTGGTTGGGGTTCTTCACCAGCTGCATGGCGCAGTTGTCGACGATCATCTCGCGGAACTCGATGTCCGGGTGCCGGGCCGCCATCGCCCGGCCCGTGTCGAGGAAGAGCCCGCTCGTGCACTTGAGGATGTTGGCCTTGTGCACCAGCGTGAGCCGCCTGCGCTTGTTCTTCTGGCAGTACTCGAAGGCGTAGTCGACGATGCGCTCGGAGCCCTTGCGGGTGATGATGGAGATGCTCTCGGCCGCGGTGTGCTCCTCGTCGATGTAGTGCTCGACGCCGGAGTAGAGGCCTTGCGTGTTCTCGCGGATGACCACCAGGTCCACGCCGGTGTAGCGCGTCTCCACGCCGGCGAAGCTGCGCGCCGGCCGGATGTTGGCGTAGAGGTCGAACTCCTTGCGCAGGGCCACGTTGGCGCTGCGGTAGCCCTCGCCCACCGGCGTGGCCAGCGGGCCCTTGAGCGCGAGCCGGTTGCGGCGGATCGAGTCCAGCGTCTCGGCGGGAATGGGCGTGCCGTGGGTGGGCACCGCTCCCGCTCCCGCCGCCGCTCGCTCCCACGACAGCTTCGCGCCCGCGGCCTCGATGACCTCGACCGCGGCGTTGACCACCTCGGGGCCGATGCCGTCGCCCGGGATCAGCGTCACTGGTATCGACATGCGCGCGCTGATCTACCCGATCGCGCAGGCGATCGCGAGCAGGATCATCTCGACGAGGAGCAGCAGGGAGCTCGCGCCGTGGAGCATGCCGAAGCGGGGGGAAGCGACCTGGCCGGCGGAGCGCATGGCGTGGATGGCCGGCGTGATCAGGAAGGCGGAGCAGAGCGCCAGGAGGCCCGCGATCAGGGGCAGGAGCGTGCGGCTTCGCTGCGCGTAGGCGAACGAGCAGACCACCGCCACCGCGGTGAGCGCGAGGGTGGCCGCATCCAGGCGCGAGAGCATGGCGCCAACCAGGTCGGCCGCGAGCTGCCGCCGCGGGTTGTCGCGCGGCAGCGCCGCCACCTCGCGGGAGAAGACCACCTGCGCCGCCACCGCGGCAAAGAAGAGCTGCCCGCCGCACAGGAGGCCGCACGCCAGCCGGTATGCCATCCGCGCCATGGCCGGCATTTGCGCTACCTTGTGCCCGGGATGCAAGGAGAGATGTTCACCGCGGCCCAGGTCAAGGCGCGGGCCCTGGCGCTGGGATTCGACCTCTGCGGCATCGCTGCGGCGCGTCCGCTCGACGCCGCGCGCCTGGATCGCTGGCTCGACAACGGCTGGGATGCGGGGCTTTCGTACGTGCGCGAGCGGCGCGAGGAGCGGCTCGATCCGGCGCGGCTCGTGCCCGGCGCGCGCAGCGTCATCGCGGTGGCGTCGTCCTACGGTCCTCGCTCCGACGACCCTTCGCCTCTGCCGGACGAGCTGGTGGTGGCGCGCTATGCGCGCGGCCGCGACTACCACAACGTCATGCTCAAGCCGGTGCGGAAGCTGGCGGCATGGCTGCGCGCCCGCGGCGCCGCGGTCTACGCCGAGGTGGACACCGGCGCGGTGATGGAGAAGGCCTGGGCGCAGGAGGCGGGGCTCGGCTGGATCGGCAAGAACGGGTGCCTCATCCACGAGCGCTTCGGGTCGTGGCTGTTGCTCGGCGCCTTGATCACCGACGCGGCGCTGGAGCCGGACGCGCCGCACCCCGATCGCTGCGGCGACTGCGCGCTCTGCATCCCGGCCTGTCCCACCGATGCCATCCGCGAGCCGCGCTACGTGGATTCGGGGCGCTGCATCGCCTATCACACCATCGAGCATCGAGAGGTCATCCCCGACGACGTGGCGGGCCGCGCGGGGGCGCGGCTCTTCGGCTGCGACGCCTGCCAGGATGCCTGTCCGTGGAACCGCCGGGCGCTGCCGGGAACGCTGGTACAACTGCGGGCGCGCACGGCGTCGCTGCCGGCCGCGCAGGTGCTGTCGTTGACGCCGGAGGAGACCCGGCGTCGCTTCGAGGGAACGCCGCTGATGCGCGCCGCCCGCGACGGGCTGGTTCGCACCGCCCTCGCCGTCGGCCGCGCTACTTTTGCGGAGGTCGCGCGCCTGGTCGGCGATGCGGCTCCCGGCGTGCGCGAGCAGGCGAGGCGCGCCGTTCAGGCGGCCTGCGGGAAGGTGAGCACCGCGCCATTCACCGCGCCCGACTCCGGCGAGAGCAGGTAGAGGATTCCTTCCGCCACGTCCTCGAGCGGCACCTGCCCCGGCGCGGGGGCGTTCTGCGGCGTGCGCATGGCAGCTGGCGCCACGCAGTTGCAGCGGATGCCGCTGCGCGCACCCTCTTCGGCGATGGCCCGGGTGAGCGCGATGACGCCGGCCTTGGCCGCAGCATATGCGGCGGATCCGGCCACGCCGGTGAGCTGCGCTGCGGAGATCGCGGAGACGTTCACGATGCGCCCATCGCCGCGCATCCGGCGCAGCGCAGCCCGGCTGCAGAGGAAGGCCGAGCGCAGGTTGATGTCGATCATCTTCGTGAAGACGTCCACCGGCGTCTCCGCCACCTTGCCCCCGGCCCATCCCCCTGCGCAGTGGACCGAGCCGAAGAGCGCGCCGAAGCGCTGCACCGCCGCGTCGTAGGCGCGCTCCACCTGGGCCTCGTCGGAAAGGTCCGCGTCCTTGCGGGTGAGGCCGGCCACGCTGGCGCCCGCCCGCTGCAGGCGCGACACCACCGCCGCGCCCAGGTTCCCCGATGCCCCCGTGACCACCACCAGCCGTCCCTGGATTGACATGGCGGCGCAATCTACGCACAAGGGGGCGCCCGATGCACCTGCGCGCCCGCCCTCCCGCCGCCGCTCTCTACGGCGCGCTCATGGCCCACACCTTCGTCTCCGCCGGAACGTACCTCTTCGCCAAGCGGGCGCTGGTGGAGATCCCGGCGCTGCCGCTGGGCCTCCTGCGCTTCATCGGCGCCTCGTGCCTGCTCTCGATCATGCTGCTGCGGCTGCGGCCGCCCGGCCAGCGGCTGCCCCCGCGAGACGCCGTCCGCAAGCTGCTCCTGCTCAGCTTCGTGGGCGTGCCGGTGAACCAGGGCTTCTTCCTCTACGGCCTGCAGCTCTCCACCGCGGCGCACGCGGCCCTGCTCTACACGCTCACGCCGCTGTTCGTGCTCCTGCTCGCGCAGGCCTTCCTCGGCGAGGCCCCTGGCTGGCGCACCGCCGCGGGCACCGCCCTCGCCCTGGGCGGCACGGTCTGGGTGCTGCTGCAGCGCGGCCTCGACCTGTCGCGCGGGCCGCTCTTCGGCGACCTGTTGCTCCTGGTCGCGGTGGTGGCCTGGGCCGTCTACACCGCGGAGGGCCGCGAAGTGGTGGCGCGCTTCGGCGCGCTCGCCACCATCGCCTGGACGATCATCGGCGGCACCCTTCTCTACCTGCCGCTCGGCATCGGCTCGCTCCTCGTCCCGGCCCACCGGGCGGAGATCGCGCGGGCCTCCGCGGAGGCCTGGTTCGGCCTCGGGTACCTGATCGTCATGACCAGCGTGGTCGCCTACCTGATCTGGTACTGGGCGCTCGCGTTCCTGCCCGCGGCGCGCGTGGCCATCTTCAGCAACCTCCAGCCGCTCGCCACCGCGGCGCTGGCCTGGCTCTTCTTCGGCGAGCGCATCACCTGGGCCTTCATCGCGGGCGCGGTGGTAGTGATCGCGGGCGTGCTCCTGGCGCAGTGGAAGGCGGCGCCCGACGTGCCGGAGGAGGCTCTGCTGGAATCGCCGGCGAAGAGCTGAGCCGCGCAGCCGCCGCGGCACGGCGCATGGCCGCGATGTAGAAGCCGTCGGTGCCGTGGCGGTGGGGGAGGAGTTGCTGTTCCGCGGCGTCGCCCAGGCCCACGCCGTCGGGCAGCGCCTGCGCCGGCTCGAATTCCGGGTGCGCGCCGAGAAAAGCCGAGCGCACGTCCTGGTTTTCGCGGCGGTTGATGGAGCAGGTGGCGTAGACCAGCCTGCCTCCGGGCTTCACCAGCCGCGCGTAGCGCTCGAGGATCTGCCTCTGCCGGGGCGGGAACGAGTCCACCTCGCCCTCGTCCAGGCGCCAGCGCGCGTCGGGGTTGCGCCGGAGCGCGCCCAGCCCCGAGCAGGGAGCGTCCACCAGCACCACGTCGGCCTGCCCCGCGAGGTCGGCGATGCGTGCGTCGCTCGACTCCGGCACCGCGCGCGCCTCCCAGTTGTGGACGCCGTTGCGCCGCGCCCTTGGCCGCAGCTCGTCGAGGCGGCGGCCGTCGCGGTCGCAAGCCACGAGGCGGCCCTTGTTGTGCATCTCGGAGGCGAGCGCCAGCGTCTTGCCGCCCGCGCCGGCGCAGGCGTCCACCACCACCTGGCCCGGCCGCGCCTCGCAGGCGAGCGCGATGAGCTGGCTGCCCTCGTCCTGCACCTCGAAGAGGCCGGCCTTGAATGCGCGCAAGGCGAAGACGTTGGTGCGACCGGTGAAGACCACGCCCCAGGGAGACAGCCGCGTGGGCTCGACGCGCGACCCCTCCGCGCGCAAGGTCGCGAGCAGCTCGTCTCGCGAATTCCGGAGCAGGTTCGCCCGCACCGTGAGCGGCGCCCGCTGGTTCAGCGCGTGAGCCAGCGCGCGCGTCTCGTCCGCGCCGAGCTGGTCGCTCCACAGCTTCGCGAGCCAGCGCGGCAAGGACGTCTCCGCGCCCAGCGCGTCGAGCGCGTCGCCCTTCGCCGCCCCGAGCTGCGCGGGTGTCGCCACGAGCTGCAGCGCCCATTCCCAGGGCGCCACCTCGGGCCCGGCAAGGCCCGCCGCGCTCTGCGCCGACTGGCCTTCGCCCGCGACCAGGTACGCCGCATACCGCAGCAGGTGCTGCGTGGGCGTGGCCAGCTTCTCCAGCGCCGACCCGCGGGTGGCGAGCGCGCGCCCCAGCAGATCGTCCACGCGCCCCTGCAGCCGCAGGAGCCCGTACACCGCGTCGGAGACGGCGCGACGCTCCACGCTGCGCAGCGTCTTCTCGCGCCGGAGCACCCGCTGCAGCGCCTGGTCGGCGCGCGCCCCCTCGCGCCGCACCTCCTCGTAGATCTCCAGCACCGCGGTGCGGACGAGCTGCGCTCTCACCCCGCCGCTTTTCGGCCGCGGACCCGCCGCTGTCAATCGCCCGCCCACGGCGCGCACGCGGTGGTAAGCTCCCGCGCCTTTCGCGAAGAGGAGCGCTCGAGCATGGCCCAGGCCAGCAAGTCCGTCACCGTCAACGTGCCGCCGGAAAAGATGTTCGCCGTGATCGTCGACTACGAGAAGTACCCGGAGTTCCTGCCCGAGGTGAAGAAGGTCAAGGTGGAGGCGGGGCAGGGGTCGATCAAGGAGGTGACCTACAGCGTGGACATCAAGGCCAAGGTCATCAACTACACGCTCAAGCACATCGCCGACCCGCCCCTCAAGCTCTCCTGGACGATGACGAGGGGCGAGATGATGAAGGGCAACGACGGCTCCTGGTCGCTCAAGCCGGGAGCGCAGCCGGGGACCACCGAGGCCACCTACACCATCGACCTGAAGCTCTCCTCGCTGGTGCCCGGGTTCATCGAGAAGGCGCTGGCGGAGACGCAGCTTCCCGGCCTTCTCGCGAACTTCAAGGCCCGCGCCGAGAAGTTGCACGGCGGGCAGGCGTAGGCGCGGGCGGCGGCGGCGCAAGTGCTTCTCCACCGGTTGCCACATTGCCCAGGGGGTCCGACATCGGCGGCCTGACTCTCGACCTTTCCGGACGCGTCGCGCTGGTCACCGGCGGCGCCGGCGGCATCGGCCGCGTGCTCTGCGACGCCTTCGCCCGCGCCGGCGCCGACGTGGCGGTGGTCTCGCGCAAGCCCTCGCCCGAAGTGGCCGAGGCGGCGCGCGCGCTGGGCCGCCGCGCCATCACCGTGGCCTGCGACGTGCGCGAGCTCTCGCAGTGCCAGGCGGCGGTCGAGCGCACCGTCTCCGAGCTGGGCCGCCTGGACGTGCTGGTCAACAACCACGGCGCGAACTTCCTCTCTCCCGCCGCCGCCATCTCCCAGAACGGCTGGCGCGCCATCACCAGCGTGGTGCTCGACGGCACCTTCCACATGTGCCGCGCCGCCTTCGAGGCGCTCTGCCAGTCGGGGCGCGGCAGGGTCATCTCCATCGCCGCCACCAACGCCGTCCTCGGCTCGCCCTTGATGGCGCCGAGCGGCGCGGGCAAGGCAGGCGTCATCTCGCTGATGGAGTCGCTCGCCTGCGAATGGGCGCCCTTCAACGTCACCTGCAACTCCGTCTCGCCCGGCCCGGTGGACACCGCGGGCGCCAACCAGCGCCTCTGGGCCTCGCGCGAGGACTACGACCGCGTGGCGCGGCGGGTGCCGCTGGGGCGGCGCATGGCCACGCCCCAGGACGTGGCCGGGCCGGTGCTCTTCCTCGCCAGCGACGCGGCTGCGTTCGTCACCGGCGCGGAGATCGTGGTGGACGGCGGAGAGCGGCTGCGCCAGTTCTCGACCGACTGACCCCAGGAGGACGCCATGCGCTGTCTCCCGGTCCTGATCGGCATCGCCGCCGCCGGCTGCGGAGGGGCCGCGCCCACGACCGCGACGCAGTGGTTCACCACCTGCGGCGATTCGGTGTGCAGCGGACATCGCGATGCCGGCGTGGTGGCCTGCACGCAGGCGGAGACGGCGGGCGCGCCCTGCACCGCGCCGCCCGCCGAGTGCGATCCGGGGAACTTCTGCAACTCGTATCTCGCCTGCGCCGCGTCCGACCCCAAGCGCGGGGGTTGCCCGGTCTCGCGCATGCGCTTCAAGAAGGACATCCGCTATCTCTCGGCGGCCGATCGGGCCGAGGTTCGCGACCAGTTGCTCTCGCTTCCGCTCGCCACCTTCCGGTACCGGGGCGCGCCGGACGATTCCCGGCTGCGGCTCGGCTTCATGATCGACGGCCACGAGTCGCTCGCCTGCGTGGATGGCGACACCGTGGATCTCTACGGCTACGCCAGCATGGCGGTTGCCGCGCTGCAGTCGCAGGAGCAGGAGATCGCGCAGCTCCGCAGGGAGCTTCGCCAGCTGCGCAGGGAGCTGAAGCGGCGCTGACTACTCCAGCGGAAACCAGCCCGGCTGCTTGCGCACCCGCTCGAGCCACGCCAGGACGGCCGGATGGCTCGCCAGATCGTGCCCCGCCTCCGGCGCCATCTGCGTGTACGCGCTGAGGGCGATGTCCGCGACCGAGTAGCCCTGCCCGACCAGCCACTCGCGCCCGGTCAGGTGCCGATCGAGCACGCGCAGCGCGGAAGCGGCTCTCGGGGCGTAGTGATCCAGCACCGCCTCGGGCTGCTCCACGCCGAACTTCTTCCACACCCGCGGCAGGCCGATGGAGAGCTCGACCTGGTTCTGCTCGAAGAACATCCACTGGTGCACCAGCGCCTGCGCCCGCACGTCCTCCGGCAAGAGCCGCGAGCCGCGCGCGAGGTAGAGCAGGATGGCGTTGGACTCGGCCAGCGAGAAGGCGCCGTCGACGATGAAGGGCACGCGCCCGAAGGGGTTCGTGGCCCGGAACTCCTTCGCGCGCACCGCCCCGCCGACGATGTCCAGCTTCACCCTCTCGTGCGGAATGGCGAGCTGCTTCAACAGCAGCCGCACCTTCCAGGTATTGCCGGACACGTCCGCGTCGTAGAAGACGAGCATGTTGCGCGCAGACTACCGCCGGCTCTAGGCTGCCGTCGATGCGCGCCGAGGATCTCCGCAGGACGCCGGTTCCCGAGCTGGTGCGCCTCTACGTCGAGGAGCGGCGCGAGCTGCCCGGCGGCGGCCTCTCTGCGCTCAAGGCCGATCCCCGCGCCGGCGCGCGGGCGGTGGCCGAGCGGGTGGAGAAGCGCAATCGCAAGGCGCAGGCGGAGGGCCGCAGGCTGTCGCGGCTCTGCGCCTTCGAGCAGCCGCTCTGGGACGAAGGCATCGGACTGGTGGGCGGCTGCGACGAGGTGGGCATGGCGCCGCTGGCGGGGCCGGTGATCGCCGCGGCGGTCATCCTCCGGCCCGGCGCGCGCATCAAGGGCGTCAACGACTCCAAGCAGCTCACGCCGGAGGAGCGCTGCGCGCTGGAGCCGGAGATCCGCGCGCAGGCGGTGGCGGTGGGCATCGGGCGCGCCGAGGTGCATGAGATCGATACCCTCAACATCTACCACGCGGGCCTGCTCGCGCTCCGCCGCGCGGTGCTGGCGCTCGACCCGCAGCCGCAGCACCTGCTCGTCGACGCGCGCAGGCTGGACGGCCTCTCCATGCCCCAGCAGGCCATCATCAAGGGCGACGCGAAGAGCATCACCATCGGGGCCGCCAGCATCGTGGCCAAGGTGCACCGCGACCGGCTGATGGCGGAGCTCGACTGCGCCCACCCCGGGTACGGCTTCGCCGCGCACAAGGGCTACCCCACGCCCGAGCACCTGGAGGCGCTGGAGCGCCTGGGCGCGTGCCCGCTGCACCGCAGGAGCTTCGCTCCGGTGGCGCGCAAGCTCGGGCTCATTCCCGAGCAGCAGGAGCTCTTCGCCCCGCCGGCGCCGAAGAAGGGCGCGCAGGCGCGTCCGTGAGCGGGGCGCCCGCGAAGGTGCGCGTTGGCTGAGCTGACCGGCAAGCAGCGCCGCCACCTGCGCGCCCTCGGGCACCACCTGCACGCGGTGGTGCAGATCGGGCACGAGGGTGTCACCGAGGCTCTGGTGCAGGCGGCAGGCGAGCAGCTCGAGGCGCACGAGCTGATCAAGGTGCGGGTGTCGGAGAACGCTCCCCAAGAGCGGCACGAGGCGGCGGAGCTCCTGGCGCAGCGCTGCTCGGCGCAGGTGGCGCAGGTGCTGGGCAGGACGGCGCTGCTCTACCGGCCGCGCAAGGAGGCGCCGCAGATCGTGCTGCCGCGCTGACCGCCGCCCCTCAGGGCTTCTGGCCCATCAGGCGCAGCTCCCGCATCGCCTCGACGTGCTTCTCGTCCAGCTCCAGCACGCGCAGGAAGCACCTCTTCGCCTGTTTCAGGTCGCCCACCACCTTGGACATCTGCCCGAGGAAGAGGTGCGCGGGAAGGCAGCGCTCCACCATCTTGATGGCCTTGTGGCAGTCGCCGGCGCACTCCTCGAAGGCCCCCTTGCGATTGGTGGCGAGGAGGAATTTCGCGTAGCCGCGCCAGGCGTAGAACTCCGCCTCGTCGGCGTTCATGGCGATGGCCTCCTCGAGCAGCGCCAGGCCCTCCTTGTACTTGTGCGCCTTGATCAGGATCTCCGCGCGCTGGAAGTTCTCCTCCGCGGCGAAGATGCGCGAGATGTCCACGTTGCTCGCCTTGCCCTCCAGCTCGGCGTCATATTCCTTGCGGCGCTTCTCGTCGGAGAGCACCTGGGCAGCCTCGTTGATGCGGGCGAAGAGGCGCTCCTTCACGTCGCGCAGCAGGGTGTTCGACGCGTCGGTGACGGTGTCGGGATGGAGCTCCTTCGCCAGCGCGAAGAAGTTCCGCTTCGCTTCCGCCGGGGTCGCGCTCTTGCGGTCCATGCCCAGCACCGAATAGTGGTCGCCCTCGGAGAGCCTTTCCCACAGCTCGCTCAGCCTCTGCAGCGCCGCCTCGGCAGTCTCGCCCGCGGGCGGCTGCGCGAAGGTGGGCAGCGGCCGGGTGATCGCGGGAGTCGCCGCGGGCTTCGGCGCAACCGCCGCGGCAGCCGAAGGCTGGAGCACCGGCGGAGGACCCCTGCCGGCGACCGCGGGCTGGCCGGACGCCGGCGTCGCCCTGCCAACCTCGCGCGCGGTCCTGGGCAGCTCGCGAGGGGATGGAGCGGGCGCGGGCTTCGAGCCGGCCGGGCCGGCTCCCGGTTGAGCGGCGGCGGGCGGCGGCGCGGCGGCGGGCTCCGCCTTCGGCTCCTCCGCGGAAAGATCGACGAAGGAGAGGTGCCCCAGCTCGGTCAACAGATACAGGATCCGCACCGCGGCGGCCGGGTCGTGCGCGCCGATCAGCTCTTCCCCGGTGCGGGTGCCGTCGATGGACGCGTAGAGGCGCGCCTCCTGCGCGGTCAGCCCCAGCTCTTCCACCTTGCCCAGGCTCAATCCGCCGGAGCGGACCACCGGCAAGGCCAGCCGCTTGCCCAGCCGGGCGCGCAGCATCGCGACCTCCAGCCTGCGCAGCGCCTGGACGAGCAGCGCCCAGCGCGCGCCCAGGGGAAACGCTCCCGGCGGCAGCGCCGCGTCCTTGTCGAAGCGGAAGGCGCCGCGCCAGGTGACGAGCGCGCGGTCGAGCAGCGAGAGCGCATGATCGCCGAGGAGCCGGTGGGCGTCCGCGGGCGGGAGGAGCTGCATCTGGAAGAGCACCGTCACCACGTCCTGTCCGGCCTTCTGCGCGAAGGCGTCGGCGGCCTGCGCCTTCTCCGGCGCGAGCGCGCCGCGCGACACCAGGAAGCGCGTCAGCGTCAGGTCCGGATCGTCGGTGGCGAAGTGCTCGGGCACGCCGCGGCGGAAGCCGATGCGCAGCGCCCCGCCCTTCTCCGGCTCGAGCTCGAGCAGGCCGCTGGCCGAGGTGACCGCCGAAAGCGCATAGAGGCGCGCCGGCGAGACCTCGGCGAGGTCGCCGGACTCCGGCACTTCCAGCGGCGCTTCCGGCGCGGGCTCCGGAGGGGCAGGCGGCGCCGACGGAACTGTCGCCCGCGGGACGGGCTTTGCCGGCGTCGGGATTCGTTCCGCCCCGGCCGCCGGCGTCGCCGCGGCCGGCGTGCCTTCCAGGCCGAAGGCTTCGGCCACGGCCTTGCTGATGCGGGGCCCGGCAGCGGGGATGTCCGGCGAGCGCCGCTCCACCGCCCTGGCCGGCGAGAGGATTCCGCGCAGCTCGGGAAAATCCACCCCGGCGAGCCATTCGCGCCCGTCCACCGACGCTTCACACTTGTCGCTGAGCTGTCCGCGCAGCCGCTCCAGGGCAGTCACCGTGAACGGGCCCCAGACGCGCCCGCGCTCGGTGCGGACCCAATACTTCCGTTCCCCCGTCACCCGCCGGAGTATACCGCGACGTGCTACCGTTTCGCCCCCCGCCCACCCACACATGAACACCCGCCGCCCCAATCTGACGCTGCTCTGCAGGCGCATCGCGGCGGACATGGCGCGCAAGCTGCCCGAGCTCTCGCAGGTGAAGGCAGGCCGCATCGTCTTCGTCGCCGGAGAGGCGCGCAGGGCCTCGCGCGCCACCATCCGGCCGCTTTCGGGCCTGCGGGTGTCGCTGAAGGGCCGCCGCGCGCTCTACTGCGTCACCCTGCGGCCCAAGTTCTTTCGCGCCAGCACGCCGGAGCAGCGGGTGGAGACGCTGATCCACGAGCTCCTTCACGTCTCCGACGCGTTCGACGGAAGGCTGCACCCCGGACGGCGCCACGCCGTGCTTCCCGGCGCGAAGTTCCGGGCCCTCTTGCGGCCCCTGCTGCGCAGGTACCTGGACGAGGCGGATCCCGAGCTCCTGGCGGGGCTCGCGCACCACGGCGAGGCGCTCGCGCGCCAGTGGCTCGAGCGGCCCGCGGGAAGGTCCAGCCGCAAGCAGGCGTACAGCGAGAAGCACCTCTTCCTCGGGCCCGTGCAGATGATCACCGGCCGCCGCCTGCACTCTTGACCTTTCCGCTGCTTCGCGCGACGGGGAACGGACCATGAAGATCGCGGTCCTGACGGGTGGCGGAGACTGCCCCGGCCTCAACGCGGTGATCCGCGCGGTGGTGCGGCGGGGAGAGCAGCACGGGCTCGAGGTGATGGGCGTGCGCGAGGGCTGGCGCGGCCTGATGGACCCGCCCCTGCACGGGCGGCTCACCCGCGAGCTGACCTCGGGCATCCTCCACCTGGGCGGCACCATCCTCGGCACCAGCCGCACCAACCCCTTCAAGAAGCCCGGGGGGCCGGAGACGGTGATGAAGAACATCCGCGACCTCAACGTGGGCGCGGTGTTGGCCATCGGCGGCGAGGACACCCTGGGCGTTGCCACCAGGCTGCACGGCATGGGCGTGAACGTCGTGGGCGTGCCCAAGACCATCGACAACGACCTCTCCGGCACCGATCTGACTTTCGGTTTCGACACCGCGGTGCAGATCGCCACCGACGCCATCGACCGGCTCCACTCCACCGCCGAGTCGCACAACCGCGTCATCGTCTGCGAGGTGATGGGCCGCCATGCGGGCTGGATCGCCACCTGGTCCGGCATCGCCGGCGGAGCCGACGTGGTCCTCATCCCCGAGAAGCCCATCGAGGTCGACAAGGTCTGCCAGCACATCCTGCGCCGGCACAAGACCCGCGACGTCCATTTCTCCATCGTGGTGGTGGCGGAGGGCGCCAGGCTGGGCGGAAACGAGAAGCTGCAGACGGAGAAGCTGGATGAGTTCGGCCACGTCCGCCTGGGCGGCATCGGGCAGCAGCTCGCCGAATTGATCGAGCAGAAGACCGGCTTCGAGACGCGCTCCACCGTGCTGGGCCACATCCAGCGCGGCGGGACGCCCACCGCCTTCGACCGCGTGCTCGCCACCCGCTTCGGCGTGCACGCGGCCGACATGGTGGCGAGGGGCGAGTGGGGCAAGATGGCGGCGCTGCGCGGCAACGCCATCGTCTCGGTACCGCTGCAGGAAGCCACCGAGCGGCTGAAGACGGTGGACGAGGCGTTCTTCTCGGTGGCGGAGGTGTTCTTCGGGTAGGGCTCGGATTTCGCCTTCGGCCGTCAGGACACCCGCACCAACTCCGCGGAGGTGCCGAGCAAGCGCGCGAAACCGGCATCGGCCGTCAGGACGCGCAGCCCGTGCTCGATCGCCACACCCGCGATCATCACGTCCGGCGCCTTTGCGCCCCCCACCCTGCGAGCGGCCGCGATGCCGGCCATGGCAGCGAGCGCGGTGACGGGGAGCACGTCGAAGCGGAGCCGGAGCTTCTCGTAGAAAGCCCTGCGCTCTGCCGAGAGCGTCGGGCTCGCCAGGAGCTCCACCAGTGTCACGGCCGAGATTGCCGTGGAGTCGTCGTCTCCCTCGAGAAGCTCGAACAGCTTCTCCATCGCTTGTAGATCCCGGCGCTCGACGGCGATGAAGAAGGATGTGTCCAGGAGCGTGCGCGTCACCGCTTCCAGTCCTCGCGACGCGAGCGCTCCAGCTCGTCGGCGTGCGCGCTGTCGTCCGGGAGGGAGCGGAGGAGGGCGGCGAGCTTGCGCCCGCTGCGGCGCCGCTCTTCGCGGCGTTCCCGCTCGAGGCGCGCCTGCTCGACGCGGCGAAGGACGGCCTGCCGCGCCCAGGTGGACGCCGGAAGGTGATCGGCGCCGGCGGCACCCTCGATCGCCCGGCGCTCCTCGGCTGAGACGCGAATGGTGAGCTCCTTCGCCTTGGTGGCCCGCGCACGCTTCGCCATGGCCCACGTTCTACCCACAACGTTGGGTGTGGGCAATGCCGCGCCGCCGGCGGGCAGCCCGAATCCCTTCGGTCGGCGCGCCTGTCGTCGATTGAGGAGGCCTTCTGCGTCGCGCGCGTCCCTTCCTGAATGCAGCGATCCGTGGATCCCTGTCTGGCGCTGATTGTCCCACGCTGGTGTATAGATCGGCCATGCCAGAGACGCGGCGCGGCTTTCTCAAGAAGACCCTCGGTGGCGCGGCCCTGCTCGCGGTGGCGGGCGCGGTGCCTCTCGCGCTGCGCAAGACCAAGCTGCGCGAGGCGCCGAAGGGGCTGCGCTTCTTCACTCCCGCCGAGTATTCCATCTGGGCGGCGGCGGCCGACCGCATCCTCGCGGAAGGCAAGCCTTCGGGCGCGCCCTCGCCTTCGCAGGTGGACGTGGCGGGCAAGGCCGACGCGTTCCTCGCGCCCTTGCCGGAGAACGACCGCAAGGACATGAAGCAGCTGCTCGCGCTCTTCGACAACGCGCTCTTCAGCGTGCTGCAGGGCGGCCCGCCGCGGCCCTTCACGCAGATGTCGCCGGACGACCAGGACGCTCACCTGCGCCGCTGGCAGACCTCGCGGCTTGCGCTCCAGCGCACCGGCTACCAGGCGATGAAGCGGCTCTGCTGCGCGCTCTACTTCTCCGACCCGCGCACCTACGCCTCGGTGGGCTACCCGGGACCGCCGTACGAACTGGTCAAGTCGGTGGTGGGGGTGGCCCGATGATCCACCAGGGCAGCGACAAGGACCTGGTCCTCAAGCCCGACCTCTGCATCGTCGGCAGCGGCCCGGGCGGCTCCATGGTGGCCTCGAGGCTCACCAAGGCGGGCGCCAGGGTGCTGGTGCTGGAAGAAGGCGGCTACCACACCAAAGAAGAATTCGACATGCAGGAGGCCACCGCCTATCCGCGCCTCTACCAGGACCGCGGCAACCGGGCCACCGCGGACCTCTCGGTGCAGGTGCTGCAGGGGCGGGCGGTGGGCGGCGGCACGGTGGTGAACTGGACCACCAGCTATCGCACGCCGGACCACGTGCTCGAGCACTGGCAGAAGACCTACGGCCTGCCGCTGACGCCCGCGATGCTCAAGCCCCACTTCGACGAGGTGGAGCAGCGGCTGGGCATCCAGAAGGTGGACTACGAGGACACCAACGCCAACAACCGCAGCATCTACGACGGCTGCAAGAAGCTGGGCTGGCAGGTGGACACGACCAGCCGCAACGTCCGCCAATGCCTGCGCACCGGCTACTGCGGCATGGGCTGCCCGGTGGACGCGAAGCAGAGCGCGGCGCTCACCTACCTGCCGGACGCGGTCAAGGGCGGCGCCGAGGTCTACGCGAACTGCAGGGTGAAGAAGATCGAGTGGTCGGGCAAGCGCGCCAGCGCGGTGCTGGGCGCGTTCCTCGACCCGTACACGCAGGAAGAGACCGGCCGCACCGTGCGGGTGGAGCCGCGCGCCGTGGTGGTCTCGGGCGGCGCGCTCAACTCGCCTGCGCTCCTCTTGCGCTCGGGGCTCGATCAGGGGCCGGTGGGCAAGTACACCTGGCTGCACCCGGTGGTCGCGGTGGGCGCCTTCTACAAGGATCGCATCGAGGGGTTCTACGGCGCTCCCCAGAGCGTGGCCTCGCACCATTTCGCCCGGCGCAGCGAGGGCGCGGGATTCTTCATCGAGGCGGCCCCCGTGCATCCCATGCTCTCGGGCATCGCCATGCCCGGGTTCGGCCCTCCCCTGCGCGAGAACATGAAGCAGCTGGCGTACGTCTGCGCCACCATCTCGCTGATGGTGGACGGTTTCGACGCCAGCGAGAACGGCGGCACGGTGACCCTGCGCGACGGCAACGGGCCGAAGCTCGACTATCCCTTCACCGACCGGATGGCGGAGTGCTTCCGCGAAGGCATGAAGGCGATGGCGCGCATCCACCTGGCCAACGGCGCGCGCGAGATCGTCAGCTTCCACGCCGAGCCGGTGAGCGTCACCAGGGAGAGCGAGCTTTCCCGGCTGGACGCGGCGCCGGTGGGCCCGAACCGGCTCTCGGTCTTCACCGCGCACCAGATGGGCGGCTGCAGGATGGGCGTCGATCCGGCCCGCTCGGTGGTGAACCCGACCCTGCGCCACCACCTGGTGGAGAACCTCTTCGTGGTGGACGGCAGCGTCTTTCCCACCTCGCTCGGGGTCAATCCCATGGAGTCGATCTACGGCGTCGCGTCCTGGGCGTCCGAGCACGTGCGCACGGCCCTTTGATGGACGAGGTGGACGAGCGCGTCCATGCCGGGGCAGCGGAGCGGCTGGACAAGGCGGTGGCGAGGCTGTTCGGCGTCTCCCGCGGGCGCGCCATGGAGTGGATCGCCGAGGGCCGCGTGCGCATCGACGGCCGCCGCGCTCCCAAGGGAGCGCCGGTGCAGGAAGGCGCGCGCATCTCGGTGCAGCGGCCGCCGCCGGACCAGCCGGTTGCCCAGCCGGAGCTGCCCATCCGCATCGTCCACGCCGACGCGCACCTGGTGGTCGCCGACAAGCCGGCCGGGATGCCGTCGCATCCGCTCAAGCCCGGCGAGACGGGAACCGCCGCCAACGCGCTGGTCGGCCGCTTCCCCGAGCTTGCGCAGGTGGGCCCCTCCCTCCGCGAGGGCGGGCTGGTGCACCGGCTCGATACCGACACCTCCGGCCTCTTGCTGGCGGCGCGCACCGACGCGGCCCACTCCATGCTGCGGGCGCAGTTCACCGCGCGGACGGTGGAGAAGGGCTACCTGGCGCTGGCCGCGGGCGAGGTGCACGCGGGCGGCGAGATCGCGCTGCCGCTCGCGCACGACCCGCGCGATGCGCGCAGGATGATGGCCATCAGCGATGCGGAGTACGCCGAGGAGCACGGCGCGCGCAACGCGGTGACCCTCTTCTCGCCGCTGGAGCTGCGGGGCGGGTTCACGCTTCTGTCGGTGGCGATTCCCACCGGGGTCATGCACCAGATCCGCGCGCACCTCGCCTTCATCGGGCATCCCCTGGCAGGGGACGCGCTGTACGGAGGCCCGCAGCTGCCTGGGCTGCAGCGGCACTTCCTCCACGCGGCGCGGCTCGCCTTCCTGCATCCGGACGGGGCGAGGGTGCGGTACGAGTCGCCGCTGCCGGCCGACCTGGCGCAGGTGCTGTCGGGGCTGGGCGGCTGAGGCGCGTCCAGGCCTGCGTTCAAAAAGCCAGGCGCAGGCCCAGGCGGGCGGCCAGCGGGTCGGTGTACGCGAGAGCGCCGAGGAAGCTCGGGTTCACCGTCACCGGCTGGCCGGCGCCGTTCCTCAGCGAGTCGAGCGTCGTTCCGGGCGGCTGCGGCGACACGCCCGAAGGATCGAGCGAGTAGCGCTGATCCACCGCGGTGGCCGACTGGGTGTTGAGCAGGTTGAGCAGGTCGAGCGTGACCGCGAGCGAGTAGCTGCCGCTGAGCGCGTAGCCCACGCCGAAGCGCAGATCGAGCGTGGTCTGCCAGGGCAGGCGCCCCGCGCTTCCGCGCGGGAGGATGAACGACTCCGTCTCGCCTGCCGAGGGCGCCTGCGGATCGCGGGACAGGAAGTTGAGCGGCGCGCCCTGGATGGCGCGGAAGGCGAGCCCGAGCGTAAAGGTGGTCCTGGGGCTGTAGTCCCAGGCATACGCGCCGTCGACCTTGATGACCTGGGGAGCGTCGCCGGGCAGCGCCCCGCTGCGGTTCAGGAGCGACGCCGCGCGGGCGTACTCGGTCGTGAGGTGCGGGTCGGCCTCGAGGCTCTCGGCGCGGAAGGGGCCGGCGTAGTTACCGCGAAAGGACGAGACGGTGTAGCTGGCCTGCAGGAAGTAGCCGTCGGCAAAGCGCCGGGCCACCGAGAGCGTGACGCCGTCGTAGGTGCGGCTCGGCGAGGGCACCGGAACGGGTCCTTCCGCGGCCTGCACCGCTGCGCCGGGCGTGCCCGCATCCCCTGGGTTGGTGAGCACGGGGACACCGCCCTGCGCGGCCGCGGAGACGTCCTCCACCGCGCGCCCGAGCGACCGGTGCGTGTAGTCGATGCCCACGATCACGTCGCGGAGGATCTGGTACCGCACGCCGGCGGAGACCTGGTCGTCGTAGCTGCTGCCCAACCCCGGATCCAGCAGCACGCCGGAGCTCGCGCCGCTGAACGAATAGGGCGAGGTCACCGGGCACCTGCGCGGATCGAGGGAGACGAACGAGGTGGAGGCGGCGCAGCGCGAGGCATCGGCGGTGAACCGCACCGTGCCCTGCGCCGAGAGCACGCGGTCGGCCAGTTCGAGCGGCAGCGACTCGTAGAAGCGGCCGTAGAAGGCGTAGGCGCGAGACCGCCCGCCGCCGGCGAAATCGTAGCTCAGCCCCAGCCGCGGCATCAGGCCGGAGACCTGGAGGCCCTCGAGCGTGCCGCCGCCCGCAGCGTCGATGCGCGAGCCGGCCGAGCCGAACATCCGCTGCCGCTCCAGGCGCAGGCCGGCGTCGAGCCAGAGGTTCTCGGCGAAGTTCCACCGGTCCTGCGCGAACGCGGCCAGGGCCCACTGGTGCGTGCGGATCGCGGCGGTCGACCCGAGCAGGTTCCCTTCCGCGTCGCGCGCGGGGACCGAGGGGTCGAGCGGGTCGGGGTGGCCGAAGCCGGTGATCGCGAGCTGCCCGCCGGGGAGCGCCAGCGCCTGCATGCCGCCCGGGAACGTCTTCGAGACGTCGTAGCTCTCGCGCGACAGCTCGAGGCCGTACTCGAGCTGGTGCCGGCCGAACCCCTCGGCGGAATGGCCCGCCCCGAGCCGCGCGCCCAGGCGATCGGCGGTGAAGTCCTGCGGCGTCAGCCCCCCGGTCGCGTAGAGCGTCACCGGGCAAGGCGTGGGGTTGGCCGCGGTGGGAGCGCAGGCCTGCGCCACGCTCCCGCTGACCTGGTCCGCGGGCGTGGTGCCGTCGATGAGCCGCCGGTCGAGCAGGTTGAGGGGCCCGGCCCAGATCACCGACGGCGTCGCGCGGATCTCCTCTCCCGAGGCGGTGCCCACCGAGGCGGGAGAGACGCTGAATCCGGAGCGATGCCAGAAGATCGCGGCCTCCACCCGGAGCCACCCCTGGAGCAGCTTTCCCCGGTAGCGCAGCGAGAGGTTGTTCGACCCGGTGGTGCCCCTTCCGATGAAGGCGCTCTCGTTGCCGTTCAGCGCCGCGTCGAGCCCGAGCGGGCCGGCGATCACGCCCGAGACCGTCCCGGGATTGCCGAAGATGGAGAGCGCAAAGGTGTGCTCCGGAGCGGCGCGGAAGGTCAGCTTGCCGGTGTACTGGAACTCGCTCTGGGTGGCGGTATAGGCGCCGGTGGACAAGGTCGCGCCGCCTGCCTGGAGGATGCGATCGACGTCATGCGAGGCGATCTGCGGCGCGAACCCCGCATGGAACCAGAGCCGGTCGCGAAGCAGCGGCCCGCCCAGCTCGAATCCGCCGTCCATGTCGTAGCGCAGCGACTGCCTGCCGCGGATGGTCGCGAGGCCCGGGCGGTCGCTGCGGGCGGCCTCCAGGGGGGTCACATCGAGGAAGGCGGACCCGTGGAACTGGTTGCCCCCCGAGCGCGTCACCACGTCGACGATGCCGCCGGAGGCGCGGCCCATCCGGGCGGGGTACCCGGCCGTGTCGACGGCCATCTCCTGGACGAAGTTCTGCAACAGCCGCGCGCCCTGGCGGTTGAAGGCCGGCTCGGTGACGTCGACGCCGTCCACGAAGATGCGCGACTCCAGCGACTGCGAGCCGGCGAGGGCGAGGCCGAAAGGGTCGGTCAGGACGCCGGGCACCGAGGGGGCCGCCTGCTCGAAGCTGCGGGTGTCGCGGCCGTAGGGCACGAGCTCCATCTGCTCGCGGGTGACCGTGCCGCCGGTCTGCGCTCCGGGGACGGCGACGAGCGGCGCAGGCCTGAACAGCGACAGCGGCGCCGCGGTCACGGTGTCGGCGAGGATGAGCAGGCGGACCCGGGCGGTCCGGTCCAGCCGGGCCGCGATTCCTTCCTGCGTGAACGACTGGTACCCCTCGCGCCGGACGTTGAGCTCGTAGACGCCGGGGGGGAGCAGAAGCTGGAACTCGCCGCCATCGTCCGAGAGGGCGGTCTCCTCGCCCTGCAGGTCCGGCCCGCTTGCGGTCACCGCCGCGCCGGAGACCGGGCCGAAGGTCGCGGAATCGAGGATCTGGCCGGCGATGGCGGCGGTGGTCTGCGCCGCGGCGGGATATGCGCCCAGGAGCGCCAGCGACAAGAGGACTCTGCGAGGAAGGTCGTTCCGGGCCGCGATGCGGCATCTACAGCGCATCGATCGCAGGAGGTCAAGGAAACGGCCGTGCGCTCCAGACCGCGTCTCCTCGGGCAAACGCCCGCCGCCCCGCGTTGACAGCAGGGGGCCGCGTGTGTAGTCTCCGCCGCCTTTTCGGCCCAGAGCAGGCGCTGCAGCCCAGAGGAGTTTCATGTTCCACCGCTTCCTCGTCGACGCAAGAGCCCCGCGCAACGCGGCGCTCGCGTCGATCTGCCGGCGCGGCCCCATCTTCGTTCCAGCTCAGGAACGCCTGACGTAATACGGGAAGCGAATCCGGAGGAAGTCACCCGCCATGGATTTCAGTCTACTTGGGATGTGGAAGTCGATGGGCCTGCCGGCCCGCCTGGTCGTCATCGTGCTGGCGATCATGTCCGTCTACTCGCTCAGCGTGATGGCAGAGCGGATGTTCAGCTTCTCCCGGGCCAAGGACCAGAGCCGGAAGTATGCCGAGAAGCTGCGCGACCTCTTGCCCGGGCACCAGATGGTGGAGGCGGCGCAGTACGCCACCTCGCTCAAGTACGGCCACATCCCGCGCGTGCTGGGCGCCGGAATCTCCGAGTACAACCGCGGCCGCGAGGCCCTGCGCACCCAGGGGCCGCACGACGTGGGCTCCTTCGACCTGGTCGAGGCCATCAACCGCTCGGTCGACCGCGCCACGCTCCGCGTCACCGCGGACCTGCGCCGCGGCCTCTCGGGACTCGCCACCGTGGCCTCGTCCGCGCCCTTCGTCGGGCTGCTCGGCACGGTGCTCGGCATCATCACCGCCTTCCAGCTGATGGCGTCGTCGGGCTCGGGCGGCCTCGCCTCGGTGTCGGCAGGCATCTCCGAGGCGCTGATCACCACCGCCTTCGGCCTGCTGGTGGCGATCCCTGCGCTGATGATGTTCAACTACCTCACCAACCGGGTGGAGGAGATGACGGTGGACATCGCCGACGCCTCCAACGAGCTGGTGGACTTCTTCCTCAAGGAGGGCCGCTTCGACGAGCCGCTCTCCAACCCCGGCGTGAAGGCGCCCGGCGCCCCCGCCCCGGGAGCGAAGGCCTGAAGC
>DASSQZ010000107.1:0-16506 GCA_035702105.1 Myxococcales bacterium | reverse complement strand
ATGCTGCGGGCTGTCGCCCTTCGCCCGGCCCCGGGCAAAGCCCGGGATCCTCCACGAAGCCCTAGAAGAGCTCTTTCACCCAGCTCAGAAACCGTTCGCGAATCGAAGCGCCATCTCCCGCGCCCAGGTAGCCGCGGATGTCCTTGCCCTGCCGGGCCGCGTAGAGCAGAAGCCCCACCGCGGTGGCGTGCTGCGGGCTCTTGACCACGTCGGTGAGGCCGCCGATGCCCCGGGGCAGGCCGCGCCGCACCGGCAAGCCCAGCACCTCTTCCGCCAGCTCCGCCATGCCGTGCAGGTTCGTCGACCCGCCGGTCAGCACCAGCCCGGAAGCGAGCAGGTCCTCCTGCCCCGCCTTCTGGATCTCGCGCTGGACGAGCTGGAAGAGCTCCTCCACCCGCGGCTCGATGATCTCGCAGAGGATGCGCCGGTTGAGCACCCGCGGCGCCCTGCCGCCCACGCTGGGCACCTCGATGGTGTCGTCCTTGTCCAAGGACGCGCTCTGCGCGCTGCCGAACTTCACCTTGATCTTCTCCGCCTCGACCATGGGCGTGCGCAGCCCCACCGCGATGTCGTTGGTGAGGTGGTTGCCGCCCAGCGGAATCACGCTGGTGTGCTGGATGGCGCCGCCGGAGAAGATGGCCAGGTCGGTGGTGCCGCCGCCGATGTCCACCAGCGCGACGCCCAGCTCCTTCTCCTCCTCGGCCAGCACCGCCTCCGACGAGGCGAGCGGCTCGAGCACGATGTCCGCCACCTGCAGGCCGGTCTTGCCGCAGCACTTGACGATGTTCTGCGCGCTGGAGACCGCGGCGGTGACGATGTGGACCTTGGCCTCCAGCCGCACGCCGCTCATGCCCAGCGGCTCGCGGATGCCGTCCTGCTCGTCGATGATGTATTCCTGCGGCAGCACGTGGAGGATCTCGCGGTCCTGGGGGATGTTGATGGCCCGCGCCGCGTCCAGCACGCGCTCGATGTCGCCCTGGCGCACTTCCTTGTCCTTCACCGCCACCACGCCCTGGGAGTTGAAGCCGCGGATGTGCCCGCCGGCGATGCCCGCGTAGACGGCGTTGATCTCCGCCCCCGCCATCAGCTCGGCCTCCTCGACGGCGCGGCGGATGGAGGCCACCGTTGCCTCGATGTTGATCACCACGCCCTTGCGCAGCCCGCGCGAGGGGTGGGTGCCGATGCCGATGACGTCGATGCCCTCGGGCGTGACCTCCCCCACGATGCAGCAGATCTTCGTGGTGCCGATGTCGAGTCCAACGATGATGTCGCCCTTCTTCTGCACCATGGTCGGCTACCTCTTGTCGGCCAGCGTGGCGGCGGCCTGATCGGGGCGCGCCGGATTGTCGAGATCGATGCGGATGGCGCGCTCGCCCCGGCGCGCGAGCGCGGCGCGGACCTGGGCCAGGCGGTGGAGCTCGAGGGAGATCTCGCCCGCGCCGAGGCGGATCTCCTGGACCTGCGAGCCCTCGGGGCCTCCGCCGCGGTCGAAGAGGGTGAAGCCTCCGCCCTCGTCCAGGCGCACTTCCGAGAGCGAGGCGACCCTGAACCCCGCCGCCTGCCAGGTGTCGAGCAGGTGCAGGGCGCCGTAGAGGCGCAACTGCAGCTCCGGCTTCCGGTCCAGCCAGGCCTCGCGGGAAAGGCCGGCGATGATGGGCAGGTCGAGGCCGTCGTCCGGCTCGGCGCGCTTGAAGATGTGCCCCTGCTCGTCGAGGACGTAGAGCGCGCCGAACCGCACCAGGGCGGCCGGGCGATGCTCGGTCACGGCGACGCGCACGGTGTCCGGCAGGCGGCGCTCGAGGCGCGCGGAGGCCACCCAGGGCTGCGCTTCCAGCGCGCGCGCCGCCTTCGCCAGGTCGAGCCGGAAGAGATTCTGCCCCTGGGCAAGGCCGCTCGCTCTCAGGAGCGCCGGTTCGCGCGCGTGCGAGAGGCCGGTGAAGACCACCTGCCGCAGCGCGAAGGTGTCGGAGCGGGTGGCCCATTCCCAGCCGTGCCAGGCGGCGAAGGCGAGGCCCGCGCTCAGGGCCGCCGCCGCCAGCGTCCGCAGCATCCCGTCGATTGCCGAGCGCACCGCGGCGCGGTCCTCTGCCGCGGCCGCCCTGCGCACCTGTGCCATCTGCAGCGGCTTGAAGGTCATGGCTGCACTCTCAGGAAGGTCTTGCGGGGATCGGGCAGGTCGAAGGGAGCGTCGTCGCGGAGGAGGACCGGGGCGACGTGGTACGGCAGCAGCTCCGCCGGCAGGTCCGGCTCGAAGTCGCCCAGGAGCCGCACCTCGGGCACCAGCGCGATGCCGGTGGCCGCCAGCACCGCGGCCCGCGCCTGGGCGATCAGCCCCACCACGTCGGCCGCGGTGGCCGCGCCCAGGTTGACGATGAAGTTGGCGTGCTTGTCGCTGATCTGGGCGCCGCCGCGGACCAGGCCCTTGAGCCCGGCCTGCTCGATCAGCCTGCCGGCGAAGTCGCCCCGGGGGTTCACGAAGACCGAGCCGGAGTTGGGAAGGCTGAGCGGCTGGGTGGCGCGGCGGCGATCGACGTCGGCCTTCGCCGCACGCTGCTGCTCGAGCAGCTCGGCCTCGGAACCCCGGCGCACCTTGCAGCGCGCGCGGGTGAGCACGGCGCCGCGGGGGATCTCGCAATGGCGGTAGGCGAGCTTCAGGTCGGCCGCGTCGATCCAGCGCAGCCCCGCGGGCGTCGCCACCTCGGCGGCGAGCAGGTGGTCGGCCAGGCAGCCCGTCTGCGTTCCCGCGTTCATCGCCACCATGCCGCCCACCGTGCCGGGGATGCCGGCCGCCCAGGCCACGCCCACGCCGCGCTGCTCGCGGGCGAGCGAGAGGAAGCGGGCGATGGGCGCGCCGGCGCCCAGGGTCAGCACCACGTGGTCGCCGGCCTCCTCCACCTCTTCGGAAGCGAAGTCCTGGCCGAGACGGAGCACGGCGCCGTCGACGCCGCGGTCGCCGACGATGGTGTTGGCGCCGCCGCCGAGCGAGAACCAGCCCACCCCGGCGGTGGAGAGCACGCGCAGCGCCGCCACCAGCGCCGGCGGATCGCGCGGCTTCACCACCAGGCGGGCCGGGCCCCCCACGCGCACGCTGGTCCGCGGCGCGAGCGGCACCTGCTCCAGCACTTCGCCGGCAGAGGCCCGGCGCAGGTCGGCGACGAGGATGCTCATCGCAGCAGCTCCAGCAGCTCTTCGCCGGCGTGGGTGATGTCGCCCGCGCCGAGGGTGATGACGAGGTCGCCCCGGTGCACCTTCTCGCGCAGCCGCTGCGCCAGCCGGGCGCGCGCCACGAAGGCCGCGTCGCGGTGGCCGCACGCCTTCACCGCCTCGTAGAGCCGCGCCCCGGTGACGCCGGGGATGGGATCCTCCCCGGCTGCATAGATCTCGGTGAGCACCAGCGAATCCGCGTCGTTGAAGGCGGTGGCGAACTCGCCGAGCAGGTCGCGGGTGCGGGTGTAGCGGTGCGGCTGGAAGGCACAGACGATGCGGCGGTGGGGAAAGGCGGCCCGCGCTCCGGCCAGCGTGGCGCGGATCTCCGCGGGGTGATGGCCGTAGTCGTCCACCACGGTGATGCCGTCCACCTCGCCGCGCACGGTGAAGCGGCGCTGCACGCCCTGGAAGCCGCCCAGCGCCTCGGCGGTGACGGCGAAGGGAATCTCCAGCTCGTCGGCCACCGCGCAGCACGCGAGCGCGTTGAGCACGTTGTGCGCGCCCACCATCCGCAGCGTGACCTGTCCCTGCAGCTCGCCCCTGTGCGAGACCGAGAAGCGCGTCTGGAAAGGTCCGAAGGCCACGTCGTCCGCGCGCCACTCCGCCTGGGGCGACACGCCGTAGGTGGTGTGCCGCTTGCCGATGCGCGGGATGAGGTGCTGGACCACCGGGTGATCGACGCAGAGCACGGCAAGCCCGTAGAAGGGCACGCGGTCGGCGAAGTCCACGAAGGCCTGCTGCAGCGCCTCCACCGTGCCGTAGTAGTCGAGGTGCTCGGGATCGACGTTGGTGATCACCGCGATGGCGGGCGAGAGGCGCAGGAAGGAGCCGTCGCTCTCGTCGGCCTCCACCACCATGAGCTGGCCGCGGCCGAGCTTGGCGTTGGACCCGAGGGCGTTGAGCTTGCCGCCCACCACCGCGGTGGGATCGAGGCCGGCGTGGGCCAGCACGGTGGCGATGAGCGAGGTGGTGGTGGTCTTGCCGTGGGAGCCGGCGATGGCCACGCCCTCCTTGAGCCGCATCAGCTCCGCCAGCATCTCGGCGCGGGGGATGACGGGGATCCCGCGGTCGCGGGCGGCGATCACCTCGGGGTTGGTCTTGCGCACCGCGCTGGAGGTCACCACCACGTCGACGTCGGGCGCGACGTTCTCTCCGCGATGGCCTTCGGCCACCACCCCGCCCAGCGAGACGAGCCTCCGGGTGATGTCGCTGGCCTTGAGGTCCGATCCGCTCACGCCGTAGCCGAGGTTCAGGAGGAGCTCGGCGATGCCGCTCATCCCGATGCCTCCGATCCCGACGAAGTGGACCTTGACCTTCTTGTTGCGGAACACGCCCTTCCCTCCTCCATTGCTGCGGGCTGCGCCCTTCGCCCGCCCCCGGGCAAAGCCCGGTGTCTCCGTGTGGCTCCGATCGATGTAGAGTGTACGCGATTCGATCTACGATAATCAATAGCGGAGCTTGACTGGATTTCTCTTCCCGACCGCCCGGGCCGCCTCACCGCGGCGGGGGAAGATGCCGGCCCTCCCGCACCAGCCGCCGCGAGCAGAGTGAAACGCACACGTCCGCGATCTCCCGGGCCGCTTCCGGCCGGCCCAGCACGCCGCTGGCCCGCGCCATCCGCTGGAGGCGCGGGCGATCCGCCTCCAACTCGCGCAGCTCGGCGGCGAGCTTCTCGGCGGAGAGCTCCGCCTCCGGGATCAGGAGCGCCGCGCCCGCCTGCACCATGCTGTGCGCGTTGACGGTCTGGTGGTCGTCGGCGGCGAAGGGAAAGGGCACCAGGATCGCCGGCTTCTTGCACACCGTCAGCTCGGCGATGGTGGTGGCGCCTGCGCGGCAGACCAGCAGATCGGCGCCGGCGTAGGCGCGCGGCATGTCGTCGATGAACGCCACCGCCCTGGCCATCAGGCCGTGACCTGCGAGCTTCTGGTAGCGCGCGGCGATCTCCGCCTGGTCCTTGACCCCGGTCTGGTGCAGGAGCTCGAGCCGGGGCCCGAGCGCCGGCGCCAGCCGCTCCATCGCCTCGGCCACCCTGAGGTTCAGCGCGTGCGCTCCCTGCGAGCCTCCGGTGACGAAGATGCTCAGCCGGTCGGTCGCGGCCTTGGTGTGCAGGTAGTTGTCGAGGAAGGCGCGGCGGATGGGGTTGCCGAGCAGGTAGGTCTTGCGCCGCGGGAAGCTCGATTGCGCCTCGGGAAAGGCGGTGAAGACCGCGTCCACGAACTTGCCCAGCGTGCGGTTGGTGAAGCCGGGCAGCGCGTTCTGTTCCTGGACGGCGGTGGGGATGCGCATCATCCAGGCCGCCATCACCACCGGCCCGCTGGAGTAGCCGCCCACGCCCACCACCACGTCGGGATCGAACCTGCGCAGGATGCGCATCGACTGTCCCAGCGCGCGCGGCACCCGGAAGATGCCCCTGAGCATGCCCAGCACGCCCATCCGCTTGATCGGCCCCACGTCGATGATCTCGAGCGGGTAGCCGGCGCGGGGGACCTCGCGCGCCTCGATGCCGCGGGCCGAGCCGACGAAGAGCACGTCGTTGCGCGGGTGGCGGGTCTTCACCTCCTCGCCCAGGGCAATGCCGGGAAAGAGATGGCCGCCGGTGCCGCCGCCCGCAACCAGGAGCCTCATGCTCCGACGCCTCCTCTGGCGGGCCTCATCGCCGGGCCCCCACCGAGCCCTTGAGGAAGCCGCCGCCGCCGCCGCTGACCGAGAGGATGATCCCGGCCGCCACGCAGGAGGCGATGGCGGAGCTCATGCCGTAGGAGAGGAAGGGCAGCGCCATGCCCTTGGTGGGGAGCAGCGCCAGCGCCATGCCGGCGTTGACCAGCCCCTCCAGCCCGAGCAGGAAGGTGAGCCCGAGCGCGGCCCAGCAGCCGAAGGCGTCCGGCGCCGCGTGCGCCGCCTTGATGCCGCGCCAGACGATCACCGCGAAGAGCGCCAGCACCGCCGCCACGCCGGCAAAGCCCAGCTCCTCGCCGACGATGCTGAGGATGAAGTCGGTGTGCGCCGCGGGCAGGAAGAAGAGCTTCTGGTGGCTCTCGCCCAGCCCCACCCCGAACGACCCGCCCGCGCCGAAGCCGAGCAGCGACTCCACCGTCTGGTAGCCGTGGCCGCGCGGATCCTTCCAGGGATCGAGGAAGGTGAGCACGCGCTGGATGCGGTAGGGCGACTTCCAGATCAGGAAGGCGGCCAGCGGCGCCGCCGCTCCCAGCATGGCGAGGAGCCAGGCGAGGCGCGCTCCGGCGACGAAGAGCAGCGCGAAGGTGACCGCCGCCAGCACCACCGCCGTGCCGAAGTCGGGCTGGAGCATGAGCAGCCCGGCGAAGAGCCCGAGCATGACCAGGTGGGGCAGGAAGCCCACCGAGAAGACGCGGATGCGCTCCCGCTTGTTGGCGAGCGATCGCGACAGCCACAGCACCAGCGCGATCTTCGCCATCTCGCTGGGCTGGAAGGTCACCGGGCCGAGCTGCATCCAGCGGCGCGCGCCGCCGGCTGCGTGGCCCAGGCCGGGCACGTGCACGAGCGCGAGCAGGAGCAGCGCCAGGAGCAGCAGCGGCACCACCAGGCCCTCGAGCCGGCGATAGCCGAGCTTGAGCGTGGCGAGCAGCGCCAGGAGCCCCAGGGCCGCGCCCAGCGCCTGCCGCTTGAAGAACCAGAGCCCGTCGCCGAGGCGCGCGGCCGCGTACACCGCGCTCGCGCTGTAGACCATCACCACGCCCAGGGAGAGCAGCAGCAGCACCGCCCCGAGCAGGACCGGATCGTAGCGCAGCGCCGCCCGCTGCTCCGAGCGCTGCCGCAAGACGCGCGCTCCCGCCGCCGCGGAGACGCTCATGGGAGCCCCCGCACCAGCGCCTTGAACTGGTCGCCGCGATCCTCGAAGTTCTCGAACTGATCGTAGGAGGCGCAGGCAGGGGAGAGCAGCACCACGTCCCCGCGCCGGGCGCGCTCGCGCGCCCTGAGCACCGCGGCTGCGAGCACACCGCAGGGCTCGATCTCCGCCACGCCCGCAAGCTCGGAGCGGATCGCGTCGGCGGCTTCGCCGATGGTGAAGATGGTCTTCACCCGGCCGCGCATCAGCTCGCGCAGCGGCGCGTAGGGCGCCCCCTTGCCGCGGCCGCCCATGATGATGTGCACGTTGCCGGGGAAGGCGGTGAGCGACTTCTCCACGCTGTCCACGTTGGTGGCCTTGGAGTCGTTCACCCACTCCACCCCGTCGAGCACGCGCACCGGCTCGAGGCGGTGGGGAAGGCCCGGATAGGTGTCGAGCCCGCGCTGGATCGCCTCGAGGTCCACGGCGAAGTGGCGCGCGAGCAGGCAGGCGGCAAAGGCGTTCTCGCGGTTGTGCGCCCCGCGCAGGGTGGCGGCGCGGAGCTGCAGCGGCCTTCCCTCGATGCGCAGCGGCTCGCGTGGATCGAACTCGACGCGGCGGACGCCCGGGTTGGTCCTCATCGCGCGAACCCGCGCATCATTGGCATTGATGGCCGCGGTATCGCCCTGGCGCTGGTTCTCGAAGATGCGCGCCTTCGCGGCGGCATAGGCGTCGAGGTCGGGGTAGCGATCGAGATGGTCGGGGGTGACGTTGAGGACGGTGGCCGCCGCGCAGCGCAAGCTGGCGATGCCCTCGAGCTGGTAGCTGGACAGCTCGCAGACCGTCGCGTCCAGCGCGCCCCCCTCGAGCACGCGGTTGGAGAGGGCGTTGCCGAGGTTGCCGCCGGTGAAGACGCGCAGGCCCGCCGCCGCGAGCAGGTGGCCGGTCAGCGCGGTGGTGGTGCTCTTGCCGTTGGTGCCGGTGATCCCGGCGATGGGCTCCTCGATGAAGCGCGCGGCCAGCTCCACCTCGCCGACCAGCTCGATGGCCCGGGCGCGGGCCTGCGCGAAGATGGGCAGCGAGAGCGGCACGCCGGGGCTCGCCACCACCAGATCGATCCCGCGCAGCGCCTCGGGGACCACCGGCCGCCGCTCGGGCACGCCCTCGGGCAGCGCAACCGGCTTGTCGTCCGCCGCGATCACCTGCGCCCCGCGCGAGAGGAGCAGCCTGGCCGCGGCGACGCCGCTCTTGCCGAGGCCCACCACCAGGGCATGTCGTCCGTCCATCTTCATCGCAGCTTCAGGGAGGCGAGCGCGGTGAGCGCCAGGATGATGGAGACGATCCAGAAGCGGACGATGATCTTCGGCTCCGCCCACCCCTGCAGCTCGAAGTGGTGGTGGATGGGCGCCATGCGGAAGATGCGCCGGCCGGTGCGCTTGAACCAGAAGACCTGGACCATGACCGAGAGGATCTCGGCGAAGAAGACGCCGTGGATGATGGCGCTGTCCACCTCGTTCTTGGTCAGCACCGCCAGGGTGCCGAGCCCGCCGCCCAGCGCCAGCGAGCCCACGTCGCCCATGAAGACGCTGGCCGGATAGGTGTTGAACCAGAGGAAGCTGATGCCCGCGCCCGCCATCGCCGAGCAGAACACCGCCAGGTCGGCGGCGCCGTCGATGTGCGGGATGAGCAGGTAGTCGGCGATGTTGAGCCCCCGGATGGTCGCGCCGGCGAGGTAGGCGAGCAGCATGAAGGTGATGGCGCTGACGATCACCGGCCCGATGGCCAGTCCGTCGAGCCCGTCGGTGAGGTTGACGGCGTTGGAGGTGCCGACGATGACGACGAAGGCGAAGGGCAGGTAGATCCAGAGCGGCAGCGCCGGGTGGAACGCGCTCACCTTGACGAAGGGGATGGCGAGCCGGGTGGAGAGCAGGAAGCTTCCCGACTTCCAGTCGACGAAGAAGATGCCCATCACCAAGACGAAGACCACCGTCTGCCAGAAGAGCTTCTTGCGCCCCGCCAGCCCCTTGGAGTTGCGCTTGCTGAACTTGAGCCAGTCGTCGGCGAAGCCGATGGCGCCGAACCCGAGCGTGACGATGAGCGCCGCCCAGACCATGCGGTTGGTCAGGTCGGCGAAGAGCAGCGTGCCGAAGAGCATGGCCCAGAGGATGAGGCCGCCGCCCATCGAGGGCGTGCCCCGCTTCTTCTGGTGCGCCTCCGGCGTGTCCTCGCGCACGTTGCTGGTGCCGTGCTGGAGGTTGCGCAGCGCCTCGATGTAGCTGGGGCCGAGGAGCAGGCCGATGAGCAGCGACACCAGCCCCGCCATCAGCATGCGGAAGCTGGGATACCGGAACACGTTGAAGATCGCGATGCGGTCGGAGAAGGGGAAGAGGAGGTTGTAGAGCATCAGCCCGCCCCCGCCAGCGCGTCGCTGATGCGCTCCATCTTCATTCCCCGCGAGCCCTTCACCAGCACCACGTCGTGGGCGGAGAGGCGCGCCTGCACCATCCGCACTGCCTCGGCGGGGTCCTCGGTGCACTGGATGCTGTCCGCCGGAAGCCCCGCCTCCTGCGCGCCTTCGGCGAGGGCGCGCGCCCGCCGCCCGAAGCAGACCAGCAGCGAGAGGCCCGCCCCGGCGGCGAAGCGGCCCACGTCGCGGTGCAGGTCCAGCTCGGTGGGACCGAGCTCGAGCATGTCTCCGAGCACGGCGATGGCGCGTCCCCTGGCGGGCACCAGGTGGGTGAGCGTGAGCAGCGCCGCCTTGGTGCTGCTGGGGTTGGCGTTGTAGCAGTCGTCGATCAGCAAGGCGCCGCCGGGCAGCCGCACCGGACGCATGCGCCGCCCCGGCGTGGTGGCGTTGGCGAGCCCGCGCAGGATGGCGTCGGGGTCGATGCCCAGCGCCACTCCCACCGCGGCGGCGGCGGCGGCGTTGTGGCCGTTGTGCGTTCCGATGAGCTTCAGCTCTACCTGGCGCGGGGCGCCGAGGAGCTCCATCTCGACGCGCAGCCCCGGCCCGCCGTGGTGCGCCGAGAGCAGGCGCACGTCGCTGCCGCGCGACGCGCCGAAGGTCACCAGCCTCCTCCGCGAGAGCCGCGCCTGCAGGAGCACGCGGGGGTCGTCCGCGTTGGCCACCGCGGACGCCGCGTCGCGCAGCGCGTGGAACAGCTCGCCCTTGGCGTGCGCCACTCCTTCCAGCGACCCGCAGCCTTCCAGGTGCACCGGCCCGACGTTGGTGACCACGCCGACGTCGGGGTCCGACCAGAGCGCAAGCCGGGCGATCTCGCCGGGGTGGTTCATCCCGCACTCGATCACCGCGTACCGGTGCCCGTCGCCCAGGCGCAGCAGCGTGAGCGGCACGCCCACCTCGTTGTTGAGGTTCCCTTCGGTCTTGAGGGTGGACCCGGCGGCGGCCAGGACCTCGGCGATCAGCTCCTTGGTGCTGGTCTTGCCGGTGGAGCCGGTGACCGCCACCAGCTTCAGCGCCGGCAGCCGGCGCCGCCAGGCGGCGGCCAGCCCTCCCAGCGCGCGGCCGGTGTCCGGGGCGGACAGCACCGCCGCCGCCCCGGCCCGCGCCCGCACCTTCTCCACCGCGTCGGCCGGCAAGAGCACCCCGGCGGCCCCGCCCTGCACGGCCTGCGCGGTGAACTCGCTGCCGTCGAACTTCTCTCCCCGCAGCGCGACGAAGAGCGCACCCGGGACCGGCGCGCGGGTGTCGGTGAACACGCCCGCGAAGGGCCCGCCGGGAACCACCACCTGGGCGCCGGCCGACCAGGCAGCCTGTTCGAGAGTGAAGCGGGCGCTCATTCGTGCGTCCGCCTTCCGCCGTGCGCGGGCCCGGCCGGCATCGGCTCCTCCAGCTCCTGGAGCGCGCGCCGCGCCTCGGCGCGGTCGTCGAAGGGACGCTTCTCACCGCCGACGATCTGGTAGTCCTCGTGCCCCTTGCCGGCGATGAGCACCGCGTCGCCGGGCCGCGCCGAGCGGAGCGCAAGCTCGATGGCCTCGCGGCGGTCGGGAACCACGCAGTAGCCGCCCATGCCCATGCGCGCGTGGCGCGGGTCCAGCCGCGCCTTGCCGGCGCCGATCAGCCCCGGCTCGACCTCCGCCAGGATGGCCAGCGGATCCTCGCTGCGCGGGTTGTCGCTGGTGGCGACCACCAGGTCTGCGCGGCTCGCGGCCGCCGCTCCCATCAGCGGGCGCTTGCCGCGGTCGCGATCGCCGCCGCATCCGAACAGGCACACGATCCGCGGCGCGCGGGCGCTTCGCAGCGCGTCCAGCACGCGCGCCAGAGCGTCGTCGGTGTGGGCGTAGTCCACCAGCACCACGCGGCCGCCCCGGTCGGGCACGCGCTCGAGCCGCCCCGGCGCGCCCGCGCACTCCGCCACCACCGAGGCGATCTCGCGCAGCGACACGCCGCTGCCGGCGAGCACGCCGATGGCGGCGAGCAGGTTCTCGGCGTTGTGCGCACCGATCAGCGGGCTGGTCACCTCCACCAGCTCGTCGGGGAAGGGCGCCGCGCTGCGCAGGCGGAAGCGCAGGCCGGAGAGGTCGCCGCGGATCTCCTGGGCGGCGAGCGCCGCGCCGGGAGCGCCGCGGACGCTGAATCCGATGGCGTGAGGCAGCTCGCGGGCCAGGCCGCGGACCCGCTCGTCGTCGAAGTTCAGCACCGCCGGAGACCCGCGCGGCAACAGCTCGCGGAACAGCTTCGCCTTGGCGTCGAAGTAGGCGTCGAGCGTGCCGTGGTAGTCGAGGTGATCGCGGGTCAGGTTGGTGAAGGCGGCGCCGGCGAAGACGCAGCCCGCCGCGCGCTCCTGCGCGAGCGCGTGGCTCGAGACCTCCATCGCCACCACCTCCGCTCCCGCCTCGAGCATCCTGCGCAGCAGGTCCTGGAGGTCGTGGGACTCGGGCGTGGTGTGCGTGGCGGGCAGCCTGCCGCCGGGCCAGCGGGACTCCACCGTGCCGATCAGCCCGGTGCGCAGGCCGCGCGCCGCGGAGATCTGCTCGATCAGGTAGGCGGTGGTGGTCTTGCCGTTGGTGCCGGTGACGCCGAAGAGCGAGAGGCGCCGGGACGGCTCGCCGTGGAAGCGCGCCGCCGCCAGCGAGAAGGCCTTGCGCGGGTTCTCCGCCACCACCACGGGGACGCCCGCCTGCAGCGGCGCGCCGGCGAGCACCGCGACCGCGCCGCGCTGGACCGCCCCGCCGACGAACTGCGCGCCGTCGGCGTTCACCCCGGGGAGCGCCGCGAAGAGCGTGCCGGGATTGACCCGCCGCGAGTCCACCGCGAGCGCGCGCACGTCCACCGGCGCCGCACCCTCCGGCACCGCGGCCGCAACACCCGCGAACAGCTCTCGCAGCAGCACAGACTCTCCCTCTACGCCGGCTATCCTGGCGGCGCCAGCGTGACCTTCACCCGTGCACCGCGCTTGACAATCGCTCCCGGCGGCGGCGACTGCGCGACCGCCCGGCCGCTGCCGCGAAGCTCGGGCTCGAGCGACGCCTCGCCCAGGCGGCGGATGGCGGAGCGCGCTCCCAGCCCTCCCACGTCGGGCACAGCGATCTGCCCCGGCCCGGGCAGCCTGCGTCCCGCGATCCCCGCCGTCATCGCCCCGGCGCTCGCCTCGCGCAGCCCGGGCGCCGCGGCTTCCGGATCCGCGGCCTGCGCCTCGGCGACCATCGCCTCCTCCCGCGAGCTCTGCGGCAACACGTCGAGCTGCCGCAGCGCCTCGCGCGCGATCGCTCCCCAGGCGGGCGCCGCCACCACCGCGCCGGTGACCTCGCCTCCGCGCCCTTCCGGCTCGTCCACCACCACCAGGATGGCCACCCTGGGCGCGTCCGCGGGGACGAAGCCGAGAAAGCTGGAGAGCCGCTTGTCGCCGTAGCCGCCGCGGATCGGGTCCACCTTCTGCGCCGTTCCCGTCTTTCCCGCGGCCCGATACTCGGAGAGCGCCGCGCGCGTGCCGGTGCCCTTCTGCACCACCTCTTCCAGCATCGCCGTCAGCGTGCGAGCCGTCTCGGGGCGGATGGCCCGCCGCACCACCTCGCGGCCGCGAGAGAGCAGGACCGACCCGTCGGGCGCCACCACCTTCTGGACGACGTAGGGCCGCAGGAGCGCGCCTCCGTTGGCGATGGCCGCCATCGCCACCACCGTCTGCAGCCCGGTGGCGCTCATCCCCTGTCCGAACGCGGTGGTGTCCACCGCGATCTGCGGCATGCGCCGCGGATCGGCCAGCGCGCCGCGCGCCTCGCCCGGCAGCCCCACCTGCGTCCTCTCGCCGAATCCGAAGGCGCGCAGACCCTCGATGAGCCGCTCCTTGCCCAGCTTCTCGCCGATCTTCGCCGCGCAGATGTTCGACGACTCGCTCAGCACCGTGGCCGGGGTGGCCCAGTCCACCGGGTGGGTGTCGTGGAGCTTCTTTCCGGCGTGCGCCCAGAGGCCGTGCTCGCAGTAGAGCAGCTCGTCCGGCCGCAGCACGCCCTCGTCGATGGCGCGGGCGATGACGAAGCTCTTGATGGTGGAACCCGGCTCGAGCTGGTCCTGCACGGCGCGGTCGCGCCAGAGCATCGGATCGCGCCCGGGCTTGTTGGCGTCGAAGGCGGGATTGGACGCCAGCGCGAGGATGGCGCCGCTGTTCACGTCCATCACCACCGCCCACCCGCCCGCGGCGGAGGCGGTCTTCACCGCCCTGGCCAGCTCCTTCTCCGCGGCGAGCTGGATGGCGGTGTCCAGGGTGAGCGTCACCGTGGCCCCGGTCAGATCGGCGGGATCGGGCGCGCCATGCTCCAGCACCATGTGGCCGCGGGCGTCGCGAGTGGCCTGCACCTGCACGGTCTTGCCTTTGAGATAGGGCTCCAGCTCGCGCTCCAGCCCTTCCTGCCCGCTCTCCTCGCCCACGAAGCCCAGCACGTGCCCTGCCAGCTCATGCTGCGGGTAGAAGCGCTTGGGCTCCTTCACCAGCTCCACGCCGTCGAGCGCCAGCGCTCGCACGCGCTGCGCGGACGCCTCGTCCACCTTGCGGCGGATCCAGACGAACCGCCGGTCGCCGCGGGCAAGCTTCTCCAGCAGCTTGCGCCTGTCCATGCGCAGCGCCTGCGCGAGCTGCGCGGCCGCGAGCTGCCGCGCCCGGGGCGTCTCGAAGGCGGAGGGATCGGCGAAGACGCTGTCCACGTCGCGCGTCACCGCCAGGGCCGCGCCGCGCCGGTCGAGGATCAGCCCGCGCCGCGGCGCCCATTCCAGCTCGCGCCGGGTCTGGTCGCGCTGCAGCCGCGAGAGCCGCGAGCGGTCGAGGAGCTGCACCTTGGCGGCGCGCGCCAGCACCGCGCCGAAGCCGGCGAGGAGCGCGCCGCCGAGCAGGAGCGCGCGGGCCCGCATCCATCTTCCGTCCGGCTGCCGTGCCTGGGCGCGCCCCATCGCAAGCCTCACCTCGCCGCCGTGGCCACGGGCCGGCTCACCGCGGCGCCTCCCACCAGCACCACCATCCGATCGTGCGGCGGCGGCCCCATGCCCAGCCGCGTCCGGGCGAGCTCCTCGATGCGCTGCGGCCTGACCAGCTCCGCCGCGCGGATCTGCAGCGCCTCGTGCTCGCGGGTCAGCTCGCGGTACTCGGCGGAGAGCCGCGAGAGCCGGTAGCCGCGCTCGGTCACCAGGGTGCGAACCCCCGCATGCAGCAGGAGCGCGCAGGCCAGCAGCGCGCAGGCGGCGGTGGCGCAGGCGAAGTCGTGCAGGCCGCGACGATCGATGTTGCGGCGGATGCTGCTCGGGCTCGGTCGGGTCATGACAGCCTCTCGACGGCGCGAAGGCGCGCGCTGCGGGCGCGGGGATTTGCCGCCAGCTCTTCTTCCCCGGCGGTGGCCGGCTTGCGGGTCAGCACCTTCCACTGGGCCACGCGGCCGCAGGCGCAGACCGGCAGCCGGGGCGGGCAGATGCATCCGGTGGCGAGCCGCGCGAATCCCTGCTTCACCATCCGGTCCTCGAGGGAGTGGAAGCTGATGGCCGCCGCGCGCCCGCCCCGCGCCACCACCCGCGGAAGCTGCGTCAGCCAGTCGTCGAGCGCGCCCAGCTCGTCGTTCACGGCGATGCGCAGCGCCTGGAAGGTGCGGGTGGCGGGATGGATCTGCTGCGGCCACGCCTTGCGCGGCATGGCCCCGGCCACCACCTCCGCGAGGTCGCGGGTGGAGGCGATCTTCCGGTCCGCCCAGGCGCGGCAGACGGCGCGCGCGATGGGCCGCGCGAAGCGCTCCTCGCCCAGGGTGTCGAGGATCCGCGCCAGCCCCTTCTCGTCCCACTCGTCGAGGCGCTCGCGCAGCGGGCGGCCGCGGGTCGGGTCCATGCGCATGTCGAGCGGCCCCTCGCCGCGGAAGGAGAACCCGCGCCCGGGGTCGTCGAGCTGCGGCGACGAGGCGCCCAGGTCCACCAGGGCGCCGTCCACCTCGCCGAACCCGAGCTGATCGAGCACCGCGCGGGCGTCGCGGAAGTTGCCGTGCGCGATGACCACGTCGCGTCCGGAGAGCCGGGCCCGCGCCGCGGCCAGCGCCGCAGGGTCCTGATCCAGCCCGACCACCCGCGCGCCGGCGTCGAGCAGCGCCTCGGCGTGGCCGCCACCTCCCAGCGTTCCGTCGAGGATGACCTTCCCCGGCGCCGCCGCCAGCAGCGAGACCGCCTCGCGGCGGAGCACGGTGTGGTGCACGAACGCCATCAGCTCCCCTTGCGCATCATCCGCACCCGCGCGGTGGCCACGCCCGCGCCGGCGGCTTCCTCGGCGCTGCGGAAGAGCACCAGCTCGGCGCCGCCCGCCGCCCGCAGGATGTTGGCGACGTAGGGATTGCGCACGGCGATGAGCAGGTCGCCGCCCCGGGAGAGCAGCTCCTTGCGCCGCGCCACCAGCTCCGGCACCCCGCCGTAGTCCAGGTGCGTGACCTCGCGCAGGTCGAGCACGATGCGCCCCGCCTCGGTGGCGGCGCGGCCGATGGTGTAGTCGATGGCCCAGAGCGCGTCGCGGTCGAGATCTCCGCGCACCGAGACGGTGGCGACGTTGTCCGCCCAGCGCAGCCCCGAGGCACGCGGCCCCGGCGCCGGCTTGAGCGCCAGCACCGCCGCCTTGTGCTCACTGCGACAAACGCCGCTTCGGGAAGACTTTTCCGCCATCTCGGACACCTCAGGTCAAAGAAGTTCGCTCAGCCGCCTCGCCAGGTCGGCCTTGGTCTCGGGAGAGCGCGCCTTGCGCTGCACTTCCGCCCAGCGCAGGGGCGACCAGACCTCGATGCGCTCGACCGTGCCCGCCCAGGTGATTTCCTCGCCAATGCCCGCGTGCTCGCGCAGGATGGGCGGGATGAGGATGCGGCCGAGCTTGTCCACCGGGCACTCCTGCGCGGGCGCGATGAAGCTGCGCGTGAGCAGGCGGGTGCGCTCGTCGAACATGGAGAGCGAGGCGATCTTCTCCGCCATCCGCTGCCAGCTCGCCGGCGCGAAGGCCACCAGGCAGTCGTCGATCAGATCGGTGGTG
>DASSQZ010000106.1:0-8140 GCA_035702105.1 Myxococcales bacterium | reverse complement strand
TGCGCGGATGACAGGCCGCGGCCGCGCAGAGTGCCGCGGCCGCGCAGGCCCGTCTCACTTCCTCTTCGGGGCCTTCGAAGGAGCGGGCGGAGAGGGCTTGTGGGGCGCGGGCGGAAGCGTGGAGCCCGAGCCCTGCAGCGTGAAGAGCAGCCCGCCCGCGTCGCTGCCGCCGTTCTGCGGCGACTCGTACAGCTCGCAGGTGGCCTGGCCGCGCAGCACCAGCTCGCCCTTCTGGTTCTCCGCCCACAGCTCCACGTCGGCGTAGCAGGCGCCGGAGTCCTTGCGCAGCTCGGCGATGCGGCCGCGGCAGGTCAGCTCGTCGCCGGGCCACACGATCTTGGTGAACCGCGCCGAGAGCTTGCGCACGTGCCCGCGGCGCAGCCAGGCCGTGAGGAGCTGGCCCACGAACGCCATCGCCAGCATGCCCGGCGCGAACAGGCCGGGGAACCCCACCGCGTGCGCATACGGCTCGTCGAGGTGCAGCCGGTTGAAGTCGCCCGAGGACGCCGCGTAGCGGACGATCTGCACGCGATCGATGGCGGGCTTGGTCAGGGGCGGCAGGTCGTCGCCCACCCGCAGCTCGCTCCAGTAGAAGCTGCGCGCCAGCGACTGCTTGGGCTGCTGCACCTGGCGGGGCGCAGTGAGCGCCGGCAGGTGCGGCGCGGCCGGCGCCGAGGCCGGCCGCTTCTGCTGCGGCGGCGGCGCCGGCTTCTTCATCGGCGCCAGCGGCTTGCGTGCCACCTTGGCGCTGGGGAACCGGGTCACCTTCGCCAGCTTCGCCTTGCCTTTCCTGGGTGCGGACTTGGTCACGGGCTTGGACGCGGGCCGCGACAGCTTCTTCGCTGCGCTCCGGCTACTCATGGATTTCTCCCTGCGCGTGCTTGGGCGCCATGCGGACGACCCAGAGCTGGCGCGAGCGGTAGACGAGCTCGCCGGAATCGTCCCGGCCCTCGTCCTCGATGATGACGACGTCGGTGGGTCCGCTGGGGGTGGCGCGCTGCTCGATGCCGGCCACCTTGCTGCGGACGGTGAGGCGGTCACCCGCCACGATGGGCCGGGCGTATTCGAAGCTCTGCTCGGCCTGCAACAGGTGCTTGCCGGGAGCGAGCATCAGCCCCTCGCGCAGGTCGCTGCCGGCGCGCAGGGTGGTGGGAAAAGTCGGCGGAGCCACGACCGATCGGTAGCCGGCGGCGCGTGCGGCCGCTTCCTCGAAGTAGATGGGGTTGGTCTCGCCGATCGCCTCGGCGAAGCGCCGGATGGCGCCCTTCTCCACTTCGTTGACGGCCGCTTTCGCCTGCCGCCCTGCTGCGCTGCGATCGACCACGATGTCTCTCCCCGATCATCTGCCCGCGGGCAGGTCCAGAACGCTGATCAATCCCGGCTCCGACCCGTGCACCAGCGGCGCTGCGTGGACCAGGGTCCACGCGGTTGCCTTGTCCCCCGAGGTTCCCCCCGGGATCAGCACGCGGATGCCCGGGTCGCCTTCGAGCTCGATCTCGTCGCGCGGCTGCGGAGCGCCGAGAGCGATGGTCAGATCCAGGTTCGCGACTTCCTTGCCGTCGTAGAAGGCGCGCGCCACCTGGTGGATGCCGACGATTCCGCCCTTGGGAACGCGGAACCCTTCGCCCTGCATGTCCTCGTCGCCTTCGACCGGGTCGATGGACTCGTCCACCTCGTCGACCTCGAGGCCCACGCCCAGCGCGGCCAGCGCCGCCGACTCCATCAGGCCCACGTGGCCGAGCGAGCCCTCGTCCACGCCGCGGTCGAACTCCTCTTCGTTCATGCCCGCGCCGGTCTTGAGCTGGAGCTGCTTGCGGCGGGTGCGAGAGTCCACCACACGCGTGACCCGCACGCGGTCGACGCGACCACAGACCGCCCCCAGGGTGGCGGGCAGCCGGTCCATGACGAACCCCGGATTCACGCCGGTGCCGAGCACCGCCAGCTTGCGTTTCTGGGCGAGCTTGTCCAGGCGTTCGGCGATCTCGGGGTGCCGCAGCCACGGGTACGACAGCTCCTCGCAGGTGGAGACGATGAAGAGGCCGGCGGTCAGGGCCTGTGCCAGCTCGCCTTCCACGTCCTCCAGCCGGCTGCCGGTGGCGTGCAGCAGCACGCCTCCCTGCGCCTTGCGCATCTCGGCGGAGGCGTCGGAGCCCACCACCACGTCCGGGGCCGGAGCGTCCAGCACGTCGGACAGCTTCTTGCCCACGCGGGAGGGACCCAGGTCGACGGCCGCGACGATCTCGAGCTCCGCCTTTTGCAGGGCGCAGCGCGCGATGCCACGGCCGATGGCGCCGAGGCCCATCAATGCGACCTTGATCGGCAAACGCGCTGACCTCCTCACCCGCATCCGAGGCCTTGTACAAAATGCAGGGTCGGAAAGCCTTATAGCCCGCGGCTCGAAGACGAAACAAGCAAAAGCCGGCTGCTTGCCCCCCTTACGAGCGGTCTGATTTCAGACACTTGCTGCGTTGCGTTATCAAGATCTGCGCGCGCTTAGCCCTTGCGGCGCGCGCCAAAGGATTGCAGCAGCGTGGCCACGTTGGGGTCCATCCAGTTGCGTGGACCGACGAATTTCAGCCGCAGCTTGCCGTCCTTGTCGACCAGGTAGCTCTCGGGAAATTTGGTGGTTCCATACAGCCTGGAAATCTTTGCGCCGTCGTCGAGGAGCACCTGGAAGCGGGGCTTGGCACTGGAGAAGAACTTGTCGATCGGCTCCCAGCCCTCGTCCACGCTCACCGTCACCACTTCGAAGCTCTGCGGATCGAACGACTGCGCCAGCCGTGAGAGGCTGGGCATCTCCTCGCGGCAGGGCGGGCACCAGGTGGCCCAGAAGTTCACCAGGATGGGCTTTCCGCGGAACGAGGAGAGGTCCACCTCGGTCCCGCCGCGGGTGGGCAGCCTGAACGGCGCCGCAGGCGCTCCGTCCATCTCGTCGGCTTCCAGGGCATTGCGGGCGCGCTCCGCCTTGCCACCCCAGTGCTGCACCGCCTTGGAGACGGCCACCGCGCCCACCGCGACCAGCGCGAAGGCGACGAACGCCTCCTTGAGCCAGCGCGGCACCACCCAGGTGCGCTTCTGGTCGAGGGGCATTCCCGAGTATGGCTTGCTCATGACGACAGCCTCTCCCTCAGCGCCTCCGCGTCCACCCGGTGCTTGAACGCCCTCCGCCCGTCGATCTCCACCACCGGGATGTCGTGCTTGTGGTCCTCGTAGAGCTCGCCCGACCAGCCGATGTCCACCTCGCGGAAGAGGAAGGGCACCTCGCGGCGCACGCGGAGAATGGCCGCTTTGGCCTTCTCGCACAAGGAGCAGCCCTCGCGGGTGTAGAGGACCACCTCGCGCATCAGCCGTGCTTCTTGCGCCGGCGGTAGTGCTTCACCCGGGCGACCGGCGGCTGGCCCAGCGGCCCGCCCACCAGGTAGGCCTTCAGCGCCTCGCGCGCGATGTAGGGCGCATGGATGCGCCATTTGAGGCCGTTCACCACCACCGCGGCCACGGCGATCTTCGGGTCGTCGGCGGGGGCGAAGCCCACGAACCAGGAGTAGTCCTTGAACACGCCCTTGTGGTCGCTGAGCGAGCCGGTCTTGCCGGCCACCTGGATGTCGCCCAGCACCATGCGGTGGCGGTCGCGGAAGCTGGAGGTGGCGGTGCCCTGGCTCACGGTGAGCTTCATCATGTCGCGCAGCGTGGCCGCCGTCTCCGGGTTGAGCAGGCGCATGGAGCCGGTGGGTTCCACCTTCTCGCCGTCCACCGCGTCAAGGATGGAGGGCTCCATGGCGACGCCGCCGTTGCCCACCGCGGAGGCGATGAGCGCCGCGTGCATGGGCGAGAGCTTCACCTGCCCGAACCCGGCGGCGCTCTTGGCGAAGTCCAGCCCGTTGTCGGGAATGGTGGCGGACGATTGCTCCACCGGCTGATCGAAGATGGGCCGGTTGAAGAGGAACCGCTCCGCCTCCTTGCGCAGGTCGTCGCCGTCCAGGTGCTTCACCGCCATCTTGGCGAAGACCACGTTGGCGCTCTTGGCCAGCGCCATGCCCAGCGAGAGGCAGCGGCGATCGACGCGCGGCTTGTCGTCGAGCAGCTTCTTGACGATGCCGTGCATGCCGCCGTGGTAGCAGGTCTCCACGTCGGGGTTGACGCCCTTCTCCAGAAGCGCTGCGCCGGTGATGATCTTGAAGATGGATGCGGCGGGGTAGAGGGGCTTCATGGCCTTGCCCTCGCCCTGCTCCGCCATCGCCAGGACCTTGCCCGTCCTCGGGTCCATGGCCACCACCGCCGCGCCCACCGGCTTGTACATGCGCAAAAGCTTCTCCATCGAGGACTGTAGATGGGGATCGATGGTGAGGCGCACCTCCTTGCCGTCGGCGCCCTTCGCCACGTAGGCGCCGTCCTTCAAGGTGGCCTTCTTCCAGAGCGCGAAGCCCGAGGGGTGATCCACGTGCTGCACCACCGCGTTGGCGGCGGCGGCGGGAACTTCCTTCACCTGCGCGGGCTGCTCCGGCGCGCCGCCGTCCATCTCGGCCTGCGCCTCGCCCACGGCGTTGGCGAGGTCGGCGGCGTTGAGGTCGTCGGACGGGTCCGGAGACGTGCCGTCGTCTGCGTCGAGAGCGGGCGGAGTCTCACCCGGCCCGGGCGCGGGCTGCTGCTGCGCGCGGGCGGAGAAGCAGAGCCCGGCCGCGGCGGCGGCGGCGATCAGCACGGAGGGACGGAAGAGGAGGCGGCGCAGGTTCGGGTTCACTTGGTTCCCATCGTACCGGGGCTCGGGCCACCCGCAACTTCGCGGTTGACGGATCGGTCCGCTGGATCAACCTTCGGCCGCCGTGGTCCCTTCCCCGCCCGACCCGCAGCCGTCTTTTTTTTCCGCACTGGTCAGCGACCTGCGGCCCCGGCAGCTCGTCATGGTGCTGGTGCTGCTGGTGCTGGCGAGCGTTCTCACCCGCATCCTCAACCTCGGCTTCAGGCGGGTGCTGCAGCGGCACCGCGAGCGCGGCACGCTCCTGCCCGAGACCGCCACCCAGCTCGCGCTCACGCGGCGGCTGCTCAACTTCGTGGTCTGGTTCACCGCCATCGCGCTCGGCCTGGCGCAGTTTCCCGAGCTGCGCGTGCTCTCCACCAGCCTGCTCGCCTCGGCGGGCGTCTCCGGCCTCATCGTCGGCTTCGCCGCGCGCAGCACCCTCGGCAACGCCATCGCCGGGCTGAGCATCTCCATCACCCAGCCCATCCGCATCGGCGACGACGTGGAGCTGCGGGGCGACCGGGGCATCGTGGAGGACATCCACTTCACCTACACGGTGCTGCGCCTGGGCGACGGGCGCCGGCTGATCATCCCCAACGACACGCTGGCGAGCGAGGTGGTGAAGAACGCCACCCTGGGCGGGGTCACGCGGGTGGCGCGGGCGGAGGTGCTGGTGCCGCCCGCGGGAGCGGCCGAGGCGGTGCGGGCCGCGCTCCTCGCGGTGGCCCACGGATACGAGCAGCTCGACCGCGCCGCCGCCGAGCCCGACGTCCAGTTCGTGCGCATCGACGAGCGCGGCACGCTCTTGCGGCTGATCGCCACCTGCGCCGACACCAAGGCCGCGGAGAGGCTGGTCCAGAAGGCCCTGAGCAGGGCGGCGGCGGTGGTCTTCCGCAGGGCCCTTTAGAGGGAATGGCAAGCCATTCTGCGCTGTTCCGTGCTAGCTTCGCGGCGGTTTCGCAGAAGGGGATTCACAAGTGAAGAACGCCTGGAACATCGCTCTTGCGGCCTGCCTTGGCGCAGTCGTCGGCTTCAGCGTCGGCCAGCACGTCACCTCGAAGGGCGCGACGACGCCGGTGAAGAACGCGCAGGCAGTCGTCCAGCAGCCCTCCGCGCTCGCCGTGGCGCCTCCCGGCTCGGACGTCGTCTACAAGGTGACGCTGGGCGACGCTCCCCGGAAGGGAGATCCCGAGGCCAAGGTCACCATCGTCGAGTGGAGCGACTTCCAGTGCCCCTACTGCGGCCGCGTGGTGCCCACGCTGCAGCAGATCGAGAAGGCCTACGGCGCCGACGTGCGCCTGGTGTTCAAGAACAACCCGCTGCCCATGCATCCCGACGCGCCCTACGCGGCCCGGGCGGCCGTCGCGGCGCACCGCCAGGGCAAGTTCTGGCCGATGCACGACAAGCTCTTCGAGGCCAACAACTCGCAGAAGCCCGACGCGCTCAAGCAGGACAAGGTGGACCAGATGGCGCGCGACATCGGCCTCGACATGGAGCGCTACCAGCGCGACGTGAATTCGCCCGAGACCGCGCAGGCCATCAAGGACGACCAGTCGCAGGCCGCGAAGCTGGGCGCGAACGGCACCCCGCACTTCTTCATCAACGGCGCGCGCGTCTCCGGCGCCATGCCGTACGAGACGTTCAAGACCGTCATCGACATCCAGATGAAGCGCGCCAACGCCGCGCTCGCCACCGGCGTTCCCAGGAAGGACCTCTACGAGTACCTGACCAGGGACGGCCTCACCGGCCCCAACGCCCCGCCCACCGCCGCCGCTCCGCAGCCCACCGCGCGGAACGTCGACCCCGGCAGCGGCCCGTCCATCGGCGCCCGGAAGCCGAAGGTCACCATCGTCGAGTGGTCGGACTTCCAGTGCCCCTTCTGCGGCAAGGTCGAGCCCACGCTGCAGAAGATCCTCGAGACCTACAAGGACGAGGTCCGCCTCGTCTGGCGCAACGAGCCGCTCAGCTTCCATCCCAACGCCATGCCCGCGGCCAAGGCGGCCATGGCGGCGGCGAGGCAGGGCAACGACAAGTTCTGGAAGATGCACGACCTCATGTTCGCCCACCAGAACGAGCTCTCGGAGGCGAAGTACGAGGAGTGGGCGAACCAGGTGGGCCTCGACCTCGCGAAGTGGAAGGCCGACAAGGCGTCGGACGACGTCGCCGCCATCATCACCAAGGACAGCGCCTATGCCACGCAGGTGGGCGCCGACGGCACGCCCTCGTTCTTCCTCAACGGCAAGTTCATCTCCGGCGCCATGCCCTTCGAGACGTTCAAGGCGGTGATCGACGAGCAGATCAAGAAGGCCGACGAGCTGCTCAAGAAGGGCGTCAAGCACGACAAGCTCTACCCGGCGCTGGTGGACGCGAACGTGAAGGAGTCGGATGCGCAGGCCGCGGGCGGGCCTGCCGCCGAGCCGAAGTTCGAGGTGCAGGCGGGCAACTCGCCTGCGATGGGCCCGAAGAACGCGCCGGTCACCATCGTGGAGTGGTCGGACTTCCAGTGCCCCTACTGCAGCCGGGTGGAGCCGACGCTCAAGCAGCTGATGACGGCCTACGGCAACAAGGTGCGCCTGGTCTGGAAGAACCAGCCGCTGCCATTCCATCCCAACGCGATGCCCGCCGCCGAGGCGGCCATGGCGGCCTACGAGCAGGGCAACGACAAGTTCTGGCAGATGCACGAGCGCCTCTTCGCCAACCAGACGGAGCTGTCGCCGGCGTTCTACGAGAAGGTGGCGCGCGAGATCGGCCTCGACATGAAGCGGTGGAAGGCCTCGGTGGAGTCGCACCGCGCGCAGGAGGCGATCCAGGCGGACATGCGCGCCGGCATGCAGCTCGGCGCCAACGGCACGCCCACCTTCTTCATCAACGGCAAGCGGCTGGTGGGCGCCATGCCCTTCGACTCGTTCAAGCAGATCATCGACGCCGAGTTGGCCTCGAAGGTCGCGAAGAAGTAGCGTTCTGCCGTGGTGAGCATCCCGCCGTCGGTGAGCGGCAAGGAATGGCGGATCCGGCCGCTCAAGCGCGGCGACCGCGAGGTCGTGTTCAAGCTGCTGGCTGCGGACGGATGGGTGGTGCCCGGCCAGGAGCAGGAAGCGGTGCTCTCCTGGGTGGTGCAGCACCCCGAGATGGAGAGCCTGGTGGCGCACGACGCGGGCTCCTACGGCCGCATCTTCGGCCTCATCACCATGTCGCACCGGCCGCAGCTCAAGCTGGGCGGACGGGTCGGATCCATCGACCTCTTCGTGGTGGCGCCCGAGCACCGGCACAAGGGCATCGGCAACGACCTGCTCTCGCAGGCGCTGCGGCGGGCACAGGCGCTCGGGTGCAAGCGGCTGGAGATGCTCCTGCCCCCGGCGCGCGCCGAGCGGCGCACCTTCTTCGAGAACTACGGGTTCGTGAACG
>DASSQZ010000105.1:0-26805 GCA_035702105.1 Myxococcales bacterium | reverse complement strand
CGCCGCACCAGGGCGAGCAGGTCGTGGAAGGGCTGCTCCCGCTCGGTGCGGAAGCGCTCGTACTGCCCCGGGTCCCAAGCATCCTGCATGACCGCCTTGTAACCCGTCAGCGGACCGAGCGCACCGGTGCCGGCAGTGGGGTTCATCGCCTCATCAGCCCGTCAGCAAAGCATAGGCGCGCCCCGCCAGCTCCCGCGCTCGCGTCGCGACATCCGCATTCGAGAATTCCGCCGCAATTGCCACATCGATCGCGGCAGCGACTTCGCAGGCCTCCCCGCGCGCAATCCCATAGACGCGCCGCTGATCGGCCGACCCAGGCCTTCCAGAAGCCTCTGCGATATTCAAGCAGACGCTCATCGCCGCGCGAAGATCGTCGGCCTCCTCCCAAAGCGCGCCAGCGGGAGGCCGACGATGACGAACCGACGACGGCCCAGACGCGAGCGCAGCGAGCTACGCCAAAACCAGAACCACAACCCTGCACGCGAAGTGACAGGCCGCAGGCGGCCGAAGGCCTGGCGCGAGCGTGCTCTTTCGTTTTCGTTGTCGTTGCCGGCGTTGCTTTTCGTTCCCATCATCCAACATGCCGCGCGAGAAACTCCACCGCCCGCCGCTCCGCATAGAACCGCGGATGCCACGGCGGCCCCTCCACGAACCCGAGATGCCCTCCCTTCTCCCAGACCTCCAGCGTCACCACGGGATTCTCCACCCGCGGAATGCAGCGCGCCGGAATGAACGGGTCGTCCTCCGCACAGAGCAGCAGCAACGGCACCCGCACCTTCGGCACGAAGGCCGCGCTGGAGCTCTGCCCGTAGTAATCCCCGGCGTCGGCAAATCCATGCACCCGCGCCGTCAGCGCGTCATCGAACGCCAGCAGCGTCCGCGCATTCCGGACCCGCTCCTCGTCGGCCGCGCCGGGGAAGCGCGCCAGCTTCTCCAGCGACTTGCGCTTCAGCGTGCGCAGGAAGCGGGTCCGGTAGACGCGCCGCCAGAACCCCTTCGAATCCAGCGTCTGCGCGCAGAGCGCCAGGTCGAAGGGCACGCTCACCGCCGCCGCCGCGCGGATCTGCGGCGGCGTCCCATCGCCCTGCTCGCCGAGCCACTTCACCAGCACGTTGCCGCCCAGGGAGCAGCCGGCGATGACGATGCGGTCCGCCTCGCCGCGCACGCGGCGCACCAGCTCGTGCAGGTCGCCGGTCTCGCCGGAGTGGTACGAGCGCACCAGGCGGTTCATGTCTCCCGAGCAGCCGCGGAAGTTCAGCGCCAGGCCGCGCCACCCGCGCGCCCGGCCTTCCGACAGGAGCCCGCGGATGTAGTGGGCCGAGCTGCTTCCCTCCAGGCCGTGCAGCGCCACCAGCAGCGGCGCATCGGCGGGGCCGTCCATCCGGTCCACGTCGACGAAGTCGCCGTCTGCAAGCTCCCAGCGCTCGCGCCGCAACGGCACCCTGGGCCCGGGCCGGAAGAGCGGCCCGAAGATGGTCATCAAATTCGGGCCGTAGAGCCAGCGTGCGGGCCGGTACGGGGTCAGGCGAGCTCTCCCAGGAAGCGCACGATGCGCGCCGCCACCACGCGCGGCTGCTCCATCATCGGCAGGTGCCCGGCCCCCGGCACCACCTCGACGGCGGCGTTGGGCAGGTGCGTCCGGAAATAGTCGACGCTGGCGCCGGGCAGGATGCGGTCCTCCTCGCCCCAGAGGATGAGCACCGGCTGCCGCACCGAGGAGAGCACGTCCTTGCCCAGGCCCTGGTAGCCGGCGCGAATCTCGGAGGCGAACTGCTGCACCGGCGGCGACGCCCAGTGCTTGCCGATGCCGCGCGCGAAGAGCCAGCTCATGCGCGGGGGCTTGCGGTAGAGCTTGCGGTGCGTCTCCATGGCGGCGCGGGCGCTGCCGCCGCGAAAGGCCTCCAGCACCGCCTCGCGATCCGCGCCTTCCAGCGGGGCGCCGGCAGGATTCAGTCCGACCACGGCGACGACGCTCTGCGGCTGCGCTGCCGCGGTGAACAGGCTGAGGGCGCCGCCCAGGGACGATCCGATCATGACCGCCGGCTCGCCCAGATCGCGGAGCGCCGCCGCCACCGCCTGGCCCGACTCGACGATGGTGGCCGGCGCCTCGCCGCGCAGCAGCCGCGAGCGGCCGTGGCCCGGAAGCTCCAGCGCCACCACCCGGCGCGACGCGCGCAGCAGCGCCCTCACCACGTAGACGAACCCCCCGGCATTGCCGCCCATGCCGTGCACCAGCAAGACCGCGGGCGCGGCTCCCTTGCCGGCCCGGTCGTAGACGTGGAGAGTCCGTTCGCCCACCCGCAACAGCCGCGAGCGGAAGCCCAGCGCCCGGAACGCGCCGTGGGCGGCGAACCAGAGGGCCCGCAGCGGAAGGATCATGCCCCGATGGTAGTCTCAATCCATGCTGCGCGTCCTGATCGCGGTGGTCATCGCGCTTCCTCTCTACGAGCTGTTGCGCTGGCAGGTGCTCGGCCGCATCCGCGCCTCCCTGCGCGACCGGGCGCGCGCGTACGCGGCGCAGCACGGCGTCCGCGTCGACCTCTTCAAGTTCGGCGGCAAGCAGCTGGTGCGGGAGGAGCTGCTCAACGACCGCGCGGTGGTGCGGGCGATGATGGCCGCGGTGGAGCTGGGCGAGCGGCCCACCGACGTCCGCGATCGGGTGGAGGAGTACATCGACGAGATCGTCCCTGCCTTCTCGCTGGCGGCGTACTTCGAGGTGGGCATGCGGCTCGCGCGGGCGGCCATCGGTGCGGTCTACCGGCCCGTGATCGTCTCGCCTCCCCCGCAGCTTCCGTCCGGGGCCACCGCCGTCTTCCTCATCAACCACCGCAGCAACTTCGACTACGTGGTGGTGGGCTGGGCGCTGGCGCGGCAGGTGGCCATCAGCTACGCGGTGGGAGAGTGGGCGCGGGTCTTCCCGCTCGACGCCCTCTTCAAGGCCTTCGGCGGCTTCTTCGTGCGGCGCGGCTTTCCCGATGCGCTCTACCACACCGTGCTGCGCCGCTACCTGCAGCTCATCACCCGCCGCGGGGTGACCCAGGGCATCTTCCCGGAGGGCGCCCTGAGCCGCGACGGCGGCCTGCGTCCCGCCAAGGTGGGCCTCCTCGATGCGCTCCTGCAGCTCTCCGACGGCTGCGAGCTGTACTTCGTGCCGGTGGGCATCAACTACGACCGCGTGCTGGAGGACGAGGCGCTCCTCGCCGAGCTGCGCGGGCGCAAACAGCCGCCGACGCGCGGCGAGAAGGTGCGCGGCGCCTTGCGGCTGCTCTTCGTCGTGCCCTGGCGGCTGGCGGTGAACCTCCTGCGCGTCGCCACCGGCCGGCTGCACAGGCACGGGTACGTGGCGGTGGCCTTCGGCGCGCCGGTGCGCTTCCGCGACCTGCCCCAGTCGCGCGAGATCGCGAGCCTGACGGACGAGGAGCGGCGCGCACGGGCCAAGGAGGTGGCGGCCATCCTCATGCAGCGGGTCGCCCAGGTGATCCCGGCCACGCCGGTGCCGCTGGTCTCGCGCGCCGCGCTGGACCTGATGCAGGTCGATGGGGACACCCTGCGCCCTTCGGGCGGCGATGGTGTCCCCGCAACGGGTTCGGCGGTCGGGCCTTCGGGCGGCGATGGCGTCCCCGTCACCGGGTCCGCGATCGCGCAACGCGTCCGGGAGATCCGGGCGGCGCTGGAAGGGCGCGGCGTCCCCACCGCGATGGGCCGGGAATTCGATGCCCAGCGGGCCGCGCGCGAAGGCCTGCGCGAGGACCTGGCGCGCACCCGCGATCTGGCGCGGCTGGAGGAGGACCTTCTCGCCGCCGAGGAGGCGGAGCAGATCGTGGCGCTCGGGTTGCCGCGGCTGGTCTCGCGCGGCGCCCTCCAATGGCGCGGCGGGCAGATCCGGCTGGGCCCGCACCGCCACGCCGCCGACCTGCTCTCCTACTATGCGCGGTCGCTCGATGGACCGGGCGAGCGGCAGGATGTCCGTCCCCTGGAGGCGCGGGCCGCGGGGCGTCCATAGATTGCCCGCAATGGGCGATCTCGGCACGACCCCCGAGCCCCGGCGCCTGGCGGACTTCCTCCGCGAGCGCCGGGACGAGATCCTTGCGCACTGGGAGTCCGAGGTGCGCAAGGTGGGCGCCGCGCGCAACCTCGACCGCCCGCTGCTCATCGACCACCTGCCGCAGTTCCTGGAGGAGCTGGCCGACTACGTCGGCGAGCTGCGCACCGGGGCGGAGGTGGACCCGCCGGAGGAGAACTCGCGCATCCACGCGCTGGAGCGGCTGGAGGTGGGCTACGACCTCGCCGAGGTGGTCGCCGAATACGCCGTGCTGCGCCGCTGCATCACCGAGCTCGCCTCGAGCACGCACACCCCGGCCCTGCGCTCGGCGGAGCTGCCGCGGCTGCACGACGCCATCGATCAGGCCATCGGCATCTCGGTGGTGCGCTACACCGCCGCGCGCGAGCGCACCCTGCGCGCCCTCGATCGCATCTCCAGCGCCGCGCTGGTGCACCACGACGTGCAGTCGCTGCTGCCGCGCACGCTCGACGCCTTCCTCGGGACCACCGCCTCGGTGGACACCGTGCTCCTGGCGCTGCGCGAGCACGGGATCCTTCGCGTCAGCGCCGCGGTGGGTTATCCCGGCGAGAGCCCGGTGGGATGCGAGATCCGTGGAGACGGATTCATCGCCCGCGTCGAGCGGCTCGCGGTGCCGGTGTTCGTGCGCGACGCCTCTCTGGAGCCCGGGCTCTGCAGCGCTCCCGAATGCGCGCCGGGCACCCACGCGCTCTACGGCGTTCCCCTGAGCATGGGAAAGGACTTCCTCGGCGTCGCGGTGATGGGCTCGCGCTCGTCGCGCGAGTTCTCGCAAGAGGACCAGTTCCTCTTCCGCACCATGGTCAACCGTCTCGCAGCGCTGATCGCGCAGGCCAGGCTCGACGCCGAGGTGGCGCATCGGGCGGCGGAGATGGAAGCGGTGATCGAGAGCATCCCCGACGCGGTGTACGTGGGCGACGCCACGGGCGTGAAGCGGGCCAACCAGGCTGCGCTGGAGATGCTGGGCTATCGCTCCGCCGGCCGCCTCGACCGCGGCATCGACACCCTCGCCGCCGAGATCCAGGTGCGCGATCTCCAGGGACGGACCGTCGCGCCGGAGGAGCTGGTCTTCAAGAAGGCCCTCGCGGGAGAGCACGCGGTGCAGGAGGTGCTGGTCAGGAACCTCGGCACCGGCGAGGACATCGTCCTGCGCTCGAGCGCCGCCCCGGTCCGCCTGAACGGGCGGATCGTGGGCGCGGTGGCGGTGAACAGCGACATCACCGCCCGCATGCGCGAGGAGGCGGAGCTGCGGGCGGCGCTGGAGTTCCGCGACCGCATGCTGGGCGTGCTCAGCCACGACCTGCGCAACCCGCTCGGCGTCATCCTCACCTCGGCGGAGCTGCTCCAGCGCCAGCTCCGGCTGGAAGGCAGGCAGGGCGACACGCTGCGGCGCGTGATCGACAACGCGCACCGCATCGAGCGCATGGTGCACGACCTGCTCGACTACACCCGCACCCGCAGGGGCACCCGGCTCCCGCTCGCGCGCCGCGAGGCCGACCTGCTGGCCCTCTGCAACCAGGTGATCGACAGCATGTCGGTGCTCCACCCGGACCGGACGGTGCGCCTTGCCGCCAGCGGCGAGACCCGGGGCGCCTTCGATCCCGATCGCGCCGCGCAGGCGATCGCGAACCTGGTCTCCAACGCGCTCCGTTACAGCCCGCCGGGCTCGCTGGTGGAGATCACGCTCACCGGCAGCGGCTCCGAGGTGGTGCTGGAGGTGCACAACCAGGGGCCGGCCATCGCGGCCGACCTGCTCCCGCGCCTCTTCCAGCCCTTCCAGCGCGGGGTCTCGGAAGAGCCGGGAAGCCGCGCCGGGCTGGGGCTCGGGCTCTACATCGTGCAGCAGATCGTCGACGCGCACGGCGGGAAGCTCTCGGTGCGCTCGACCCCGGGAGACGGCACCACCTTCACGGTGCGCTGGCCCCGCTCCGCGCCGTGATATCCGTGCGCGCATGAGCATCGCGCTGGTGACGGGGGCCTCCGCAGGAATCGGGCTGTCGGTTGCGCGCAAGCTGGCCGCCGGGGGATGGCGGGTGGCGCTGGTGGCGCGCACGGAGCGGACGCTGCGGGAGGCGGCGGCAATGCTCCCCGCGGGCGCCGCGGAGATCTTTCCCTGCGACGTGGGCGACCTGGCCGCCTGCGCCGCGCTGCCTTCGCGCGTCGCGGCGCAGATGGGCGGCCTCGACGCGCTGGTCAACAACGCCGGGTTCCACCGGCGCGGGCCGTTGCTCGAGGTGGATCCGCGCGATCTCGCCGCCATGGTGACGGTGAACCTGGCGGCGCCGGTGGTGCTGACGCGGGCCGCGGCGGAGTTGATGGCCAGAGGCTCGCGCGTCGTCAACGTGGCCTCGCTCGCGGGCATGGTGCCGATGCGCTTGCAGGCCACCTACGGCGCCACCAAGATGGGCCTGCGCGCCTTCTCCCGCGCGGCCCGGGACGAGCTGCAGCCGCGCGGCATCACCGTCTCGGTGGTCTCGCCCGGGCCGGTGGACACCGGCTTCTTCGGCGAGGAGCTGGAGCGGGTCGCCGACATCGCCTTCTCGCAGCCGATGAGCAGCGCAGACCAGGTGGCCGACGCGGTGCTCACCTGCATCCGCGAGGGCACGCCGGAGATCGCCCTGCCCTGGCTGTCGGGCAAGCTCTGCACCCTCGGATACCTCTCGCCGGGCCTTGCCCGCTTCTTGCGGCCCGGACTCGAACGCCGCGGCGCGCGCAACAAGGCCGCGTACATCCGGCGCAAGCGTGCAGCCGGACCGCCCGCGACCTAGTTTTACCGGACGCGTGTACGCTGCCCTGGCGATCTTCGGAGCGGTCCTCTCCACGCTCGTCCTCCCCCTGCCCGAGGAGCTGGCGCTCATGGGCGCGGGCTGGTGGGCGCACGAGGGAGCGCTGCCTCTCTGGGTGGCGTGGGTGGCCGCGACCGCCGCCAACATGGCCGGCGACACCATCTCGTACCTGATCGGCCGCTACTTCCTCGAGCGGATGCTGCACACGCGCTTCGGCAGGCGGCTGGTCTCGCCCGAGTTGCGCGACTGGGGAGAGGATTTCGTCCACCGGCACGGCTTCTGGGCCATCGTGCTCGGGCGCTTCCTCGTCGCGGTTCGCGGGCCGGTGTACTTCGCCATCGGCGCTTCCAGGTATCCGCTCGGCCGCTTCGAGCTGATCAACACCATCGTCGCGCTGATCGAGGGCGCCGCGCTGGTCTGGCTGGGATACGTCTTCGGCGAGTCGGTCAAGGTCTCGCACGAGGCGCGCTGGGTGGAGATCTCCATCGGGGCCGCGCTCCTGCTCTTCATCGTCCCCGCGGTCCTGAAGGCTCGCCTGACCCGGAAGCACCGCCGTCCGGCCAACGCCTGAGGGCCGGGCGGGCTTGCGCCGGAGCCGCCTCGACTCGACTCTTGACGGATGCAGATCTGGCCCGGCCGCTCGTACCCGCTCGGCGCCTCGTTCGACGGCGCCGGCACCAACTTCGCGCTCTTCTCCGAGGCGGCGTCGAAGGTGGAGCTCTGCCTCTTCGACCCGGGCGGAAACGAACAGCGCCTCGCGCTGCCCGAGCGGACCGGCTACGTCTTTCACGGCTACGTGCCCGGCGCCGAGCCGGGCCAGCGCTACGGCTATCGCGTCCACGGCCCCTGGGAGCCGGAGAAGGGCCACCGCTGCAATCCCGCCAAGCTGCTGCTCGACCCCTACGCCCGCGCCATCGAGGGGCATCCGAAATGGGACGAGGCGGTGTACCCGTACCGGTTCGCCGAGGGCGATCTGGTGGCGAGCGGATCGGACAGCGCGCCGTTCATGCCCCGCTGCGTGGTGACCAATCCCTGGTTCGACTGGAACGACGACCGGCCGCCCCGGCATCCCTGGCACGAGACGGTGGTGTACGAGGTCCACGTCAAGGGCTTCACCCAGCGGCATCCCGACGTCCCCGAGGAGCTGCGCGGCAAGTACGCGGGGCTCGCGTCGCCTGCCGCCATCGAGCACCTGCACGCCCTCGGCGTCACCGCGGTGGAGCTCCTGCCCGTGCACCAGTTCGTCCATTCGCAGCGGCTGCTCGATCTGGGGCTGCGCAACTACTGGGGCTACGACTCGATCGGCTATTTCGCGCCCCACAACGAGTACTCGAGCCGCGGGCAGGGCGGCGGCCAGGTGCAGGAGTTCAAGTCGATGGTGCGCTCGCTGCACCGCGCGGGCATCGAGGTGTTCCTCGACGTGGTCTACAACCACACCTGCGAGGGCAACCACCTCGGCCCCATGCTCTCGTTCAAGGGCATCGACAACAGCGCCTACTACCGCACCGTGGCCGATCAGCCCCGCTACTACATGGACTACACCGGCACCGGGAACTCGCTGAACATGCGCGACCCCTACGTGCTGCAGCTCCTGATGGACTCGCTGCGCTACTGGGTGCAGGACATGCACGTGGACGGCTTCCGCTTCGACCTCGCCTCGGCGCTGGCGCGCGGGCTGCACGAGGTGGACCGGCTGAGCGCGTTCTTCGACCTCATCCAGCAGGACCCGGTCGTCTCGCGGGTCAAGCTCATCGCCGAGCCCTGGGACGTGGGCGAGGGCGGCTACCAGGTGGGGAACTTCCCGCCGCAATGGTCGGAATGGAACGGCAAGTATCGCGACACCGTGCGCGACTACTGGCGCGGCCAGGACGCGCTCCTCGGCGAGTTCGCCTACCGCTTCACCGGCTCATCCGACCTCTATGCCTGGACGGGACGGCGGCCGCACGCCTCGATCAACTTCGTCACCGCGCACGACGGCTTCACGCTGCGCGACCTCGTCTCCTACAACGAGAAGCACAACCAGCCGAACAAGGAGGACAACAAGGACGGCGAGAGCCACAACCGCTCCTGGAACTGCGGGGCGGAGGGCGAGACGCAGGACCCGGCGGTGCTGCAGCTGCGCGGCCAGCAGCAGCGCAACTTCCTCACCACGCTGCTCCTCTCCCAGGGCGTGCCCATGCTGGTGGCGGGCGACGAGATGGGCCGCACGCAGCGCGGCAACAACAACGCCTACTGCCAGGACAACGAGATCTCCTGGCTGGACTGGGAGCACCTCGACGAGGACCTGCTCGACTTCACCCGCGGGCTGCTCAAGCTGCGCCTGGACCACGCCATCTTCCGCCGCCGCGGCTGGTTCCTCGGACGCGAGCTGCACGGCACCGAGGTGAAGGACCTGGTCTGGTTCACTCCCGACGGCCGCGAGATGTCCGAGGAGGACTGGAGCGTCGGCTACGCCAAGTCCTTGGGCGTGTTCCTCCACGGCGCGTCCATCCAGCGCCCCGGCGAGCACGGCGAGCGGGTGAAGGACGACAGCTTCTACGTCATCTTCAACGGCCACCACGAGCCGCTGCAGTTCACGCTTCCTGCCGAGCCTTTCGGCACCACCTGGATCCGCGTGCTGGACACCTCCAGCGACGACCCGCCCGAGCTGCGCCGCGGACGCCGCGCCCGCACGTTGGGGGCCGAGGCCAGCATCGAGGCGAAGCCGCGAACGATCCTGGTGCTGCGGCGGTCCGGCTAGTCGCTGGCCGCCGCGGAAGGGCGCGCGACCCCTACCCGAGCAGCACGAGGCGCGTGTCCCCCCTGCCTGCCGCGCACCTGCACCGCCCCGAGTGCTCCGCGGCGCTCGCCTGCTCCCACTCCTCGGTCGCGTGCTGCAGGAGCCTCCTCACCGCCATCCGCGAGAGCGCGTCCTCCCGCTCCCACTCCACGCCCACGTCGCCCTGCTCCGCCCAGGCCACCCGCCCGTACGCCTCCAGTTGCGCCCCCGATGCTCCCGCCTCCGGCAGCGCCACCCGGACCCGCTGCCCCGGCTCCCCGGCATCGGCCGGCAGCGCCGCGAGCCGCGCCCCCCCTTCGCTCACGTCGCGCAGCCGGCAGAGCAGCGCCGCAAGTCCGTCGGCCTCCACCAGGACGAGCTGCTCGCTGCCCACCCTGAGCTCCGACCGCTTCGGCGCGTTCTCGATGCGCTTGAGCGCGCGCTCCGCGCCGGCCAGCTCCAGCCAGATGCCCGCTCCGGTGGAGCGGGCCCACACCCAGCCGCGCAGCAGGATCACCTGATCGGTGAGCCAGAAATCCACCTGCAGCGACGCCAGCGTTCCCTTGGGCGCCGCAGCAGCGGGGAAGAAGAAGTACCCCGCGCCATCCACGAAGTGCAGATGCTCGCGCATCGCCCGCGGGCTCTCGATCCGATATCGCAGCCGCAACGCCATCCCCCACCTCCGGACCCGCACGTAGAGCAATCCGCCCGCCAGCGGCAAGTGTCGGAAACCCGCCGTGCCGGGAACGTTCTCCCGTGAAAAAGCGCACGGCCAGGGAAGCCGCCTTCCCTCTGCGCGCAGTGCTTTTCTTCAGTGCGCACCGCTGCTTCCGAAGACGCGTGCGGTCATGTTTCTGCGCCCTGGTCGCGCGCTGGAGCGCGCTGCCACAGGTGGGCTGAGGCGCTGCCGCTGCTGGCGACCGGCGGCGCGATCCGGCGGCGCTCGAAGCAGGCGACCAGGGCAAAGAGCGTGCCCACCTGGTACCTCCCGAACGACTGCCCGGACGTTGCGCAAACCCTCGGGGTGCCGGAGACTCGCGCACCATGGCGGAGACGGTGCTCGAAGAGCTGCAGCGCTACGTCAACTGGAACGAGGGCGACGAGGCGGCCCTTCGCGCGCTCCTGCCGCTGGCGCGGCCGCACTTCGAGCGGATCGCCACCGTCTTCTACGATCGCATCCTCGACCACGAGGAGGCACGCAAGGCGCTGGTCGGAGGCGAGAGCTCGGTCGGTCGCCTCAAGGTGACGCTGGTGGCCTGGATGGAGCGGCTGCTCGCGGGCCCCTGGGACGACGATTACTTCGAGCTGCGTTGCCGCATCGGGCGCGTCCACGTGCGCATCGCGCTGCCGCAGCACTACATGTTCGCGGCCATGAACGTGCTGCGCCGGGAGCTCAACGCCGTCATCGACGCCAGGTACGCGACCCGGCTGGAGGAGCTGGCCGCGGCGCGCGCGGCCCTGGGCAAGGGGCTGGACATCGAGCTCGCCATCATGCTCCACACCTATCGCGAGGACCTGCTCGCGCAGCAGTCGCGGGTGGAGCGGCTCTCCACCTTCGGCCAACTGGTCGGGTCGATTGGACACGAGCTGCGCAACCCGCTCGGCGTGATGGAGACCTCGCTCTTCATCCTCAAGAGCCGGATGAAGGACGACGAGCGCGCCGCCAAGCACGTGGGCCGCATCGGCGAGCAGCTGGTGATCGCCAACAGCATCATCACCGACCTGCTCGACATGATCCGCGACAAGCCCCTCTCGCGCGAGCGGCTGGCGCTGGCCCAGATCGTCGAGACGGCGGCGGCGGCGGTGAAGCGGCCGGAGCAGGTGCGGCTGCAGCTCGACGGCCTCATGGACGTGCCGGAGGTGGACGGCGACGCCAGCCAGCTCCGGCAGGTGTTCGTCAACCTGATCGACAACGCGGTGCACGCCGCCGGCCCGCAGGGCGAGGTCCGGGTGCAGGCCACCGCCACGGAGGCCCATGTCGAGGTGACGGTGGAGGACAGCGGCAAGGGCATCGACCCCGCCATCCGCGCCCGGCTTTTCGAGCCCCTCATCACCACCAAGGCCAAGGGCATCGGCCTCGGCCTCGCGCTGGTCAAGCGCATCGTCGAGCGCCACGGCGGCACCATCGCCCATGCTCCGCTGGACAAGGGAGCGCGTTTCGTGATCCGCCTCCCGAGGGCCGCATGAAGACCTTCCTCCTCGTCGACGACAACCTCGCCTTCGCCGAGAACGTGGCGGAGATCGTGCGCGATGCCGGCCACGAGGTGGTGATCGCGACCAGCGGCGAGAGCGCGCTGCAGGCGGCGCGGGACCGGCGCTTCGACGCGCTGGTGACCGACATGCGCATGCCGGTGATGAGCGGCGCCAGGGTGGTGCACGAGATCCGGCGCGGAGACGCGGAGCTGCCCGCGATCGTGGTCACGGCCTACACCGGCGAGGACGACCTGACCGCGGCGCGCAACGAGGGGCTGCTCGCGGTGCTCCCCAAGCCGGTGCCGGTGCCACGGCTGCTGGAGCTCCTCGAGCTGGCCCGGCGCGACGCGCTGGTGGCGCTGGTGGAGGACGACGCCGCGCTCGCCGACAACCTCTGCGAGGCGCTGCGCGACCAGGGCTTCTCGGCGGTGGCGGCGCGCTCCATCTCCGACGCGGAGCGGTTCGGCGACGTGAAGCCGTTCCTGGCGCTGGTGGATCGCCGCGTCCCCGGCGGCCCCGACGGCGAGGCCATGCACCTGCTCTCGCGGCGCTTCCCCGACCTGCCGCAGATCGTCATCACCGCCTTCGCCGAGGGGATGGGCGAGAGCGGGGCCACCGTGTTCGCCAAGCCCTTCGACACCGGCGAGCTCCTGCGCACGGTGGAGCGGTTCTACCAGCAGCGGAGCGCTCCGTGAGCAACCACGACGCGCGCATCCTGGTGGTCGACGACAACATCGCGCTGCTCGAGAACCTGGAACAGATCCTCGAGGAGGAGGGCTACCAGGTGGCCACCGCGCCGTCGGCGGCGATGGCCCTGGAGCGAGCCAAGCCCTCCTTCGACGTGGCGCTGGTGGACCTGCGCCTGCCCGACTCCTCCGGCACCTCGCTCGCCGTACAGCTCAAGGAGATCTCCCCGGGCGGCGAGATCGTGCTGCTCACGGGGTTCGCCACGCTCGAGACCGCCATCGGCGCGGTCCGGGCGGGCGCCTTCGCCTACCTGGTCAAGCCCTGCAGCACCGCCGACCTGCTCCTCACCATCGAGCAGGCGCTCAGGCAGGTGCGCCTCCACGCCGAAAAGCGCGAGCTGGCGCGCCGCGCGCAGGTGGCCGAGAAGCTCGCCGCGGTGGGCACGCTCACCGCGGGCATCTCGCACGAGATCCGCAACCCGCTGAACGCGGCGGGGCTGCAGCTCGCGGTGCTCGAACGCCGGCTGCGCAAGCTGCCGGAGGAGCTGCAGAAGCCGGTGATGGAGCCTCTGGGGCTGGTGCGCGACGAGATCCGCAGGCTCGAGCACCTGCTGGAGGACTTCCTGCAATTCGCCCGCCCGCGCGAGCTGGACGCGCGGCCGGTGGACGTGCACAGCGTGCTCGAGGCGGTGCTGGGCCTGCTCGGAGGCGACGCGGAACGGCGAGGCATGACGCTGGACGCGCAGATCGACGGAAACCTGCCCGCGGTCCTGGGCGACGCGGAGCGGCTGCGGCAGGTGCTGATGAACCTGGCGCTCAACGCCATGGAGGCGGTGCCGCAGGGCGGGCGGGTGCGGGTGTCGGCGCGGTCGGTGGGCCGCGAGGTGCTGCTGGCGGTGGACGACAGCGGCCCGGGCATCCCCACCGAGCTGGCGGAGCGCATCTTCGAGCCCTTCTTCACCACCAAGGCGGCGGGGTCCGGCCTGGGGCTCTCCATCGTGCACGCCATCGTCTCGCAGCACGGCGGCACCATCGGCTACGAGAAATCGCAGCTCGGCGGCGCGCGGTTCTGGGTGAGGCTGCCGAGGGCGTGAGCGCGGCTCAGGCGTCGGGTTCGTGATCGTGATCGTGCTCGTGCTCGGCCGACCCGGCGGGAATCTCGCCCGAGTACTCCTTCAGCCGGTACTGGATCTTGCGGATGGAGATGCCCAGCATGTCGGCCGCCTTGGCGGTGGAGCCCTCCACCAGCTCCATGGTGCGGAGGATGGCCTCGCGCTCGATCTCCGCCATGGTGGCCCCGGGGATCAGGCTGGAGGCGTCGCGGCCCGCGGGGCGCGGCCCCTGCAGCGTGGGCGGCAGATCGTCGGCGGTCAGCTCGCGTCCCTTGCACAGCACCACCGCGCGCTCGATGGCGTTCTCCAGCTCGCGGACGTTGCCCGGCCAGTCGTAGGCGAGCAGCGCGTTGAGGGTGCCCGGCGCGAGGCCCTTCACGTCCTTGCCGTAGTTTCCCGCGTACTTCTCGACGAAGTGGCTGACCAGGGCCGGGATGTCGCCCTTGCGCCGGCGCAGCGGCGGCAGCGTCACCGCCACCACGTTGAGCCGGTAGAAGAGATCCTCGCGGAAGCGGCCGGCCTTCACCTCGGCGATGAGGTCGCGGTTGGTGGCGGCCACCAGCCTCACGTCCACCTTGATGGTCTGCGTCCCGCCCACGCGCTCGAACTCGCGGGTCTGCAGCGCGCGCAGGAGCTTCACCTGCGTGGAGGGCGCGATCTCGCCGATCTCGTCGAGGAAGAGGGTGCCGCCGTCGGCCAGCTCGAAGCGGCCCTCCTTGCGCCCGATGGCGCCGGTGAACGACCCCTTCTCGTGGCCGAAGAGCTCGGACTCGAGCAGCGTCTCCGAGAGCGCGGCGCAGCTCACCTTGACGAACGCCTTGTCGTGCCGGTCGCTCTCCTCGTGCACCGCCTGGGCGATCAGCTCCTTGCCGGTGCCCGACTCGCCGAGGATGAGCACGGTGGCCTTGGTGGGCGCGGCCTGCTTCACCACCTGGTAGACGGCCTGGAGCTCGGGCGCATCGCCCACCATGCCGGTGAGCTTGTAGCGGTCGCGCACGCGCTCGCGCAGCGTCTGCGACTCGCGCACCAGCTTGCGCTTCTCCAGCGCCTTCTCGAGGAAGACGAGGACCGAGTTCACGTCGAGGGGCTTGACCAGGTAGTTCTCCGCCCCGGCGCGCATCGCCTCCACCGCCGCCTCCACGGTGGCGAACGCCGTCATCATGATGAAGATGGCCTCGGTGCCGCTCTCCTTCGCCTTCTTGAGCAGCGTGAGCCCATCCATCCGCGGCATGCGCACGTCCGCCAGGACCACCGCCGGCGCGAAGTCCACCAGCCTGGCGAGCGCCTCCTCGCCGTCCGCGGCCTCGGCGATCTCGTATCCCTCCTCGCCGAGGATGAGCCGAAGGGCGTTGCGGGCGTTCTGTTCGTCGTCGACGACGAGGATGCGTGCCTTGGCCATCGCCGGGACTCTACCCTGCCCCGCGCGGAAGCGCCCGTTCCTTGTCCGGGGCGGCCTCCGGTGACGGAGGCACCGCGTGCTCGGCGAGCCAGCGCGCGGCGTTGCGCCCCAGCGCCTCGGCGCGGGAAACCTCGGACGAGCCGGTGCGCGGACCTGCCACGACGGCGATGCCGTGCTCGGCATGGACCCGGTCGCAGACGGTGGCGATGCGCTGGAGCGCCGCCGGATCGCCGGTCTCGGCAATGAAGAGCGCGGGCGCCTTCAGCGCCTCCAGCGATCCGGCGATGTCGGGGAAGCGCGAGTCCACGACCACGGCGCGGACGTCGCCGGGATGGTCGGCGGCTTCCTGCAGCGCCGCCGCGCCCGCGCCGTCGAAGCCCACCAGCGACACCGGCAGGTTCCCGAACCGCGCGTGCACCCAGACCAGCGCCGCGTGCAGGCGGATCTCCAGCTCGGTGGGATGGATGCGCAGCGCCGCGGCTCCGGCCTCGTCGGCCACCTCGGCGGGGGTGAGGAGATCCACGAGCGCGGTGGCGAAGCCGGCCCTGCGGAGGGCGCGAGCGGCCGCACGCCGGGCAGGCGACTGTCGGCTGCACCCCCGGTCCGCGGCCAGCAGCGCGACGCCGTGAGGAGGACCATGCGGAAGCGCGACGCTGCCGTCGAGGACGAATCCGCCCGCGCAGACCGCAGCGGGGCGCTCCTCGTGCAGGTCGGTCATGCGTCGCTCGCGTCGAGCTGGATCAGGTCGTCGCGCAACACGCGCGGATCGAGCAGGTCGCGATCCTCCGCATCCATGTCGGTGGAGATGTCGTCGAGCAGGCCGAGCACGCGGGGCGCGAAGAGGGCCGCGGGGAGCATGCCGGCGCGGTCGGAGCGCAGCACCGCGAGGACGGCGCGCTGGTGCGCGTGCTCCGCGCGCATCAGATCCATCCGGACGGGCCCCCAGGCGTCGATGCGCTCGAGCACGGGCCCGAGCAGGGACTCCTCGGCCTGGAGGTGCCTTTCGATCTCGGTGCGCAGGGCCCCGACCAGCGCGTGGAGGGTGGAACCCTCGCGCTCGTCCCGCAGCGCCCTCTGCGCCACCTCGCGGACCCTGGCGATCAGGGCGCGCAGTTGCCGGTGCTGCATCTCGAGGGTCTTGCGGCACTCGTCGTGGCTCATGGCGTGAGTCTCCCCGGGTCTACGGACTGCAAGCCTTGAGCCGCTGCACTTCTTGCTGAAGCTCCCGAGGCGAGCGCACGAATTGCGCATCGCCCGCATGGAGACGGAGGAAATTGCGCGCGTTCCGGGGCTGCCGGCGGGCCGCCGGGCGCATGGCATGCGCCATGCTCTGGCGGTCCTTCCATGACGAGACGCGCCGAGTTGTTGAGGGAGCGGCTGACCCGGGGCGACTCCATCGACCTGCGCGGCCACGGCAAGGCAGGCGGCGGTCTGATGCTGGCCATCCAGTCGTTCGCGGCCGCGGTTTCGGAGGTGCCCGGCCTCGACGTGCAGGACTGGCCGCTCTTCTCCAGCGCGCGCAAGGGAGCCACGGTCTGCGCGTACCTTCGCGTCGCCAGCGGCAAGGTGGAGCAGTCCAGCGCCGTCTCCGAGCCGGACGTGGCCATCCTCGTGAACGAGGCCGCAGCCGAGGAAGTGGACTTCGCCGAGGGCACCCGCGACGCGCTCTACATCGTCAACACCTGGCACTCGCCGGAGATGGCCGCGGCCCGCTACCGGTTGGGCGGCACGGTCGTGACCATCCCCGGCGACGAGCTGGGGAAGAAGTACCTGGGCCGGCCGCTCGCCAACGTCGCGGTGCTGGCGGCGCTGGTCCGGGCCACCGGGCTGGTGGAGCCGGGCCAGGCCCGCGAGTCGCTGGAGGCGCGCCTGGTCAAGCGGCGCCTGCCGCGGCGGATCGTGGACGCGAACCTGGCCATGTTCGACGCGGCGCAGAGCTACATGAAGGTGGGCGAGTTCCCCCCGCACGAGCACGCGCGCAAGCCCTTTGCCGGCTACGGCTCGCTGCCCGCGGGAGCGCAGAGCGCGCTGCGGACCTCGCTGCAGAACCGCACCTCCGGCTACGGGCGGCCCGGCGTGAAGGTGGAGTTCTCCGACCCGCTCGCGAAGTGCAACGGCTGCTCGCTCTGCGTGGTGCAGTGCCCCGAGGGCATCATCCAGTTCAAGGCCGACACCTCCAGGGGCACGCTGGTGTACGGCGCGCGCTTCGGGGACTTCTGCAAGGCCTGCCGCGAATGCGTCACCGCCTGCCCGCTCGATCTCTTCCGCGAGATCGCGGTGGTCGCGCGCCCCGAGGGCGTGCCGGTGGAGGCCTGATGCGGATCGCGGGAGCCTACGGAGCCAGGTACGAGAACGCGATCGATCTCTCCGCCCTGCGCGGAGCGCACGTACCGCAATACACCGCCCGCACCGATCTCTCCGTGGACGGCAACACTGCGGCCGCCATTCCCTTCCTGCAGTGGTGGCGCGCGCCCATCCTGCCCGGCTTTCCCATCACCCCGTCCACCAAGTGGCTGGAGCACCTGGCGGCCGTGATCGCGGCCGGCAAGTGCGGCAAGGCCAAGCGGGTCAAGCTGCTCGAGGCCGAGCACGCCGCGGCCGACTACGTGGCCGGCGTTGCCGCGTCCTGCAGGGACCTGATCGTGGGCACCGCCACCAGCTCGGTGGGGCTCGACCACATGACCGAGACGGTGCGCTCGCTCGGCGCGTCCGGGCTGGGCAACGTGATGATCGTGAACGTCTGCCGCGCCACCGCCAACTACCCGCTCTGCATCGAGGGCGATCCCAGCGACCACTTCGCGCACCGCGACGACGGCTTCATCCAGGTGATGTGCCGCGGCAAGCAGCAGATCTACGACACCATCCTGCAGCTTCCCGCGGTGGGCATGAACCCCCGCGTGCTCACGCCCACCATGCCGGGGTTCTTCGGCATCAAGGACAGCCACCGCAGCGGCAAGCTCCAGGTGGAGCCCGACGAGGCGGTGAACGGGTTCCTCGACGAGGCGCTGGCCTCGCCGGACGAGGTGCCTCCCGGGCTTCTCGACGGCGACACCAGCATGGGGAACTGCGTCACCAGCGCGTACTTCCAGGGCTTCAAGGTGGGGCAGAAGGCGCGCCTGCAGGCGGCGCTGGAGGTGATCCCGGCGGTCGCCAGGCAGTTCGAACAGCGGTTCGGCCGGCGCGGCCTGGAGCTCTTCGAAGAGTTCGCCATGGACGACGCGGAGGTGGCGCTGGTCTGCCTCGGGCCCGACGCGGGCACCGCCATCCAGCAGCTTCCCCGCATCCGCGAGGAGCTGAAGACCCGCGTGGGCCTGATCGTGCTGCGCGTGCTCACGCCCTTTCCCTCCCTGGCGCTGGCCACCGCGCTGCGCAAGGTCGGCGCCGTCGGGGTGGTCCAGCACGCCCATCATCACGGCCGCGGCCACCTGACGCTCGACGTGACCGACGCGCTGGCCGAGTCGGGGCGACGGGTCCCGACCGAGGCGTTCTTCTGCGGCCTGGGCGGCGCCGACGTCTCGCCCTCCACCTGGCTCGAGATGGCCCGGCTGACGATTGCCTGCGCCTCGCGCGGGAAGGCCTCGCGGCGCTGGCACCTCCTGCACGAGGGCTGCGAGCTCTCGGAGGAGAGCTGAGATGGCCCGGCCGCTGCCCGCCTTCAAGTCGCACGCGCTGCGGGACGACGCCTTCCTCGAGGGCCACACCCTCTGCCCCGGGTGCACCGAGGCGGTGGCCTTCCACGAGCTGGGCCGCGCCACCGACAACGGCCGCAAGACGATGATCGCGCTCGGCACCTTCTGCGGCGAGGTCTCCACGCTGCTCTACCCGAACGTGATCTCCTGGGGCCGCGGGCAGAAGGAGCCGGCCGAGGTGGAGAAGTCGGTCGGCATCATCCACAACGTCTTCGAGAGCGCCCCCACCCTGGCCGAGGCGATGAGCGACACCGCGCAGATCCTCTCGGAAGTGGGCGCGTGGAGGGGCCCGCGACCCAACGTGCTCTCCGTCTCCGGCGACGGCGGCGCCCTCAGCATCGGCCTGCGCTCGCTCCTGCACTCCATCCACCGGCGCGCGCGCATCACCGTGGTCGTCTACATCAACGAGGTGTTCGCTAACACCGGCTTCCAGTACAGCCCCTCCTCGCTGCCCTTCGCAGACAGCTCGACGTTGCCGAACGGCGGCGCCGCCGAGCCCATCGACCACCTCGGCCTCGCCGTGGTGGCGGGCGCGGCCTTCGTGGCGCAGGCGACCACCGGGTACGCGCCCTTCTTCGCCGAGTGCGTGGAGGAGGCGCTGCACGCGGAGGGCACCTCGGTGATCTTCGTGCCCTCGCCCTGCATCACCGGCTGGAAATTCGAGGAGGGCCTCACCGCCGAGTTGGGCAGGCTCTCCTCCCAGACCGGCCTCTTCCCCTGCTTCCGCAAGAGGCGCGGCGAGCCGGGGCAGATCAGGCACGTGCCGGAGAAGTCGAAGCGGCCGGGAGTGGAGAAGTTCCTCGCCGGGCAGCAGCGGTTCGAGCACCTGGTGCGCCCGGTGGACGGAGTGCCGCGCATCGTGCCGGGCCGGGAAGCCGAGGTGGCGGCGCTGCAGGCGTACGCCGACCGCAACGTCGAGCGTCTGGAGCGGATCGCGCAGCTGCTCTAGCTGCTCCTCACTCGAATGTGCCGGGACACTGACGCTTTCCAGCGCAGAGCATGCAGGCCGCCAGCCTCACTTGGGCTCGATCCCAGTTAACTCCGCGTGCCGTCTTGGTATAATCTTTCACAAACGTACGGGCCTACTGTTACCGGAGGGCAGATTGGCTCGCAACAAGCTACCTGTGTTCGAGACAGCCTTTGCGACGTACACGAGCTCCTTGATCCTCGGCGAAGGAGGCGCAGGACGCGTATTCGCTGCAACTGACGATCAGGGCGTTGACGTCGCGGTCACGCTATTGATGTCCACTTCGGGCGAGACAAGAAGACGTTTCAAGAACGAGATTGCGTTTCTCTCGAGATCGCAGCATCGGAGAATCGTGCGCATCGTCGACCGTGGGCTCTTCGAGCAACCCGACGCTGCGTCATCGCCATTTTATGTGATGCCGCTGTACAAGAAGAGTCTCCGCACCCTCATAGGGGGATTAACTCCTCGGGTGGCACTTTCCATTTGGCTTCAGATCCTCGATGGGGTGGAAGCAGCCCATCTTCAGAACGTTGTGCATCGCGACCTGAAGCCGGAAAACGTGCTGATCGACGATCGCGGTGATGCCGCGGTCGCGGATTTCGGGATCGCCAGGTTCCCCCAGCGCAAATGCAGACGCTCGTGAAGACGGCCCCCTCGGCGCGACTCGCTAATTTTCGTTATGCTGCGCCTGAGCAAAGAACACCGGGCGAGATCGCTGATCACAAAACGGATATTTATGCACTTGGAATGATACTCAATGAACTGTTCACCGGGGTCGTGCCTCACGGTACCGATTATAAGAAGATCGGCGAGTCTGCGCCCGAATACGGCTATTTGGATCGCATCGTCGACGCGTGCCTGAGGCAGGAGCGGTCCAACCGGCCCGATTCGATCGAGGCTATCAAGCGCGATGTCCATATATATATGGACAAGAAGCCGTCACGCTGCAGAAGCTCAGCGCGATCGAGAATCGTGTGGTCGACGAGAGCGTCATTGATGACCCGTTGGCCACCCATCCCATCGGACTGGTCGGTGCGGACTGGGACGCCAACATACTCACCCTGGAATTGAGCCAGCCGGTGACGGAAAAGTGGGTATCGGCACTTATTAACATGGGAAGCTACGAAGCCGTCTGGGGAAAGGGCCCTGATCTCTTCCGGTTCCGAGGCAACAAGGCAGTCATCTCCGCAGATCCGGATGAGGTTCAGCCGATCATCGATCACTTCAAAGAGTGGTTGCCGCGCGCTACGGCACGATATCGGGGCATGCTACGAGAGGAAGCGGCAGAGAGGGAACGCGCGGAGCAGGAACGAATTCGCCAGCAACGCCTGCTCGAGGAGCAACGGTTGAGGGTCTTGAGGAGCATCAAGATCTAGCAGGTTGTTGAACTTCGACGCGGTGCGAATCGACACGAAGCGCGGGGTGTGATCTACCCGGCGGATGCGCGGCGAGAAGAAGCAGCAGGCGACGATGCTGGCGTTGATCTCTCCTGAGCAGCGGGTGCCGAAGGGGCACCCGCTGAGGAGGATCAAGCAGCTTGCGGACGAGGCGCTGAAGAAGCTGTCGCCGACCTTCGACGCGATGTACGCGAAGGGCGGACGGCGGTCGGTGCCGCCGGAAACTCTGCTGAAGGCGACACTGCTGATGGCGCTGTACTCGGTGCCGAGCGAGCGGGCCTTTTGCGAGCAGCTCGACTACAACTTGCTTTGGCGGTGGTTCCTCGACATGAGCATCGTCGAGGAATCGTTCGACCACAGCACGTTCTCGGTGAACCGCGAGCGGCTGATGGAGCACGACGTGGCGGCGCAATTCCTCGGCGCGGTGGTGCGGCACTACCAGCTGATGAGCAAGGAGCACTTCACCGTCGACGGCACGCTGATCGAGGCGTGGGCGTCGGTGAAGAGCTTCAAGCGAAAGGACAAGCCGAAGGACCCGCCGCCACCGGACGACCCGGGCAACCCGACGGTGGACTTCCGCGGCGAGCCTCGACGCAACGACACGCACGAGTCCACGACCGACCCGGAGGCGCGGCTGGCGCGAAAGGGTAACGGCAAGGAAGCCAAGCTCTGCTTCGCGCAGCACGCGCTGATGGAACACCGCAACGGACTGATCGTCGATCTGCTCGTCACGCAGGCCAGCGGCAAGGCCGAGCGGGAAGCCGCGCTGCAGATGCTCGACGAGCACCTTCCTGGCATGCAGCGCCTCACGCTGGCCGGCGACCGCGGCTATCACACGACGGACTTCGTCGCCGCGCTGCGAGAGCGAAACGTGACACCTCACGTTGCCAACGTCGAGCATCACAAGCCAGCCATCGACGGCAGAACCACGCGCCACATCGGCTACGGCATCAGCCAGCGCATTCGCAAACGCGTCGAGGAGATCTTCGGCTGGACCAAGACCGTCGGTCTCTTCCGGAAGACGTGCTTCAAAGGCGTCGAGCGGACGGACTTCGCATCGCGTCTGGTCGGCGTGGCCTACAACCTCCGCCGCATGGCCAACCTGCTTCCGCAGCTGGCCTGAACCGCGGCAGCCGAGCCGGCCGCCCGCACTTGACGGGCGGGTCGGACGGAGGCCGGCGGCTTTCTACTCCGCGGCGATCTTCAACGGCCTGCTAGAGAGAGGCAACGCCGCCGTGGAGCTGGGGGTCGTTGGCGCGCGCCGCCAACAAAGCCCACCCACTCGCCGAGAAGGTCTGGTGACGCAGCGGCAGCGTGACGATCTGTCAGGGCGGCCAAATCGGTGATGGCGGCCAAAGCCGAGTCCATCATTGTCACTCCGTCACCATCGACGCCAGGTCTCGAGGTGACCCGACCGACGTTAGCCACTGCGGCAGTGTGCGGGCGCGGCGCCAGCCGGTGCAGAGCAGCCAGGTGCGCGGGTGCGAGAGAAGCAAGTGGCGGTCGCAGGTTGTCGACGAATATCGATCCGGTCCGGCGATGCCGTAGTGGTGCTCGGCGTTTCCGAGCACATATGCGATGGCTTTCACGACCTCTGTCGGGCTGCGGAGTAGGCGCGGGTGGTAGTGGTCCGCGAACACGCGCCCTTTCCCGCCCATGAGGCCGTTCAGCGCCTTCGCGATACGGATGTTGAGGCCCTGCATGCCCCGGGAGAGCGCGACGCTGCTGTCCGCCTCCACCACCAGGTGCAGGTGATTTCCCAGCACCGAGAACTCGATCACGCGCAACCCGAACCGGTCCCGCGCATTCGCGAGCGATCTCTCGATGAGTCGGAAGCACCGACGGCTGCGCAGGTTCCAGACGTGCAAAGCGACCGCGAGCGTGACGTGCACAGCCGCCGGAGTCTCGAAGCGCGGTCGAGCCTTGTGCGACACGAGGGCCTTGTCGCCCTTGGGTTCGCGTCCTGCGCCAGGCCTTCGACCACCGCGAGAGGGCAAGGGCAACGAAAGCTGTCGTGTCCGTTTCATTTGATTGGGGATATATCGCACGGAGCGACTTCCGCGTATCGGTCAATCGACCGATGCCTGTGGGGGCGCAAACGAGGTGTGGCCATACAGTGGCCATACAGGGGTTGCCCAGGATGCCGAGAGGCTAAGGCGGGTCCGGCGACAAGCTCGCGCACCAACCCTGAAGCCCGCTCCCTGAACCTGAACCTGTCCCCTCGAATCCCCACCGCCCGCCGGACAGAATCACGCCGCCCGCGCTGACGGATCGCTCCCCGCCAGCCCCACCGCGGCGCAGATCTCCTCGAACTCCACCCTGAAGCTGTCCGCGTTCCTGTGCGCCGCTCCGCCCAGCTCCATTCCGCCCGGAGTCACCCGCGCCCAGACCCGCTTGTGCGACGTATAGAACGCGATCGCGCAGCCGGCGAAGAGGAAGAAGCAGCCCAGGTAGATGATGGGCGTGGAGGGATCCCGCGCGATCTGCAGCCCGGTCGCGTACAGCTCGGCCATGCCGGTGAACGAGAGCGCGAAGCGGTCGGCGCGGTTGTTCGCGTCGAACCCCGCCGGCGCCCTGGCGAAGATCCAGAACTTCGAGGTCTTGCCGCCCTGCTCGCGCACCACCTGCACGGCGCTGCCCTGGCCGGCGAAGTCCTCGCGGTAGTCCACCACCGAGTAGGAGAGCCCGTCCGCCGCCTCGATCTTCTCTCCCGCGGCCACCATCAGCTCCTGCGCCTGGCCGCTGGCGCGATCCACGATGCGGACCCGCGCCCGCGAGCCCTGCTCCATCGGCTGGTAGCTGGACTGGAAGATGGTCAGCCCCGCGTACTGGAGCGGGTGGTTCACGTTGATGGTGCCGCGCTTGAGCTCGCGGCCCTGGCCGTCGAGCAGCACCAGGTCGGACTCGTACGCCTTGGGCGCGCCGTTCTCGAACTGCTTGAGCCGGAAATCGGTGCAGCGGATGGTGAAGCCCAGGCGCTTGCGCGGCGTGGAGCCGTCCGGCGTGCGCAGCGCGAACGACTCGACCTCTCCGCCGTTCTGGGGAACGTAGGCCGTGCCCTCGAACGCGGTCAGCCGCCCCACGATGCCCCCGCCCAGCACGAGCAAGAGCGAGAGGTGCACCACCCAGACGCCGAATCGCGAAAACCGGCCGCGCTCGGCGAAGACGTCGGCGCCGCCGGCCCGCTCCGCCGCGCTCACCGCATACCCCCGGCTGCGCAGCTCCGCGCAGACGTCGCCCGCGGCCGCGCCCGAGGCGCGCAGCCTGAGGCCCCGGGTCTCGTCCAGCCTCTTCTCCGGGTACTTCACCTGCCACCAGATCCGCGGCAGCCGCTCGATGGAGCAGGCGATCAGGTTCAGGGCCAGCGAGAGGAGCAGGAGCGTGAACCACCAGGAGTGGAACAGGTCGTAGAGCTCGAAGGCGCGGTACGCCTCGAGCATCAGCGGCCGTCCCGCGAAGGCGCGCTCGATCTCCGAGAGCGGCGCATTGCCCGGGTTCACGAACGTGCCCGCCACCATGGCCAGGAACAGCGCCGACAGATTCGCCAGCGTCAGCTTCAGCGAGGTGAAGCCGCGGAAGATCCGGTCGACCATCACCCCGCTCCGTAGCTGTGCAGGCCGTCGCCGGTCAGGCCCAGGTTCACGCCCATGAAGGTGAAGACCACCACCGCGAAGGCGGCCACGGCGATGGCGGCGGTGCGCTTGCCGGTCCAGCCCAGCGTGATGCGCGTGTGCAGGTAGCCGGCGTAGACGATCCAGGTGATCAGCGCCCAGGTTTCTTTTGGATCCCAGCCCCAGAAGCGTCCCCAGGCCTCGTTCGCCCAGACTCCGCCGAGCACGATGCCCACGCCGAGCAGCGGCCAGGCGACGATCACCGTCTTGTAGGTCACGTCCTCGAGCCGCCGCGCGTCGGGCAGCGCCCCTTCGATGCGGGGCCGCCAGCGGGCGGTGATGAGGAAGCCCAGGGTGGTTCCCCAGAGCAGGGCGAGCAGGCCGAGCGCATAGTTGGAGGCGATGCCGAAGAAGTAGGGACCCGGCTCCACCGGCTGCACTCCCGCGGGAAGCTCCACCGTGGTCGACGAGGCGATCTGGACCAGCAGCACCGCGATGCCTGCGCTGAGCGCCGCAAATCCGCTGGCCAGCACCCGCAAGCCCAGCTTCTCGCGGTTCTTGAGCGAGTAGATGACGGCCGCGGCGGCGAAGAGCACCAACGCCGCGAGCAGGAGCGGACCCACGCCGGGCACCGGCAGGAGCAGCTTGGCCTGCTTGCCCGAGACGGGGTCGAGGGTGTGCACCGCAGCCACGACGTCGAGGAACTTGCCCGGCCGAAGCCGCGAAGGCACCTGGTGCATGAAGGAGGGCGCCATCTCGAAGCGCGCGCCGAAGAGCAGCGCCGATCCGCCGATCAGCGACAGGAGCACCGCCACCACCGCCGCCTGCGCGCGGCCCAGTACGCGGGTGGTGGTGCCCGCGCGCACGAGGTAGAGGAGCGCCGCGGCCGCGCCCAGCGTGAAGAGCGCGTAGGAGACGAAGAGCATGGCCACGTGGATGAGGATCCAGTAGCTCTGCAGCGCCGGCACCAGCGGCTCGATGGCCTGGTCCGACACCAGCATCGCCTCGCCCATGGCCACCAGCGCCACCGCCGCCGCCAGCGCCCCCAGCACCTGGAAGGCGAACTTCCGCTGCATCACCAGCCAGCAGATCATCATTGCCCAGGCGGTGAAGTTGAGCGCGTCGAAGAGGTTGGTGAAGGGCGGGTGCGAGATCATGTACCAGGCGCGGTCCATCGCGCTGAGCACGTCGCCGGTGCGCTCCCGCGCCAGGATCTCCACCTCTCCGGCGGCGATCCAGCGGGCCACCAGGTAGGCGGTGTGGGCCGTGGCGCCGACCACGGCGAGCAGCGTCGCCGCCCTCTTCAGCAACCGCCGGTCGATGGCGAGCGAGGACGCGTAGCCGGCGAATGCGCCCGCGTAGGCGCCCACCGCGGCGACGCGGAGCCCGACTCCAAGCTGCAGCAGGTCTTCCAGCACCATGCACCTCCCAGGGAGATGCAGCGCAGCCAGAGCAAGGTCGGGGCCAGCACGAAAAGCCTGCGTGCGGGTCCGGCCTGCGCAAAGGGTGCGCGGCGGCTTGCCGCAGGGCTGGGTGGCGCGCATTTCGTGCACGCCGCACTGGCCCGAAACACAGGCGGTTGCGCGAGGCACGTGTCTTGCTCGACGGCTACCGCGTCCAAGTGGAGGCAAGGCATGCAGACCGAAGAGGCCTCGAACCCGCGCTCCCGCGCAACCGCGCTCCTGCTCCTGTGGATGGGGGCGATCCTCGTGGGCATGGCGTGCACGCCGCTGTTTCACTGACAAGGAGAACACCCGTGAAGAAGACGATGGCCGCAGTGCTTTCGCTCGCCCTCCTCTCGCTGGGAGCCCGCGCGCAGGTGGACAAGAAGACCGAGCGCACCTGGAAGGCCAAGTGCGCGTCCTGCCACGGCGCTGACGGCAAGGGCGAGACCGACCAGGGCAAGAAGGCCGGGATTCCGAATTACGCGGATGCCGCCTTCCAGAAGTCGAAGACCGACGACCAGCTCAAGGCCGCCATCGCCAACGGCGTCAAGACCGACAAGGGCGAGATGGAAGGCTACAAGGACAAGCTCTCCGGCGAGGAGATCGACAACCTCGTGAAGGTGGTTCGCTCCTTCGGCAAGTAGTCCTCGATCCCGCAACCGTTGATAAACACAACGAACGCCC
>DASSQZ010000104.1:0-4197 GCA_035702105.1 Myxococcales bacterium | reverse complement strand
GGCGCGAAGGCAGCCTTCTTCGGGCTCTATGCGGCGCTCAATGCGGAGCACCTGCTCGCGAGGCACGGCGACTTCGTCGCCGGGGAGAGCGCGGACGACCTGGTGGAACTGGCCCGTGCGCTCGAGGAGGGCAGGGCGCCGTCCCTGGGGGCGAGGCCGCGCAAGCGCGACACCGAGGCGCCGTCGCGGGCGGCGCTTCCGGTGCTCGGCCGCTACGCGAAGCTGGAGGTCTGCGGCGGCGAGACGCGGACGGTGGGCGCGGTGGAGACCACCCGCGGGTGCAAGCACCTCTGCCGCCACTGCCCGGTGGTGCCGCTCTGGCGGGGGCAGTTCGTGGCGGTACCGCAAGAGACGGTGCTCGCGGACGTGGAGCAGGTGGTCGCTGCCGGCGCCCAGCACATCACCTTCACCGATCCCGACTTCCTCAACGGCCCGACCCACGCGCTGCGCATCGCGCGCGAGCTGAACGCGCGCTGGCCGCAGCTCACCTTCGACGCGACCATCAAGATCGAGCACCTGCTCGCGCAGCGCGCGCTCCTGCCCGAGCTGGTGCGCTGCGGAATGCTCTTCGTCACCTCCGCGGTGGAGTCGCTGAACGATCGCGTGCTCTCGGCGCTGGACAAGGGACACGTCGCGGCGGACGTCCCGGTTGCACTGGGCGTGGTGCGGGAGGCGGGGGCGGAGCTGCGGCCGACGCTCCTGCCCTACACGCCCTGGACGGCGCTCTCGGACTTGCCCGAGCTGTTCGACTTCGTCGCGGCGCACGAGCTGGTGGACGCGATCGACCCGGTGCAGTTCACGCTCAGGCTGCTGCTGCCGCCCGGCTCGCTCTTGCTGGAACAGGCCGGCTCGTGGCTCCGGGAGTTCGACGAGGCCGGCTTCTCGTACCGCTGGGTGCACGAGGACCCGCGCGTCGATGCGCTCCAGCGCGAGTCGGCGGCGGCGGTTCACGCCGGCGCTGGTTTCGACGAGCTGCGGGCGCTGGCCGATGCCGCTCTGCAACGTCCCCTTCGCGCCCCGGCGCAGCGGACCCGCCGACCCGCGCCGAGATTGACCGAGCCCTGGTTCTGTTGAGCGGAACCCACCTCCGGCCAGTTGGGCCGGGTCTGACCAAATGGGGACACCCTACTTAATTGCGCGCCATGTCAGGGGGTGCGGGTATCAACTCGCGCATGCCCCGTATCGCTCGCGCCGTCATCCCCGATGTGCCTCACCACGTTACCCAGCGCGGCAACCGCCGGCAGGTGACCTTCTTCTGCCCTCACGACTACCAGCTCTACGTTTCGCTGATGTCCGAGTGGTGTCACCGCTGCCGCGTCGAGATCTGGGCGTACTGCCTGATGCCCAATCATTCGCATCTCATCGCGGTGCCACCCAGCGCGGACGCGCTCCGCCGCGCCATCGGGCAGGCCCACAACGCGTACACGCGCGAGGTGAACCGCCGCGAGGGATGGACGGGCCACCTCTGGCAGGGGCGGTTCGCCTCTTTCGCCATGGACGAGCGGCACACCGTCGCGGCGGCGAGGTACGTCGAACTCAACCCCGTCCGCGCGGGCCTGGTCCATCGCCCCGAAGAGTACCGCTGGAGCAGCGCCCGCGCGCATCTGGCTGGCCGCGACGACGCGCTGGTCAGTGCGCGGCCGCTGCTGGCGCGGGTGCCGGACTGGTCAACCTTTCTCGGTGCCCGGCCGGAAGCTTATCTAGCGGAGCGGGTGCGCAAGCACGCGAGCACCGGGCGGCCCCTGGGGAACGAGGCGTTCATTGACGCGCTCGAAAAGCAGCTGAACCGCACGCTCAGGAAGGGCAAGCCGGGGCGGGTCCCGCGGGCGCTACCGCCGCGGGAGGAGGTCAAATGCGGTGTCGCGATCTCGAATTAAGTAGGGTGTCCCCCTTTAGGGTGGGTGACGGGGAGCTTCGGGGTGACCACCGCCTCGATGGCCCCTCCTGCCGTACGCAGCGCCGCTTCCACCTCGTCGGGCGAGCGGCCGCGGGCAAAGGCGAAGCCCAGGTACGAGGCGCCTTCGGGCAGCGGCACCAGCTCCTCGCGCAGGTGCGCCGTGATGGTGACGTCCTCGATCAAGGGGACGGCCCGCGCCTTCTCCAGGCCCCGCACCTGCTCGAGCACGCCGCCCTTGCGGATGGGCAGCATCAGGACGCCTGCCGCCCGCTGCTCCCGGGCCGGAGGCTCCGCGGTGGCTCCGAGCGCGTGCCGGAGGATCAGCTCCTCCAGCGTGACGCCGACGCCGAAGCGCAGCGCCCGGCCACACAGTCCGCCGATGCTGCGGGCCGCGATCTCCAGGATCCGCGGTCCGTCGGGCGAGAGGCGCAACTCGGCGTGGATGGGCCCTTCGCGGAGGCCCAGTGCGCGGCACCCGTCGCCCACGGCGCGCGCCACGGCATCCTGCAGCGCCGCCGGATGCCGCGACGGGGTGACGTAGAGCGTCTCCTCGAAGTAGGGGCCGTCGAGCGGGTCGGGCTTGTCGAAGAGCGCGAGCACGTGCAGATGCCCGCGGACCAGCAGCCCTTCGAGCGACACCTCCGGCCCGGGAATGAACTCCTCGATCAGAATCCGGGCAAGCTCCGGATCGCGCCGCTGCGCAACGTCGGGCGAGGTCAAGAGGGCGCCCACGCGTGCGAACGCCTGCCGCAGGTGCCAGCCATCGTCCGCGCGGATCACGCCGCGGCTGCCCGAGAGCACCACCGGCTTGACCACGCAGGGAAACGTCGCGCGGGCGACCATCTCGTCGAGCGCCGCTCCGTCGAGGTCGCGCTCCACCACCTCGAACCGGGGCACGGGCAGGCCGGCGGCGCGCAGGGCTTCCCGCGTCTGCGCCTTGTTGCGGGCGGCGGCGACCGCGGCCGGTGGATTGTGCGGCAGCCCAAGCTTCTCGGCGGCGATGGCGGCGACGAGCGCGGTGAGATCGTCGACGCCCACCACCGCCACCGGCGCCTGCGGCCGGACCTGCTGCGCCAGTTCGTCCGCGGCGGCGGCGGCGTCACGAAAGCGCAGCGCGAGCGGCGCGTCGTCCCAGCTTTCCGCCAGCCTGCGGCAGGCGTCGGAGGCGGGGATGACCGAGACGCCCAGCTTCTGCGCGGCGGCCAGGAAATCCTCGTTGCGATAGCCGGACTTGGGAAGCAGGAGCACGACCGCGGGCATGGGCGGATGATAACCGCGATCTCGGTCAAGGATCGGAGGCGCGGCGGGACCCGGGTCGGCCGTCCGACTTCGCGGGCACCATGGCCGAATCGATCGCCTTCGATCACCGCGTCACCGCAGAATCGCTCCCGCAGAGCGGGCCTGCTCCGGCGCTCTGGCTGCAATGGCCGGGCGGCGCTGGACAGCTGGTGGAACCCGTCTGCGTGGGCGCCGATCCGGCAAACCAGGTGGTCCTGGACGACCGCCACGTCTCCGCCTTCCATTGCCGGCTGCATCCGCGCGACGGCCGCTGGCACCTGACCGACCTCGGCTCCACCAACGGCACCTTCCTCGACGGGGCCCGGGTGGCGGAGGCCCAGGTGGAGCCGGGCGCGCGCATCCGCGTCGGCTCGCAGGAGCTGCGCCTGTCGCGCCCGCCGGCGCGGATGGCGACCGCGATGCCGGGCCTGCTCGCGCACGATCCGGCCCTGGCGCCGGCGCTGGAGCTGCTGCGCCGCGCGGCGCCCTCGTCGCTGCCGGTGATGATCCTCGGCGAGAGCGGCACCGGCAAGGAGGTGGCGGCGCGCGCGGTCCACGAGTTGTCGCCGCGCAGGGGAGGCCCCTTCGTGCCGGTGAACTGCGGCGCCATCTCCCGCGAGCTGGCAGAGGCGGAGCTGTTCGGACACGAGAAGGGCTCGTTCACCGGGGCCATCACCAGCGCGCCCGGCGCCTTCGGCGCCGCCGACGGCGGCACCCTCTTCCTCGACGAGATCGCCGACCTGCCCGCGCCGCTGCAGGTCAAGCTCTTGCGCGCGCTGGAAGCGGGCGAGGTGAAGCCGGTGGGCGCCGCGCGGCCGCGGACCATCGACGTGCGGGTGGTCTGCGCCACCCACCAGGACCTGCGCGGCCGCGTCCGCGAAGGCGCCTTCCGCGAGGACCTCTTCTACCGGCTCCGCGGGGTGACGGTGGAGTTGCCGCCGCTGCGGGCGCGGCCTGCCGACATCCTGCCGCTCGCCGAGCATTTCCTGCCGCCGCAGTGCACCTTCGCGCCCGATGCCCGC
>DASSQZ010000103.1:0-56684 GCA_035702105.1 Myxococcales bacterium | reverse complement strand
AGCGCCGCCGCGGCCTCGGCGCGCACGCGCAGCGCGTTCTCCAGTTCCCGCTCCGCCACCTCGATGCGCGCGATCTCGCCGTGGTAGCGCACCCGGAACTCGCGCAGCCCCAGGCCGCGCAGGGCCATCTCGCTGCGGGCGAGCTGGGCCAGCCGCTCCGCCGTGACCTCGGTGCCGTAGGGAATGCGCGAGGAGAGGCACGGCTGCTGCGGCTTGTCCCAGGTGGGCAGGCCGAGCTCGCGGCTGAGCGTGCGGATCTCCGCCTTGGAGAGACCGGCTTCCGCGAGCGGCTGGACGACCTGGTACTCCGCCGCGGCGGCAAGGCCCGGCCGGTAATCCGCGAGCTCGTCGGCGTTGGTGCCGGAGACCACCGCCTGCAGGCCCAGCGACCGCGCTTCGGAGATGGCGAGAGTGTAAAGCTCGGTCTTGCAGAAATAGCAGCGGTTCACCGGATTGGCCGCGTAGCGCGGGTCCTCCAGCTCGCCCGAGCGCTTCTCCACGTGGCGGGCGCCCAGTTTTTTGGCCACTGCGCGTGCTCCCTCCAGCTCGTCCGGAGCCACGGCGGGGGACAGGGCGGTAAAAGCGACGGCCCGGGTGCCCAGGGCCTCGACTGCGAGGGCGAGAAGCAGCGCCGAGTCCACGCCGCCCGAATAAGCCACCAGCGCGCTTTCCAGCCCGCGCAATCGCGCGACCGCCGTCTGCCTCTTGGCCACGAGCTCCATTGCCCGCGAACCTAGCGCTTGCGCTTGCCGCCGGCAGCGAGCCTGGGCCGCTCGGCCCGCGCCGTGCGGGCTGCCGCCTGCTTGCGGGCAGGCGCCGCGCGCTTGGCCTTGTCCTGCCGGGCAGGCTGCTTGCGCGGTGGCATCTTCACGATCTTCTTGTCCTTTTCAGCGCCGGCAGAAGGGACCTTCGGCACCGCCCGGGCCTGCACCTTGGGCCGGCTCCTCAGGGCCGCCACCGTGGGATCGAGCAGACGCTGGGCAACGAGCTGGCCGAGCACGTGCTCCACCGATTCGTCGATGCTGTGCTTGCTGGTGTCGATGACCACTTCGGGGTGCGCGGGAGGCTCGTACGGCTCGGTGATGCCGGGCAGGTTCTTCAGCTCGCCCGCGAGCGCGCGCTTGTACCTGCCCGACTTATCACGGGAAATCAGCGTCTCCGTCGGACACTCGACGAAGATCTCCGCGAACCGGCCAATCTGGCGGCGCGCCTCGTCCCGGGCCTCGCGATAGGGGCTTTCGATGGCGGCCTGGATGATGATGCCGCCACCGCGCGTCACGAGCTTGCAGACCCATGCCAGCCTGCGCGCCTCCGCGATGCGCTCTTCCTTGGTCATGGCCTTGCCGACCGAGAGCATCTGCTCGACTTCCTGCCCGTCGAGCACGTCGACGGTTTTCCCGAGTCGGCGCAGGCGGTTGGCAAGCCCCTGAGCCAGCGTCGACTTCCCGGCGCAGGTCATGCCGGTCAACCAGACGGTAAAGCCGCTCGAGGGGGCGCCAAGGGTCATGAAGACGGCTTCTCCTTCAAAAAGTCGGCGCACAATACCGATGTCGCACCACATTGGCAAGCAATTTGCGTGGCCGGATTACCGATTTTGCCCTTCATGAAACTGTAGCAATTCCGGTAACTTCTTCATCGAGAAAGTCCCCTCGCGCGGCGTCCCAGGTAAAGAGCCGCGCGCCGTCCACGCCCGCCTTCCGGGCCGAAATGACCAGATACCGGACGCCCGGCCAGAGCGGCTCACGGCCGCCGCCCAGCGCCATGTCGCGATCCTCGCGGGAGAAATAGGCGCCGACGTCAGGGTGGGAATGGACGATGGCCCACAGAGACCCACCCTGCTCCTCGGCCGCCTGCAAGGCAGCGAGGAGTTCCTTCGGCTCCATGACGTAGCCATCGCGGGCCGACCGCGTGCTCGTCTCCTTGCCGTCCGGCGTGCCGGCCACGTTGGCGATGGGCTGGAAGCGGAGGGAGCCGTCGGCCGCGGCGAGCAGGAGCCCGCAGCACTCGGCGGGATAGGTGTTCTGCGCGTGCGCGGCCATCGCGCGAAGCGCCGCGGGCGGGATCATGGCGGAGGAATGTAGCGGTCGGCGCGATCGGGAAACAGCGTCACCACCACGCCGCTTTCGCCGGCGTCGGACAGCTCGCGCGCGATTCGCGCCGCTCCGGCTGCCGCGGCGCCGGCGCTGTGGCCGGCGAGGAGGCCCTCGTCGCGGATGAGCCGCTCGGCCATGTCCCAGCCCGCGTCGGTGGCGATGCTCAGCTTCCGGTCGAGCTGCGCCTCGTCGTAGATGGGCGGCAGGATGCTCGAGGGCATGTGCTTGAGGCCTTCGAGGCCGTGCAGCGGCTCGGCCGGTTCCACCGCGACGATCCGCACGTCCGGGTTGCGCGCGCGCAGGCCGCGGCCCGTGCCCATCACCGTGCCCCCGGTGCCGATGCCGAGCACGACGTGGGTGACGCGGCCCGCGGTCTGTTCCCAGATCTCCCTGGCGGTGCCCAGTTCGTGCGCGCGCGGGTTGGCCTGGTTGGAGTACTGATCGGCGTAGAACCACTTCGAAGGCTCGGCTTCCACCATGGCGCGCGCCAGGCGGATGGCGCCGTCGGAGAGCTCCTGCGCGTCGCTGTAGATGATCTGCGCGCCGAAATGGCGGGTGATGCGCTTGCGCGCCTCGCTGACGTTTCCCGGCATCACCAGCGCCACGGGAACGTGCAGCGCGGCGCCGATCCAGGAGTAGGCGATGCCGGTGTTGCCGCTGGTGGAGTCGATCAGGGTGCGGCCGCGCAGGGAGGGCAGCGCCTCCTCGATGATGCGCAGGGCGGCGCGATCCTTCACCGACCCGCCCGGGTTGAACCACTCCAGCTTGGCGTGGATCTCCACGCCCGGCGGCTCCAGCGAGCGGAGCCGGACCATCGGGGTGTTCCCCACGGCCTGGGTGAGGGAGTCGAGGATCAACGGGCCTGCACCTCGCAAATGGCGTCCATCGCCGCTTCTGCCCCTTCCACCGCGCCGCCGTCAGGCGAAGAAAAAATAATTTTTTTTTCCGCCGGGCCCGAAAGGTCGGTCCAGGGGCCGAGGCGGCGCAATTCGTCGTGCCAGGCCGGCTGGTCCACCACCACGCGCCCGCAACCGCTGGCCGCAAGGTACCGCGCTGCCCAGAGCGCCGCGGTTCCCGTGCCGCAGACGTGGAACGAGGCGTCGGTCAGCTTGTCCTGATCGAACTCGTCGAGCAGGAGGTGGCGCGCGAACCTCTCCTGCTGCTCGGGACTCAGCATCCGCCCGCGATCGCCGGCACGATGGTGAGCCGGTCGCCCTCCTTGAGCGCGGTGGCGAGGCCCTGGGCGTGGCGCACGTCCTCGTCGTTGCGGAAGACGTTCACGTAGCGGCGCAGGGCGCCCTTGTCGTCGAGCAGCTTGTCCTTGATGCCGGGATACTTCCGCGAGAGCTCGTCGATCGCCGCCTGCACGCTGGCGGCGTTCTCCAGCGCCACCTCGCTCTGGTTGGCGGTGAGGGGGCGCAGGGGCGCGGGGATCTTCACGGTGACAGGCATGGGATCGGCTCCTTCTCTCGTAACGATGCCGCTGCGGCGCAGACGGCGCAGGAGGGGTCGCGGCGCAGCGGGAGGGGACGGCAGGTGCCGCGCCTGGCGTCCCAGCGGTACAGCGCTCCTCCGTCCGGCTCGGAGCGGAGCACCTGCGAGGCCGCGCGGGCCATCGCAGCGCCCACCACGCCGCAGAGCGCGGAAAGCACCCCCGCCTCCGCACAGGTGGGCACCGCTCCCGGAGGCGGCGGGCCTTCGAACAGGCAGCGCAGGCAGCCGGTCCGGCCGGGGAGGATGGTGACGAGTTGCCCGGTCCAGCCGAGCGCGGCGCCGTGCACGAGGGGAAGCCCGCGGCGCACGGCCTCGTCGTTGGCGCAGAAGCGCGTCTCGAAGTTGTCGGTGCCGTCGAGGAGCACGTCGGCGTCGCGCAGCAGCGCCTCCGCGGTGGTGGAATCGAATCGCGCCACCCTCGCCTCGCCACCCACCCGGCGCGCTGCGACCTCGGCCTTGGGAAGGCCCACATCCGCCTCGCCGAAGAGGATCTGGCGGGCGAGGTTCGATCGCTCGACCACGTCGGGGTCCACGATCACGAGCCGCAGATCGAGGCCCTCCTCCGCGAGCGCCAGGGCCGCGGGGCAACCCAGCCCTCCGGCGCCGAGGATCACCGCCGTCTTCACTCCGCGGTCTCGAGCGAGAACTCACGCTCGCCGACGGCGGTGACCAGGGCCACTCCACCGTGCTGGTGCGCGAAGACCGCCGCCGCGGCACCGGCGTGATTGGCGAGAAGCCCCAGCTCCCGCCCGACCTGGACGCGGGCGCGCGCAGCCAGGGCGCGACCCACCCGCAGCTTCTCCACGTCGGCCGAGAGCGCGGCCTCGCGGGGCAGGTCCGGCAGCTCCTCGTCTTCGGCGAGCAGGGCCACCCCGCGTACGGATGGCCACCTCTGCCGCAGCGCCGAGAGCGCGCCGAGGAGCGCCGCCCTCTCGCCGGCGGGGCAGACGAGGAGCGGCGGCGCCTCGGTCAGCTCGCGCAGCAGCTCCGCGCCGAGCGTGCGGGCGAACACGGGCGCCGCGGCGTCGGAGTCCAGCCGCGGCAGCGTGGGCTCCGCGGACGAATCGATGCGGGCACCCCAGAGCTCGAGCGCCTCGCGCATCTCGTGGGTGACGCGGCCGCGCAGCGAAATGGCGAGCGGCACGCCGCGGTAGCGCGCCCACCCTGCCGCGGAGAGCGCCTGGTTGCCGGTGGCCTCGATGGAGGCCTGCGTGGCCGAACGCCAATCCCATGCCTGGGCCGCGCGGCCCGACGTCGAGCCGGCGGGGCGCAGCAGCTCCAGCTTGAGCAGGGCCGGGCCCCAGCGGAGCAGCGGAGTTGGCCTGTCGAGCAGCGCGATCGGTCCGGACATGGGTAGCGTTCCTGGCGGCGGCCGGGCAGGATAGCAGCCGTGACGCGCTGGGCAACCCTCCTGGTGGTCCTGATCGCCTGTCCCAGGGAGCCGCCTGCGGCCCCGTCGGCGGCGCCGCAGGCGGCGGGAGGCTCCTGCCTCGATCGCGAGCTGGCTGCGCGCGGGCTGAACGCTTTCGGTGATCCTCCGGGGACGATGTACGCGGGCGGCACCCCGCTCTTCGACGAGCGCACCGGGAAGGCCATCTCCCGGGAACAATATGTGTTTTCCCACCACCCCGAGCTGGCGAGCACCTGCACGGCCGACGCCGGACGCTGATTGCCCGCTGCCGGAGGGCGCTGCTATCGTCCCCGGCCGTGAGCGGGATGACGGCCGCGGCCGGCAACGCGGCTGCATCAGGGGTCCTCGTCGCAGGGCCCTCCGAACGCACCGAGAGGACGCGCATCTTCCAGGAGGACCGCTTCCTCACCCGCGCCCGCGCGCTGTTCTACGCGCGGCTCGCCTTCCTGGTGCTCGGGCTCGGGGTCATCGGCGTACCTGCCTGGTCGGCGGCGTTCGGCATCCGCAGCGGGAACGCGTTCGCCGTCTACCTGGTCATGGTGGCCTACAGCGCCGCCAACTACGTCCTCTTGCCGCGCAGGAGGATCGGCAAGGCGCTCACCTTCGCGACGCTCTGCGCGGATCTCTGTGTGCTCGTCTGGCTGGTCAGCGCCACCGGCGGCTTGCGCAGCCCGCTGCTCGCAGCCCAGCTGCTCTTCACCATCCTCTTCGTGGTGCTCTTTCCCACCCCGCTTGCGGTGATCCCGCCGCTGCTCACCTTTCCCGCCGTGGCGAGGCTCGATCAGATCCTGGGCGGCCGCGCGCATGCCCGGGTCGATCTCTTCATCCTGCTCTGGTACTCGGCCATCGACTGCATCGTGGTGTACGTGATGGTCTACCTGAACGAGCGCGACCGGCTGAAGCACCGCGAACTGCAGAAGCTCTCGGCCGCGGTGCGCGAGATGGCCATCATCGACGAGCGCAACCGCCTCTCGCGCGAGATCCACGACGGGCTCGGGGGCGTGCTCTCGTCGGTGGTGATCCAGAGCGAGTACCTGCTCAACATGATCGACGGCAGCGAGGTGCGCTCGCGCCTGTCCGGCAACACCGAGGCGCGAGCCGCCGTCGTGCCCATCATCCGCAAGGAGCTCTCCGACCTGCACCAGGCCGCCGAGGACTCCATCGACGAGCTGCGCCGCTCGCTGCGGATGATGAAGGAGGGCTTCGACCTGGTGGGTACGCTGGGCGAGTTCTGCAGGACGGCCGCCGCCCGCCACCGGCTGGAGGTGAGCTTCGCGGCCGCGGGCGCGCCGCGCGAGGTGGGGCCCGAGAGGCAGCTTGCGCTCTTCCGGGTGCTGCAGGAGGCCATCACCAACGTCTCCAAGCACTGCGGCAAGGGCACCGAGGTGGAGGTCACGCTGACCTTCGCGCCGGGCCAGGCCGCCCTGCGCATCCACGATCACGGCAAGGGATTCGTCGTGCCCGCGGGCTCCGAGGCGCTCAGCCCCGAGGGGCACTACGGGCTCGCCAACATGCGCGAGCGCGCCAACAAGGTGGGGGGAAAAATCCGCATGGCGTCCGGTCCCGGCCAGGGGACGACCATCGAGCTGACCGTCCACGCCGGAGAGGAGCAACAGCCATGACCGCACCCGCCACACCGAAGATCAGGATCGCCGTCTGCGAGGATCAACCGCAGATCCTCAAGAGCCAGCTCAAGATCCTCCAGGAGTCGCCCGAGCTCGAGGTGATCGGAACGGCGCTGTCGGGCGAGGCGATGCTCGAATTGCTGAAGACGAAGCAGCCCGACGTGCTGTTGCAGGATCTGGGTCTGCCGCGGATGAGCGGCATCGAGGTCACGCGCGAGGTGAAGCGCAGGTGGCCCGCCGTGGAGGTGCTGATCTTCACCATCTTCGACGAGGAAGAGAAGGTCATCGAGGCGGTGAAGGCCGGCGCCAGCGGGTACCTGCTCAAGGGCGCCCCGGCGGAGAAGGTGGTGGAGGCCATTCGCGAGGTGAAGAGCGGCGGCAGCGTCATCCAGCCGAGCCTCGCCCGACGGCTGCTCAAGCACTTCCACGTGCCGGAGGACGGCGGGGCGCAGGCTCCCTCGCCGCGCGCGCCGGCGCCCGGGCTCCGGGAGGAGCCTCCCACCCGGCCCCTGACCGAGCGCGAGATCGAGATCCTGCGGCTGATCGCCAAGGGCCTCTCCAACAACGAGGCGGCCGGCGTGCTGGAGCTCTCGCGCGCGACGGTGCGCACGCACCTCGAGCACATCTACGAGAAGCTGGAGGTGACGAACCGGGTAGAGGCGGTCACCGAGGGGTTGAGGAAGGGCTTGATTGAGATGTAGCCGGAGTCGAGGGCGGCGCCTCGAAGCTGTAGCTGCCGATGGGCGAGGGATCGAAGCTGTAGATGCGGCCCGCCGGCGCGGCCGGATCGCCGGTGCGCGCAGCGCGGGCGTCCGGCCCTCCATCGCGCGGCCCCTGTGCCGCGACGGCGGGGAGTCCGGCGTCGGCCGCGGTGGAAGAGGTGATGCCGGCGTCGCCCGCGGTCGTTCCCGCCGGGCTTCCCGGTTGCGACACCTGGGCAAGCGCCGCGGCGGAGACGAGACCGAGGGCGATGGCAAGCGCGGCGCGCACGGCCTTGAACTGTGTCGCAGCAGCCGGCGCGGCAAGGGACGTGCGTGCGTGCGCCTGGTCCGATCCCCGGGGTCTCGAGTCCGCTACTGGGGCGTCGCCGACGCCTCGGCGGAGAGCGGGCCTCGTCCGTTGTCGTTCACGGCCGAAACGGCGAAGTGGTAGGCGACCCCGGAGGTGAGCCCGCTCTCGAGGAGAAGGTACGAGTCGGCTCCGGTCGCGCTCACGAACGAGACCTTCCCGTTCGCGATCGGCGACACCGCGATCGAGGTGTACACCACGTAGCTGATGCTGTCCGGAACGCCGGACCACTGCAACAGGACCGCCTCGAGCTCGGGCTTTGCCGTCAATCCCTGCGGCGCTGGCGGCAGGGCGCGCGCAGAGCCGCCGCCACAGCCCAGCGCCGCCGCCAGGGCGAGTATGGAGAGGACGCGCATGGCCACCTCCAGGCGCTCCAGCGTACGTCCGGCGCAAGAGCCTTTCAACGCGTGCCGCGATCCGGAGGCATGGCCGGGCAGGGGGGGAAGGCATGCGGGCGCTCAGAGGGTCGCCGCTTGCCCGGCCGGACTGCTCGTGTTATTCGGCCGGACCCATGTTCGTCTTCATCACCGCCCTTCACGTCTTCGTCAGCATCTTCATCATCTTCGTGATCCTGCTCCAGCCGGGGAAGGCCGACGGCATGGCCGCGTTCTCGGGAGGAGGCGGCAGCTCGTCGAACACCGTCTTCGGCGGCCGCGGTTCGGTGACGTTCCTCTCCAAGGTCACGGCGGGATGCGCGATCATCTTCATGATCACCTCGCTGACGCTCGCCTGGCGGTCGTCGCACAGCGACTCGGTCTTGCGCGCGCGCCGCAACCTGGCGGCGCAGGACACCCAGAAGAAGACGGAGACGAGCACCAAGCCCGCCCTGCCCACCGGGCAGACGGCTCCGGCGCCGGCCCGCGACGGCGCGGCCATCCCCGCGCAGGACACGCAGAAGACGCCGGCGACCGCCCCTGAGCCGGCCCCTGCGGCTCCCAAGAAGTAGCCTTGAAGTCGCGAGGGAGCGGTGCTAGAAGGCCGCTCCCTGCCCTCGCCCAGGTGGTGGAACTGGCAGACACACCAGCTTGAGGGGCTGGCGGGTAAAACCGTGCGAGTTCGAATCTCGCCCTGGGCACCAACATGGATTGCTGGAGCGGCCGGATGCGTTCGAGCGTCCGGCCGTTTCACTTCCGGGGGTGCGCTCGTTGCGCGCGGCTTCGCTCAATCCCCACCTTGGGGCATGGACGACGAGCGCAACCGGAACGAAGGCGAAGGCAGCAAGACCGCAGACAAGAACTATCGCGACGCCGCCACCGACTTTGCCAGGCGCGCCGACACCGCCAAGGCGGGCCTCGAGGCGGAGCGCGAGATGGAGCGGCGCAAGGGCGAGCTGGAAAAGGCGGAGCAGGCGGGGCGCGCGCGCAGCAAGGGCGATCTGGAGGCCGACCTGCGCGGGAGCGACTTCGACAAGAAGTGACTCAGAACTCGTAGCTGTAGAGCGTGCAGCGCAGGGGGCCGTTCCAGAGCACGCGTCGAGGCCCCCGTGGCCGCACGCCGAAGGCGCTCTCGAAATCCTCGCTGGCGCTGAGCACGCAGGCGCGGTGGCGCTCGAGCCTGCGCAGCGATGCTCCGAGCTGGTGGTAGAAGCTCTTGAGCTGCTTGCGCCCGCCCGCCTCCAGGCGCTCGCCGTAGGGCGCGTTGAGCAGGAGCTGCCCAGGCGGATCGAGCGGCGCAAGCTCCCGCGCGTCGGCCTGTGAGATCCGCAGCGGCACGCGGGCGGCCCTGGCGTTGGCGCGGGTCGCCTCGACGGCGTCGGCGTCGCGGTCGGAGGCAAGGATGGGCGGCGGCGGGATCTCTCGCGCGGCGAGCTCGCGGCGCAGGGCACCCAGGGCCCTGGCGTCCGCCGCCTGCGTGCGCGGCCACCCCTCGCAAGCGAGGCGGCGCTGCAGGTTGGGCGCGCGCCGCATGGCGAAGAGGCAGGCTTCGATGGCCAGGGTCCCGGAGCCGCAGAGAGGATCGCAGAGCGGCACCGTTGCCTCCCAGCCCGAGTAGAGCACCACTGCCGCCGCCAGCGCCTCGCGTAGCGGCGCCTCCACCGTGCGCACGCGATAGCCGCGGTTGGAGAGCAGCTCGCCCGCGAGGTCCAGGGAGAGGCTGCAGGTGCCCTGCGCCAGGTGCGCGACGATGAGGACGGAAGGAGAGCGCGGGTCCACGTCGGGGCGGAACCCGGCGCGGTCGCGCAGCGCATCCACCACGGCGTCCTTGAGCTTCTGCTCGACGAAATGGGTGTGGGTGAGCTTCTCCGCCCTGCCGCTCGCGGAAACGGCCAGCGTCTGTCCGGGCGCGATCAACTCGGGCCAGGGAAGCTTCACCGCGCCGGCGTAGAGCTCCTCCGCCGAGCTGGCGGGAAACGCTGCCAGCGGCTCGAGGACGCGCAGCGCCGTGCGCAGCTCCAGGCATCCGCGCAGCGCGGTCTCGCGCTCGCCGGTGAAGCGGACCCCGCCCTGGCCGGGACGCACTCCCTTGGCGCCCAACGCCTGGAGCTCGAGCTCGAGCGCCTCCTCGGCGCCGCGCGGGCAGGTGGCGTACCAGGATTGGAACATGCCCGCGCAAGGTACTCCAGGCTACGAGGTTCGTGGGGGCCGCACGGTGCGGGTGGCTGCCACGGCTGCGAGCGCCGCCAGGGTCAGCTTCATCACCGGAAGGTCGCGGAACTCGGAGCCGAGGAGCTGTCCGACCAGCGCAGGCTCCTCGCGGTGCAGCGCCTGCAGGGCGAGTCCGATCTCGTTGGGATCCTGCACGCCCTGCTTCATCAGCCCCGGCGCGCTCAGGTCGGTGTAGCGCGCGCGCGCCTGGAGCAGCTCGCCCAGGGCCAGGCGCTGCGGTCGCGAGAGGTACCCGAGCGCCTCGCGGACGATGTCGAGGAACTCGACCGGGCCCAGGTCCAAGGTCAGCCGCTCGAACTGCGCCAGCGCCTCTCCCCCGTCGATGGAATTGTGGTCGCCCCGCTCCACAGCGCGGAGCAGCTGCACCACCTCGTCACCCTGCGTCTCGCCCAGCGCCTGCTTGATGCTCTCCATGCAGTGCCTCCGGGAGGAAGCTGTTCCCGCGGCGCCCGATCTGCGAGGTGCGTGCTGGCGGGCGAGAGGACGGTCCGGTCCGGTGGACCTCGTGCTGCAGCCAGGCGCCCCGCCCCTGGAGCAGACGACGGCTCCTATCCACGCACGGGCGGAGCGGGCTTGCGCGCCAGGAACTCGGCGACGGCGTGGCGGTGCCCGGACTCCGGAGCCTCGCCCTCGCGCTCGAGGAGGATCTCCCAGCCGGCGAAGAACGCCCGCAGCTCGCCGGGCTCGAGCAGGAAGCGCCCGCTGTCGTTGCGGCGCAGGTGCAGGGCCGCGGCGAAGAGGCCGCCCGGCCGCACCGCGCGCCGCACCTGCGCGAAGAGCGGCCGGTGGAGGAAGTAGAAGTCGCAGACCAGATCGTATTCGCCCTCGAGCTGGAAGGCGGGCGACTCGAGGTCGGCGATCCTCGTTTCGATCCGCTGCGCGACGCCGCGGACGCGGGCGTCGTCCTCCAGGCGCGAGATCCCGGCGCGCGACGCATCGAGCGCGTACACGCGCCAGCCGCGCTCGGCGAGGAAGAGGGCGTGCCGCCCCGCGCCGCAGGCGAGGTCGAGCGCGAGCCCCGGCCCGATCGCCTCGGCCGCCTGCGGGAGCGGCGGCGAAGGGGCCCGCCCGTGCGGGTCGTGACCGCCTGCGAAGCGGTCGTCCCACTCGCTCCCGCCCCCCGTCAGGCGAGCTCCAGCCACTGGAACCAGACGGGGTGCTCCTCCTTGTACCACTGGAGCACGTTGCGGATGGCCGCCTGCCGGTCCCTGGGCATCACCTTGTCGTCCACCCGATCGAAGTGCACGCGGATGCGGTCGCCTTCGAACTCCAGCGCCTGCGAGAGCATGGTCTGCAGCTCGTTGCGGATGCGGCCCGAGTCGGAGATCTTCACCGGCCGCCGGGTGTGATCGACCCCGGAGAGGAAGCGCACCAGCAGCGGGCTGAAGACGTAGCGCGCCTGCTCGAGCGGCTCGGTGAGGCGGAAGGTGAAGGTGATCACCGAGCCGGCCTTGCGGGTGGCGATGCGGGTCGTGACCTTGTAGACGCCCTCGCCCACCTTCCGCACCCCGGGCAGCCCGGTGTACGGGTCGTCGCACATGTACCCGACGCTGGCGAGCACGGCCCAGTTCTTGGTGGGCAGGAAGTCGTCGGCGCGCAGCACCCGCTTGTCGCAGGGCATGTTCGAGCCGACGGCGTCGTCGATGGCGGCGGCGTAGCTGCGGATCCTGCCTGCGTCCACCTCTCGCCCGCCGTGAAGCTCGGAGACGTGCCGGGCGAAGTCGGGAGCGCGCGGGTCCAGCCGCATCAGCGCCGCCTCGCTGCGGCAGGGCAGCTCGAAGCTGGGCGAGAAGAGCGACATGGAGACCTCCACGTCCAGCACCTCGGAGAGGCTGGCCGCCTGCATCGCCTCGGCGGTAGCGGCGTAGCCGTCGGTGAGGAAGACGTGGGTGTCGCCCGCGGCGTCCTTCCAGCTTCCCACCAGGAAGGTGGGCGCGTAGGTGCCGGAATCGGTGAAGACCTCCACGCCAGCGGGAGTCTTCCAGCCGTCCTCGACCAGGTGCGCGCCGGCAGCCTTCCACTCGTCCCAGAGTGCGCCGAGGCGGCCCACGCGGCTCTTCCCGCGCAGCGTCCAGACGTGCACGTTGGTGCGGCGGATGCCGGGGTACGCCGCCTCGACGGCCTCCATCACCTGCGCGCGCGGCGTGCGGTAGTCGAGCAGGAGCGCCTTGCGATCGGCGGCGTCGGCCACCCGCTTCGGGACCGTCAGCGTCCCCATGTACGACTCGTAGGGGCGCGAGACTTGAAGCGGCGAGTCGAAGAGGTGGAACACCGCCATCGGTCCAGTGGGCTTGCCTTCGGCGAAGCGCGAGGTGTTCTCCAGCGTGTCCACCGCCGCGCCCCAGAGCGTGATTCCGTGCTCCTTGAGGGAGGCGTAGAACTGATCGAAGGTGAACCCGCGCTCGTTGAGCAGGCGTCCGACGCGGCGATCGACCAGGCGCGCCACCTCGGGACGGGCGTAGACGCGGCCGAAGCCGAGCAGCGGGTTGGCGCCCATCTCCGGCGTTTCCCCGGCCTTGGGCATCAGGCCCTCGCCGAGCGAGACCATGATGGCGTGGTTCTCCGGCAGCGTTCGGGTCAGGTGCCAGAGCCCTTCGCTCATCACGTAGGCGCTGATGGCGTCGGCCGATTTCTTCACCTGGTTGTAGGCCTGCTTGTCCTTGCCCGCGCCGCCGCCGAACCCGCCGAACAGGCGCGTGCCGAGCGCGGTGGCGGCGGAGGTCATCGCCAGGCAGCGGGCGATGCCGCGCGGAGTGAACGAATGGGCGGACACCGGCTCTGCCTGCGCCCGATCGACCTCCACGTCCTCGAGCCAGAGATGGAACCGCAAGAGCACGGGGCGGGTGTCGAACGCCCACTGTGCCACGAGGTTGCGCTTGTCGGCGTCGTTCAGGGCGGCCTCCCGGCAGGGTGGCCTGGCAGTCTACGGGATTTTCGCGGCGGCGGGCGCGGGTGGAAGGGGCGCAAATGTCGCGCTCCGGTCGTCCGCCGCGATCAGGGCCCCGCCGGACGGGCGTCAGGCATCCCCTCGGCCGCGGTCTGGAGGCGGGCGATGCGCGCCCCGACGATCAGGGTGAAGGCGCCTGCGACGCCCGCCGCCACCAGCGCGCCGAAGACCAGCGCGCGAAGGCCGCCGCCGGGGTGCGCCGGGCGCACCACGAGGAGGAAGCGCTCTCCGTAGAGGCCCAGGAGGACGCTGGTGGCGCCGAGGCCCACCGCGATGCGGTTGCGCTTGGCCGCCTCGGAGAGCAGCGCCACGAACGGCACCATGAAGGTGGCGACGATGACGCCCCAGCTCAGCACCGCCCAGCCGCCGTCAACGCGCGCGAGGATCTCGCCCACCTCTTCGGGCAGGTTCGCGTACCAGACAGGCAGGAACGAGCACCAGACCAGGTACGCCCAGAAGGCGGAGAAGCCGTAGAGCAGCCGGCCCAGGTCGAGGCGCACCACCGCGTCGAGGTGCCGGCGGGCGGAGAGCAGCGTGGCCCAGGCGATGGCGGAGAGGAAGGCCGCCATGAAGGTCTGCACCGGCACGATGCCGCTGGGCGCCGCGAGCGTGAGCGCCATCACCAGATCCACCGCCCAGACCGAGAGCGCGAGCACATAGGCGAGCAGGTAGATCACCGCGGCGACGGGGGCGCGGGGAGACGCCCAGCGCTCCTGGCGGAGGAACCATGCGCCGCAGGCGAAGAGGACCACTGCGGCGCCGAGATCCCGCGCCAGCAGGGCCGCGATGCCCGGGTGCGACGCCGCCGGCATCCAGGCGCGAGCGCCCAGCAGCACGACCGCGAGCAGGACCAGGGCGGCGGGAAAGAAGATGGCAGGGCTCTCCACCAGCGGCAACGCGGACTCGATGAAGCGGCCGTGGGTGAGGCGCGCGGCAGCGGAGAGGGCCACTCCTCCCGCCGCGACGCCGGTGAAGAAGAGCCAGCTCGCGGCCAGCGACGAGAGCGCCGCGGCGCTCACCCCCGCGAAGGGCGCGAAGAGCAGCGCCGCGAGCCCGACGGCAACCGCTGCGGCGCAGGCCCGCGAGAGGACGCGGCCGAGCTCCGCGTCGGCGCGGTTGAACACGTTGCTCATCGCGGTCCTCCCGCCTGGATGGCGCGGACGTAGTGCACGAGATCCCAGCGGTCGCGCTCGTCGAGCCCCTCGCCCATCGGCGGCATCGCCTTGCCGCCCAGCGCCACTGTGCCGTAGATGTACCCGTCGGACTTGGCGCGGATGGTGTCCAGCGCAAGATCGGGTGCGGGCGGGAAGCTGCGTCCCACCGGCCCGTTCCCGTGCCCGTCGACGTTGTGGCACCCCGCGCAGCGGTCGAGGAACAGCCTGCGGCCGCGGTCGGCGGACGCGTCGTCGGCGGGGAACGGCGAGCGCAGGTCCACCGCGTCGTCGCGATCGTAGAGGAGCGGCTGGGCGAAGAGCGGCACCGAGCCGGCCGGCTCCGGCCGCGGCGTCTCCCGGCCCTGGCGCGCCGGCTGGTACCACATGTCCGTGCGCCAGTCGCGCGAGCAGCCGGCGAGCAGCACGAGCGCGAGGGCGGCTCTAGCCCACATCGAGGATCTCCTCCGCGCCGCGTCCCGCGAAGATCTCTCTCGCGCGCAGGGCGCCACCGGGAACGAAGACGCCGATGCGGTCGCGGGTGAAGCGCGGGTCGAAGGGCACCCCGCGCCGCATGCGGCCGAGCACCGCCACGCTCAGGAGGCCGCAGAAGTTGGTGACCGCGCCGACCAGCACCGCCATCTCGAAGACGATGACGAGGAAGGCGGGCAGCGAGACGACCGGCATGCCTCCCACCACGATGGGCCAGGCCCATGACCCGCCGGCAGCGAGCAGGAGCCCCAGCGCGCCTCCCGCCACCGCGCCGGTGAGCGTGGCGAGGCCGATCAGGCTGATGGGCCGGCCGAGCGACTGCACCAGCTCGGGAAAGGGCGCGGGCGATGCGGTGCGGACGTCCAGGCCCTCGGCGCGGAGGGCGCGCACGGCCTGCGCGGCCAGCGAAACGTCGGCGAACACCGCGAGAAGGCCAGGCTCACGCGGCATCGGCGGCGACCTCCAGCGCGGGCGCATGGCCCACCTCCTCCTTCAGCTCGGCGATGGAGACCGCCGGCAGGAGCTTGAGGAAGATCAGGAACCACATGAAGAACCACCCGAACGAGCCCGCGGTGATGCCCAGCTCCACCGGCGTGGGCCGGTACACGCTCCAGTCGAAGGGGATGCGGTTGTGGGAGAGCGAGGTCACCACGATGTTGAAGCGCTCCAGCCACATGCCCACGTTCACGACGATGCCGAGGAAGAAGAGGACCACCCCCGAGTTGCGCACCCGCCGCGAGAAGAGGATGAGCGGCGCGACGCAGTTGCAGGCCACCATGGTCCAGAAGAACGGCGCATAGCTGCCGAAGGGGCGCGAGAGCAGCGTCTCCAGCTCCACCTGCGGGCCGCGCCAGAAGGCGAGCACGAACTCCAGCGAGTAGGAGAAGGTGACGATCAGCGAGGTGAGCAGCACCAGCCGCGAGAGCAGGTCGAGGTGCTTCCTGGTGACCAGCTCCTCGATCTGGAGCGCGCGCCGCAGCGGCACCAGGAGCGTCAGCACCATCGACACTCCGGAGAGGATGGCACCCGCGACGAAGTAGGGAGGGAAGAGGGTCGAATGCCAGCCCGGCACCACCGAGACGGCGAAGTCCCACGACACCACCGAGTGCACGCTGATCACCAGCGGCGTCGCGAAGGCGGCGAAGAAGAGGTAGGCCCGCGAGTGGTGGCGCCACTCCTCGTCGCTGCCCCGCCAGCCCAGCGCGAAGACGGCGTAGAAGCGGCGCCGCAGGCCGGTGGACGCGTCGCGCAGCGCGGCTGCGTCGGGGATCATTCCCGAGACGAGGAAGAGCGAGCTCACCACCAGGTAGGTGGAGATGGCGAAGGCGTCCCAGACCAGCGGCGAGCGGAAGTTGATCCAGAGCGAGCGTTCGTTCGGGTAGGGAAGGATCCAGTGCGCGTACCAGGGCCTGCCCAGGTGGATGATGGGAAAGAGGCCCGCGGTCATCACCGCGAACACGGTCATCGCCTCGGCCACCCGGTAGACCGCCGTGCGGAAGCGGGCCCGGAAGAGGAAGAGGATGGCGGAGATCAAGGTCCCCGAGTGCGCGATGCCCACCCAGAAGACGAAATCGGTGATGAGCACGCCCCACCCGACCGGCCGGTTCAGGCCGGTCTCGCCCATCCCGAAGCGGATCACGCGCGACCAGCTGTAGGCGCCGAGCGCCGCGGTGGCTGCGGCGCCGGCGAGCAGCGCCCAGTAGAGCCTGCCGCCCCTGCGCTGGGCGGCGTGCACCCGCTCCTCGATCCGCGCCAGCTCGGAGGCGACGCTCACGACTCGCCTCCGCGCGCGAGGTAGGTGACCGCCGGGCCCGTGGCCAGATCCTCGAGCAGGCGGTACGCGCGCGGGTCCTGGCGGACGCGGTTGATGCGCGCTCCCGGATCCTCCAGGTCGCCGAAGGTGATGGCGCGCGAGGGGCAGGTCTGCGCGCAGGCGGGCATCACCTCGCCGTCGACGACGTTGCGTCGGTCGTTCTTGGCCTCGTTCTCGGCGAAGCGGATGCGCTGCACGCAGAAGGTGCACTTCTCCATCACGCCCTTGCTGCGGACGGTCACGTCCGGGTTGAGCTGGAGGTTGAGCGGCTCCTCGAACTTCGGGTCGCGCCAGTTGAAGACGCGCGCGTCGTAGGGGCAGTTGTTCGAGCAGTACCGGGTGCCGATGCAGCGGTTGTAGACCATGGCGTTGAGCCCTTCGCCGGTGTGGTAGGTCGCATAGACCGGACACACCGGCTCGCAGGGGGCACGGTCGCACTGCTGGCAGAGCGAAGGCAGGAAGGAAATGCCCTTCTCGCTCACCGAGCGCTGGATGCGCAGCCACGCCTGATTGCGTCCGTGGACCGCCGCTTCCGGCCCGTTCACCGGAACGTTGTTCTCCGCATAGCAGGCCACCACGCAGGCCTGGCAGCCGGTGCACTGGTCGAGGTCGATGGCCATGGCCCAGCGGTGCGTCGGATGCGAGGGGGGCGGCCGCATTCCGTACGGGTGCTCCTCGGGCGGATGCTCGTACCCGATGCCCTTGTCGTGCCCGTGCTCGTGGCCGTGGTGGTGCTCCTCGCGCGCAGCGATGGCCGCAGCGGACGGCAAGAGATCGCGCCCGGCCTCATCCGGCGTTCCGGGAATCCTCGGCAGCACGCCGCGGCCCACCTTGCGCGGCGAGAGGGGCCCGCGCAGCCGCCGCAGCTCCGGCGCGCTCTCCGGGATGGCCACCGTGCCGTCGCGCAGCTTGCCCTGCACCGCGAGAGGCAGCGTCACCTCGCCGAGCGCGATCAGGTCGCCGTCGGTCGCGCCCAGCCGCGCCGCATCGCCGGGCGACAGCTCGACCCACGAAGTCCAGGAGACGCCGATGACCGCGTCCGGCACCTCGCGCAGCCAGGGCGGCGCGTGCGGATCGGCGGGCTGGAGCGCGGAGGGAAAGGCGAAGAGAGCGGGGGCAGCGGGCGGAGGAGCGCCGGGATGGAGGAGAGGCGCCACCGAATCGATCCGCAGCGGCGCCGGCGCGTGCGGCGCGATCGAGCCGCTCACTCCCCGCATCTGCACGGCGCGCTCGGGCCGCGGCCGCGGCCCGGGAAGGCCGGAGAGACCCAGCCGCTTGCCGGCCTGGAGCAGCACCTCGCTGGCCGGCCGGGTGTCGTAGAGCGGGGTCATCGCCGGCTGCGAGAGCGCAACGACGCCCTTGCGCGCCTCCACGTCGCCCGCCGACTCCAGCCAGTGGTGATCGGGCAGCACCAGGTGCGCGAGCGCGGTGCCCGCATCGGGGCGGCTGCTGAACGAGACCACGAAGTCCGCGCGCGCCCCGTCCGGCGGATCGGCGTGGTGGAGGAGCAGGACCGAGGCGTGAGAGGCGGGCGGAGGAGCCGTGGGCGGGTCGCGCAGCGGGTCCTGCCCGAGCAGGACGGTGCGGCCGAGGTTCCCGAGCAGGTGGTTGGCGAGGAGCAGGAGCGCAGCCACCTCGGGCGAGGTCGATCCCAATAACGCCGAAGGCCGCCGGGTCGCGACCAGCCGGCCCAGCCGCGCGATCTCCTCCTCGCCCACTCCCGCGCGCTGCGCGGCAAGAGGCGCGTCCAGGCCTGCCAGCGCGCTCTTCACCGCCGCCGCTTCGGGCGCGAGGTCCGTGGCGTTGCCGGCGATCCAGCGGAGCAGGAGCAGCGCCACGTCGCGCTCGCCTCCCGGCCTGCACGCCACCCACGAGTCGGCGGCGGCCCCGGTGGCGCCGATCCTCGGCCCCACCCAGGCGAGCGAGGTGCGCTGCGCCTGCGGCTTGCCGCGCCCGGCGGCGAATCCGCGCGACAGCGCCACCGGCGAGAGCCAGGTCTCGGCGAAGTCCGCTCCGAACGCCGCCACCGAGCGCGCCGCGGAAAGATCGTAGGCCGGCAACTCGGCGCGGCCGTAGGCGATGTTGCAGCCTTCGCGGAGCGCCTGCCGGTGCGGCGCCTCGACCACGACGCGCTGCCCCAGCGTCGCCATCAGCGCGCGCTGCACGTCGGAAGCCCAGCCGGGTTCGCTGCGCGTGAAGAGCTGTACCGAGCCTGCGGGGGCCGCCTTGAGCGCATCGTGCAGCCTCGTCAGCGCGGCGTCCCAGGGAACGGGCGCGAGCGCTCCGTCCGCGCCGCGCAGCATCGGCCCGCGAAACCGGTCGGGCGCATACAGCGTCTGCACCGCGGCCTGGCCCCGCGCGCAGAGGGCGCCTTGCGAGACGGGCTCCTCGGGGTTGCCCTCCAGCTTGACCACGCGGCCTTCGCGCGAGCGGGCGGTGACCCCGCACCCGGCGGCGCACTCGCGGCACACCGTCCGGTAGAAGAGCGGCTTGCCCGGGACCAGGTTCTCGGGCGGAACCAGGAGCGGAATGAGCTTCTCCGGCGCGTGCGCGGGCGAGCAGCCCGCCGCCACGCCGGTCGCGCCGAGGATCCGCAGGAAGAATCGCCGTCCGATGCCCACGGTCGCCCTCACTTGTGGCAGGTGATGCAGTCGATGTTCGCCTGCCGCAGCCGGTGACACTCCACGCAGAACCCCATGTGCATGTCCTTGACCCGCACGTCCTGCGTCATGTGCGCCACGTCGCCGTGGCACTCCGCGCAGGCCACGCCGCGGGCCAGGTGCCGCTCGTGGCTGAAGTAGACGTGGTCCGGCTCGCGGAACACGCGCCAGAACTGGAGCGGCTGCTTCGCGCGCGCGGCGGCAGCGATCGCCTGGATTGCGGGCTTGTCCTTCCCCGCGAACTTGTGGCAGCCCATGCACCTCGAGAGCGACGCCACCCCCGCGACCGCCGAGTGGCGGGCGTAGGGGTGGCAGGTGCCGCAGCCGATCAGGTTGTCGGTCACGTGCACGCGATGGTTGAAGGCGGTGAAGACGCCGTCCGCGGAAACCGGCGGCTCGCCGCCGCCGGCCGGCGCTGCCGATGCCACCGCCACGGCCGAGAGCAGGAGCAGCGCGCGCATGGGCGTCAGCGGGCCAGCGCGAAGTCGGCCCGGGCGCTCTTGCCGGCGGTCACCGTGGCGCTGGCGTCCTCTGCCTTCAGCTTGGGGTTCCAGACCGCCACCTGCCAGGTGCCCGGCGGCACGCCGTCGATGCGGAAGGTGCCGTCCTTCTTCACCACCGCCGCGAACGGGTTCTGGCCGACGAAGATGTACGCCAGCATCTCGGGGTGCACGCTGCAGAGCTGGGTGTACGTTCCGGGCGTGGTGAACTTGTGGTCTCGCGCCTGCCCCTTGGGGAACATCCCCAGGTTGTAGGCCTCGCCGTCCGGCGTGTAGACGTTGTGCTCCACGCCGTCGCTGTTGAGGAATTTCACCGTGTCCCCGACGGTGACGAGAAGGATGCGCGGGCGGAACTCCATGCCCTTCTGGTCCATGGTGTGGGTCTTCGCGGGAAACGTCCCTGGCACCTCCTTGAGGTACACCACCGTGTCCTTGAGGTACTTCTCGGGGGTGGCCGTGACCTTGCCGGAGACCGATCCGGTGGCTGCAGCTGCGGCGTTCGCGCAGAGAAGCGCGGTGAGCATCAAGCGCATGTGAGGTTCTCCTTTAGAAGGCGATGGCTGCACTGAGGGTGACGGCTTCGAGCTCCGGACCCAGCTTCGACGTGGAGTCGGTGGGCGCGACGCTGCCGCCGACCTGGCCCCAACCCCCCGGCGGATTCCCGGTCGCGCCCTCGATCACCGCCACCACCGTGAGCTTCACGTCGGGGACGACGGTCATCGCGACGCCGGGAAGGATCCGGTAGAGGCTCTGCGTCGCGGCCCCGTCGGGCGAAAGCGAGAAGTATTCGAAGCGCACCGCCGGGACGAACCAGGAGTTCACCATGTAGGAGAGCTCGTCGTACTGCGCGATGGCGTCGGCCCCGGTTGCCGTGCCTGCCACGAAGTCCGGTGTGACCCGGGTGTGGTGCTCGAAGTAGGCGCCCGCGTTCAGCTCGAGCGAGCCCCACTGCGCGCGCAGCCCGCCGCCGCCGCCGTTGGTGGTGTCGTCGAAGGTCAGCGTGAGCGGCGCCCCGGCCTCGTCGGCGCCGGCGAAGTCGGCGGCGCTGTAAGCGTGATACGCGAAGGCCTCGAGAGTGAACGCAGTCTCTTCCCAGGGGCGGTCGGGGTTCGTCTGCGTCTTGCCTTCGCCGTCGAGGCGCATGCCGCCGATCTTGTAGCCGACGTGACCGTAGACGTTCTCGGAGTTGCGCAGCTGCGAACCGGTGCCGCCATTGATGCCGACCGCATAGTCGAGCCGCCCGCCGAGGACTCCGGTGGCCTCGAGGCCATTGTAGTGATCGAGCACGTTCCACGAGGGAGATCCGCCCTGCAGGCCGGCCACTGCCAGCGAGACACCGCGCGTGTCCGAGAGGTACGACGAGTGCGGCCCGAAGGAGGAAATGGTGTTGAAGCCGCGGCCGATGCGCAGGTTGACGGCGTGCTGCGGGCCGAAGAGATCGTTGAAGTAGACCTGCGCGTGCTCGAGGTCGATGGTGCCGTCGGAAGCGAAGGTGACCTCGCCGAAGTAGGTGATCTTGTCGTTCAGCGAGCCGCCGGTCCACACGTGGCCCTCGGCGACCAGGTCGGCGAGCGAGAATTGCGTGTGCGCGTCGGCGACGGTGGCGCTCGCGTTCTTGTCCGGGTGGACCACCGCGTCGCCGTTTGCGCCGAAGGAAAGGGGCGGAATGACGGAGAGCACCGCCGGGTCGCTGCTGCCGGCCTTCGGCTGCAGGGCCACCGTGTCCTGCTTCCAGTAGTCGCTGTCGGTCCCGGGGAAGCGGAACCCATTGCGCCGGAACGCCTCGCCGAACGGAGTCAGCTTTGGATAGACCGTATGGCACGTCTGGCAGCTGGTCGCATATTTTCGCGCGAATACTGGAATCGCGGCGGCAGGAAATGCGGCGGTGGCGACGGCGAGGGCGCAAGCGGCGGACGCGAGCCTCTGCATGTATTTCCTCCCTGAGGGGCGGTCTTGTTCAGTTTTCCCATGAGCAGCCGACGTGCCACGGCGGACGCCGCGCAAATTTCTTCAATAAATTCAACGGCGATAGCTTTTCGCTCCCCTTCGTCGGATACGATAGAATTGCGCGAATGCAGGACGTTGGGCTTTGTGGCGCCGCAATTCCTGCGTCAGCGCGCATCGTCTACGCCGCGCAATCGCGGAACGCGGCCCTGTCAGGGCAGCATCGCAACTGCCAAGATGGGCTGCATGGGCCTTCGCGCGATGCTCTTCGCCAGGGTTTACGACCGCATGATGGCCGTCGCGGAGGAGGCCGGGCTTGCCGCCCACCGCCAGGCGCTGCTCGCGGACGCCGGCGGACGGGTGGTGGAGATCGGCGGTGGAACCGGCGCCAACCTGCCCTTCTACCGGCGATCGGTCACCGGACTCGTGATCGCCGAGCCCGAGGAGTCGATGGCCACGAGGCTCGAACGCAAGCTCGCCGGCTACCCCATCGCCACCCGGGTGATCCGCGCGCCCGCAGAACGGCTCCCCCTCGAGGCGGCGAGCTTCGACTGCGCCGTGGCCACCCTCGTGCTCTGCACCGTGCCCGACCCCGCGGGCGCGCTGGCGGAGATCCGCCGGCTGCTCAGGCCGGGCGGGCGTCTCCTGTTCCTCGAGCACGTGCGCGCCGAGGATCCCGCGCTGGCGCGCTGGCAGGACCGCCTGCGCGTCCCCTGGTCCTGGCTGGGATGCGGATGCCAGTGCAACCGCCGCACGGTGGAGTCCGTCGAGGCCGCCGGGTTCTCGATCTCCGATCTGCGGCGCGAGCGGTTTCCCAAGGCGGCGGCGCTCGTCCGCCCGCTCGTGATCGGAACGGCCGCGCCGCGCTGAGCCGCGGTTGCACAACCCGAATCGGATGGCAGGATGCGCGGCGGCGGCCGTCCGGCGACGGCCAGGAGGATGGCATGGGCACGATGACGTCGTTTCCCCGCATGCGCGGCGGCGCTGCGGACGCGTACTTCGCCAGGGCCGGCGAGCCGAAGGCGCCGGCGGTGGTGGTGATCCAGGAGTGGTGGGGGCTGCAGGGACAGATCAAGGCCGTGTGCGATCGCCTCGCGGCGGCGGGGTTCAGCGCGCTCGCGCCGGACCTCTACGGGGGCAAGGTGGTGCCCTACCACGACGAGGGCGCGGCGGCGGCGGCGATGCAGTCCCTCGACTTCAAGGCGGCGACCGAGGAGGCCGTCCGGGGAGCCGTCGTCCACCTCAAGAAGAGCGCGGGGAAGGTCGGCCTCACCGGCTTCTGCATGGGCGGCGCGGTGACCGTCATCGGCGCGGCCAGGATCCCGGAGCTGGACGCGGCCGTCTGCTTCTACGGCCTGCCGCCGCCGCAGGTGGCCTCCGGCAAGGACGTCCGCGTCCCTTTGCAGGGGCACTTCGCCAGCGAGGACGACTGGATCACGCCGGAGAAGGTGGACGCCTTCGAGAAGGAGCTGAAGGCGGCGGGCAAGACTTACGACTTCCACCGGTACAAAGGGCACCACGCCTTCATGAACGAGGAGCGCGGCCAGGTCTACGACGCCAGCGCGGCGGCCCTTGCCTGGGACCGGATGCTCGGCTGGTTCCGCCGGCACCTCGGCTGACCGTCGCGGCATCGCGCCGCATGGCTGCCGGCCTTCCCTCGCGCGTGGAAAGACCGTTTGACACGCAGCGCAAAAGCGGACAAGCCTTGTGAACAGCGTCCGATTTCGATCAGCGGGTCGGCGCCCGACGAAAGCCTCACGGAGGTTCAGGAAGAGATGGCAGACGCAGGACCGCCGCCCAGGCAAGGGCTCTACGATCCGGCGCTGGAGCACGATTCCTGCGGCTTCGGATTCGTCGCCGACATCAAGGGCCGCCCGTCGCACGACATCGTCATGAAGGCGCTGGAGGTGCTCCTCAACCTGGAGCACCGCGGCGCCACCGGAGCCGAGAAGGACACCGGCGACGGCGCAGGCATCTTGCTGCAGACGCCGCACGCGTTCCTCAAGCGCGAGTGCCAGAAGCAGGGCCTCGCGCTGCCCGAGCGCGGCCGCTACGGGGTGGGCATGGTCTTCCTGCCCCCCAGCGAGCACGGGCGCGAAGCGATCAACCGCCTCTTCGAGGAGACGGTGCGCGGCGAAGGGCAGGAGCTGATCGGCTGGCGCGACGTGCCCACCGACAACGGCGCCCTCGGCCCCACCGCCAAGGCGAGCCAGCCGGTGATCCGCCAGGTCTTCATCGGCCGCGGCGAGGGGGTCGCGGACGAGGAGGCGCTGGAGCGCAAGCTCTACGTCATCCGCAGGCTGGTGGAGAAGAAGGTGTCGCGCTCGGCCATCCCCGGGCGCAGCCACTTCTACGTCCCCAGCCTCAGCCACAAGACCATCGTCTACAAGGGGATGCTCAACGCCGGGCAGCTTCGCAGCTTCTTCCTCGACCTCCAGGACCCCGCGGTGGTCTCCGCCATCGCCATGGTGCACTCGCGCTTCTCCACCAACACCTTCCCCTCCTGGGGGCGCGCGCACCCGTACCGGTACATCTCGCACAACGGCGAGATCAACACGCTGCGCGGGAACATCAACTGGATGCACGCGCGCCAGTCGATGATGCGCTCGCGGCTCTTCGGCAAGGATCTGATGAAGATCCTCACCGTGGTGGACACCGAGGGCTCCGACTCGGCGATGTTCGACAACGTGCTCGAGCTGCTCACGCTCTCCGGCCGCGAGCTGCCCCACGCGGTGATGATGATGGTGCCGGAGCCCTGGTCGCGCGACGAGAGCATGAGCAAGGAGCGGAGGGCGTTCTACGAGTTCCACTCCTGCCTGATGGAGCCGTGGGACGGGCCCGCCTCCATCGCCTTCACCGACGGCGTGCGGGTGGGCGCGGTCCTCGATCGCAACGGCCTGCGTCCCTCGCGCTACTACATCACCAGGGACGACCTGGTGGTGATGGCCTCCGAGGTCGGCGTCCTCGACATCCCGCCCGAGCGCGTGCTCACCAAGGGTCGGCTGCAGCCCGGGCGCATCTTCCTCGTCGACACCGCCGAACAGCGCATCGTCTCGGACGAGGAGCTCAAGGAACGGATCGCCCGCAAGGAGCCCTACGGCGAGTGGCTGCGCACCTCGCTGGTGCACGCCAGGGACCTGCCCGCGCCGGTGCGCTCCATCCCTCCCGACCGCGAGACGCTGATCCGGCGGCAGGAGGTCTTCGGCTACACCTCCGAGGAGGTGAAGCTCCTGATCGGGCCGATGGCCAGCACCGGCAACGAGGCGATCGGCTCCATGGGCACCGACACGCCGCTGGCGGTGCTCTCCGAGCGGCCGCAGCCGCTCTTCAACTATTTCCAGCAGCTCTTCGCGCAGGTGACCAATCCGCCGGTGGACTCGATCCGCGAAGAGATCATCATGGCCGCGGACACCACCATCGGGCCGGAGGGCAACCTGCTCGAGCCCGGTCCGGAGTGCGCCCGCCAGCTCGGGCTGCCCTCGCCCATCCTCACCAACGACGAGCTGGGCCGCATCCGCGCGCTCGACGGCGGGCCGGGGAGCAACGGCCTGCGGGCGGTGAAGCTCCCCTCGCTCTTCAATCCCCGGGGCGACGGCGCGGGGCTGCGCCGCGCGCTCGAGGACCTGCGCTGGAAGGCGTCGGAGTGCATCGCCGAGGGGTTCAACCTCCTCGTCATCTCCGACCGCGGGCACGACGCCGACATGGCGCCCATCCCTGCCCTGCTCGCGGTCTCGGCCGTGCACCACCACCTCATCCGCGAGGGAACGCGCACCCGTTGCAGCCTGATCGTCGAGAGCGGCGAGCCCCGCGAGGTGCACCACTTCGCGCTCCTCATCGGCTACGGCGCCAGCGCGGTGAACCCCTACCTCGCCTTCGAGACGGTGCACGACCAGGTGGAGCAGGGGCTCATCCCCGGCCCGCCGGCGCAGGCGGAGAAGAAGTACCTCAAGGCGGTGGTGAAGGGCATCACCAAGGTGATCTCCAAGATGGGGATCAGCACCATCCAGAGCTACCACGGCGCCCAGGTCTTCGAGGCCATCGGCCTCTCCCAGGACTTCGTCGACGAGTACTTCACCTGGACCGCCTCGCGGGTGGGCGGCGTGGGCATCGACGTGGTGGCCCGGGAAGCGCGCATGCGGCACGAGCGCGGCTTCCCACCCAAGCGGCCCATCTTCCACACCAGCCTGCCTGCGGGAGGCGACTACCAGTACCGCGCCGGCGGCGAGTACCACCTCACCAACCCCGAGACCATCCACAAGCTGCAGCACTCCTGCCGCACCGGCGACTACAGGGTGTTCCAGGAGTACACCGCGCTGGTCGACGACCAGTCGAAGCAGCACTGCACCCTGCGCGGCCTGATGGACTTCCGCGCCGCCGCCAGACCGGTGCGGATCGAGGAAGTGGAGCCGGTGGAGTCGATCATGCGCCGCTTCAAGACCGGCGCGATGAGCTACGGCTCCATCTCCAAGGAGGCGCACGAGACCCTCGCCGTGGCCATGAACCGCATCGGCGGCAAGTCGAACACCGGCGAGGGCGGCGAGGATCCCGCGCGCTACGTGAAGGAGGAGAACGGCGACTCGAAGAACTCCGCCATCAAGCAGGTGGCGAGCGCGCGCTTCGGCGTGACCAGCAACTACCTGGTCAATGCCCGCGAGCTGCAGATCAAGATCGCCCAGGGCGCAAAGCCCGGCGAGGGCGGCCAGCTTCCCGGCGCGAAGGTCTACCCCTGGATCGCGAAGGTGCGCCACGCCACGCCGGGGGTGGGGCTCATCTCCCCGCCTCCGCACCACGACATCTACTCGATCGAGGACCTGAAGGAGCTGATCCACGACCTGAAGAACGCCAACCGCCACGCGCGCATCAGCGTGAAGCTGGTGGCGGAGCTGGGGGTCGGCACCATCGCCGCAGGAGTGGCCAAGGCGCACGCCGACGTGGTGCTCATCTCCGGGCACGACGGCGGCACCGGGGCGTCGCCGCTCACCTCCATCAAGCACGCCGGCATCCCCTGGGAGCTGGGGCTGGCGGAGACGCACCAGATCCTGGTTCTCAACGACCTGCGCAGCCGCATCACCGTGGAGGTGGACGGGCAGCTCAAGACCGGGCGCGACGTGGTGATCGGAGCGCTGCTCGGCGCCGAGGAGTTCGGCTTCGCCACCGGCCCCTTGATCGCGCTCGGCTGCGTGATGATGCGTGCCTGCCACCTCAACACCTGCCCGGTGGGCATCGCCACCCAGGACCCGCGGCTGCGGGCGAAGTTCGCCGGCAAGCCGGAGCACGTGGTGAACTTCATGCGCTTCATCGCCCAGGAGACGCGCGAGTACATGGCCGAGCTGGGCTTCCGCACCTTCGACGAGATGGTGGGCCGCTCCGAGCGCATCGAAATGCGCGGCGCGGTCGATCACTGGAAGGCGCGGAACATGGATTTCAGCCGCATCCTCTTCAAACCCACCGTGCCCAAGCACTACGGGCGCACCTGCCGCATCCCGCAGGATCACGGGCTCGACGAGACGCTGGACGCCACCACGCTCCTGCCGCTGGCCCGGCCCGCCATCGACGAGAAGAAGCAGGTGCGGGCGACGCTGCCCATCCGCAACACCAACCGCGTGGTCGGCACCATGACCGGCAGCGAGGTGACGCGGCGCCACGGCCCTGCAGGGCTTCCCGACGACACCATCCGCTTCCACTTCAAGGGCTCGGCGGGGCAGTCGTTCGGCGCGTTCATTCCCAGGGGAATGACGCTGGTGCTGGAGGGCGACGCCAACGACTACATCGGCAAGGGGCTGAGCGGCGGGCGCATCGTCGTCTTCCCGCCGGCGGAGGCCGGGTTCGTGCCCGAGGAGAACGTCATCGTCGGGAACGTCGCGTTCTACGGCGCCACCTCCGGCGAGGCCTTCATCCGCGGCATCGCCGGCGAGCGGTTCTGCGTGCGCAACTCCGGCGTCGACGCGGTGGTGGAAGGGGTCGGCGACCACGGCTGCGAGTACATGACCGGCGGGCGGGTGGTGGTGCTCGGTCCCACCGGGCGCAACTTCGCGGCCGGCATGTCGGGAGGCGTGGCCTACGTCCTCGACGGCGACGGCCGCTTCGCCAGCCGCTGCAACGGCGAGATGGTTTCGCTGGGTCCGGTGCCGGAGGAGGACCTTCGCACCGTGCGCCGCATGGTCGAGCGGCACGCCGAGTTGACCGGAAGCGCGCTGGCGCGGCGCGTGCTCGAGCGGTTCGCGGAGACGGCGTCGCGCTTCTTGCGGGTGATGCCCAACGACTACCGGCGCGTCCTCGACGCGCAGGCGAAGATGCGCGCCTCCGGCATGTCGCCGGAGGAGGCGGAGATGGCGGCGTTCGAGGCGAACGCCCACGACGAGAAGAGGGTGGGCGGCAACTAGCCGCGCGGATCATCATGGGCAAACCAACCGGCTTCCTCGATTACCCGCGCGAGCCTTTCCACGACCGGCCGCCGCTGGAGCGCATCCGCGACTGGAACGAGATGCACGTGCCGCTCGCCGAGCAGGGCCTGCGCGAGCAGGCGGCGCGCTGCATGGATTGCGGCGTGCCCTTCTGCCACACCGGCAAGCTGATGGCCGGCATGGCCTCGGGCTGCCCGGTCAACAACCTGATCCCGGAGTGGAACGACCTGGTCTGGCGCGGCAATTGGAGGGAAGCCTTCATCCGGCTCGCCAAGACCAACAACTTCCCCGAGTTCACCGGCAGGGTCTGTCCCGCGCCCTGCGAGGGAAGCTGCACGGTGGCCATCGACCTGCCGGCGGTGAACATCAAGATGCTCGAGGAGGCCATCGCCGACCGCGCCTTCGCCGAGGGATGGGTCGTCGCCGATCCGCCGAAGGCGCGCACCGGCAAGCGCGTGGCGGTGGTGGGATCCGGCCCTGCCGGGCTGGCTGCGGCGGCGCAGATCAACCGGGCCGGCCACGACGTGACCGTCTTCGAGCGCGACGACCGCATCGGCGGACTGTTGATGTACGGCATTCCCAACATGAAGCTCGACAAGAAGCTCGTCGAGCGGCGGGTGAAGCTCCTCGCCGACGAGGGCGTGCGCTTCGTCACCGGCGTCGAGGTGGGCAAGGACCTTCCCGCCGACAGGCTGCTGGCGGAGTACGAGGCCACCGTTCTCTGCGGCGGCGCAACCCAGGCGCGCGACCTGCCGGTGGAGGGGCGCAGCCTGGGCGGCATCCATCCGGCGATGGAGTTCCTCAAGGCCAACACCAAATCGCTCCTCGACTCCGGCTTCGCCGACGGCCGCCGCATCTCCGCGAAGGACAAGCACGTCATCGTCATCGGCGGCGGCGACACCGGCACCGATTGCGTGGGCACCAGCATCCGGCAGGGAGCCCGCAGCGTCACCCAGCTGGAGATCCTGCCCCGCCCGCCCGAGACGCGGGCGCCCGACAATCCCTGGCCGCAGTGGCCGAAGACCTACCGGATGGACTACGGGCAGGAGGAAGCGAAGGCGCTCTGGGGCCGCGACCCGCGCGTGTATTCGGTGATGACCAAGCGCTTCCTCGGCGACGAGCAGCGCAACGTCCGCGAGCTGCTCTACGTCTCGGTGGAGTGGGTGAAGGGACCCGACGGCCGCGTCGGCCCTCGCGAGATTCCCGGGCTGGAGAAGGTCATCCCCGCCGACCTGGTGCTGCTGGCGATGGGCTTTCTCGGGCCGGAGAAGCCGCTGCTCCAGCAACTGGGCGTGAAGCTCGACGAGCGCGGAAACGTCTGGACCGACCCCACCCGCATGACCAGCGTCGCCGGAGTCTTCGCCGCGGGCGACATGGCGCGCGGGCAGTCGCTGGTGGTCTGGGCCATCCGCGAGGGCCGGCAGGCGGCGCAATCGGTCGACCGCTACCTGTCGTACGGCGAGACGGTGCTCTCGCCCTGACCTGGCAATCGCTGGTAGATTGATTCAATGCACAGATCGATCGGTCTGGCGGGCATCCTCGCGATCGCCGCGTGCTCTCAGACCGTTCGCAGGAGCGGCCCCGCGGCCGAGGGCCCATGGCGGGAATACCGCAGCGCACATTTCCTCATCGACGTGGCGTCCCGGGATCGCGAGCCGGCCGGGCTGGTCGCCGCCTTCGAAGAGCTGCACGCCGCCGTCCTCGCCGCCCTGGTCTCCGAGCCGGTGGAGATTCCCGGCCGCGTTCGCGTCGTGGTGCTCGCCTCCCGCGGCGACCTGCGCGAGATGACCGGCAACGATGCCATCGCCGGCCTCTTCTGGGTGTCGCGTCTGGGCGAGCCCACCATCCTGCTCGCTTCCGAGGACATCGGCGACATCCCCCAGATCATCGCCCATGAACTGACCCATTACCTGTCCCGCTATCTCTTTCCCCGCCAACCCTACTGGTTTGCCGAAGGACTGGCGCAGTTCGTCGAAGGAGTCGGCCGACCCGACCGCGAGGGACGCCGCTGGGCCGGCGCCGATCCCGCCTCGGGATGGATTGCCGGCTCGGTCAAGCTCACGCCGGTGGAGGACCTCTTCTCCAGGAACTCGGGCGGCTGGTTCGACGATCCCTACCTGACGAGCTGGATCCTCTACCGGTTCCTCTGGAACGAGCGCAGCGCCCAGCTCAGCCGGTACCAGCGCGGACTGGAGGAAGGGGCCGCGCCGGAGGACGCGTGGCGCGCCGCATTTCCCGAATGGGATCCGGCAACCGGCCGCCTGCGCCTGCTGAACAACGACCTCGCCCAATCGCAGCGCTCGGGGCGCGGACTGCGCTGGGAGGTGAAGATCCCCGCCGTCGACCGGTCCTTCACGGTGGCACCCGGCTCCGACGCCGCGGTGCAGATGATCCTCCTCGAGCGCAGGCTCACCATCGTCAACCCGCTGCGGAGCAGGCAGGTGCGGCGGGAGACGGCTGAGCAGGCGCTGCGGGAAGACCCGACCAACCCGGAGGCCACGGCCGAGCTGGCCGCGGTCGCGGGGGCGCCCTTGCTCCCGGCGCTGAAGGCAGTGGCGGCAGCCCGGCCCGACGACGGGCGGGCCTGGTACCTGCTGGCGCGCGCCGAGACGGACCCGGGGCGGCGCGAGTCGGCGCTTCGGCGGGCAGTGGAACATTGGCCGGACGGCGCGCTGGCAAATGCTGCGCTCGCGGTCGAGCTCGCCTCCACCGGCCGGGCCCGGGAGGCATTGCCGTTTGCGAACCACGCCGTGGACCTGGCGCCGTGGAGCCCGGATGCGGTGGCCGCGCTCGCCAGGGTGGCCCTCGGACTGGGGAAGTGCCGGGAGGCGCGGCTGCTGCAGGCAAGAGCGGTGGAAGTCGCCCGCGCGCACGGCGTGGGCTCGGGCGACGCCAACGCCCGGGAACTGGGAGCACAGCTCGCCTCGTACCCGGAGCGCTGCCCGGCGGGATCGTAGGCGATCTACCTCGGGAACAGCGCCGTTCCCAGCGGCGACCCGAGGGTGGAGAGGGGCGCCACCCGGATGCCGGCGTCGGAAATCGCGTAGACGAAGCTGTTGCCGGCCTGGTCGGTGGCCATGACGCTGCGGCGGACCCAGGGCCGGTAGAACCAGGTCCAGTTGCCCGTCCCCTGCTGGATGTACGCGTCGCTCATCCCCAGCGACCCCGCCGGCGCGATCTTCCCCGCCGGGTCCACCGAGAAGACGCGCACGTCGCTGACGAAATTGTCCCACCACGGCTGGGCTGCCGCCGGCTGGACCCAGTCGCTGAAGGGAATCGCCAGCAGGCCGGGCTGCGCCGGATCGGGCCGGTACCAGTTGAAGGCATGGTGATCCCAGAGCGCCTCGCTGTACGCGGAGGCGGTGCCGACCAGCACCTGCGCGGTCCGCACCGGGTTCGCGAGATCGCTCACGTCGAAGAGCGAGAGCTCGACGGCGCGCCGGCTGAAGTCGGGACGGCCCGTCGAATCGAGCGGCAGCTCCTGGCCGATGGCCAGCAGGTGAGTGTCGTCGATGGGCTGCAGGTAGCTGGAGAACCCGGTCAGCGTCAGCTCGGCCACCTTTCTTGGATGTGCAGGGTCGGCCAGGTCCAGCGTCACCAGCGGATCGACGTTGCGGAAGGTGACCGCGTATCCCTTGTCGCCGACGAAGCGCGCCGCCATCAGGCGCTCGCCGTCGACGATGGGCGCGACCTCGCCCACCATCTTCAGGCTGCCGGAGCCGTCGGGCGCGAGGACGGTGAGCCGGGTGCTCGAGAGGTTGCGGAACCAGTGCGGGTTGTTCGGGTCCGCCTCGTATCGCGTGGTGGTGGTGGCGACGCGCAGGTAGCCGCCCTGCTCGTCCATGGCGAACGAGTCGGCGACGTACCCCTCCACGCCGCCGGAGCCCAGGTATGCCGCGGCGGCAGGGTCGCCGATGTCGAACTCGTGGATGTAGGTGTAGTCGCGCTGGCCGGCCATCGGCCACCACCACCAGTGCTGGCTCGCGAGATAGAGGTGGTCGCGCGTCGCGTAGAGGGTGCCCGGCTCGCCGACGATGCTGGCGCGCGAGACGCCCGCGTCGAGGTGCGCGAGGTCCAGCGTCGCGACGGTGACGAGCCCGAGGCGCTCCGGCGCGTTGGAGAGGTAGAAATCGGTGCAGGAATACGGGATGTCGATGACGGTACCGTCCTGGAGCTTGCGCTCGCCGGGCGGGAACCATTTCGCAACCGCGGTGGCGCGGATGACCGCCTCGTTCTTGTCTTCGAGGGCGCCGATGGCCGCGGCGAGCTTCGACGGATCCCGGTAGAGCGCGGGGTCGTAGGGCGGCATCCAGACCACGCCCGCGGGCCAGCGGATCGAGTCGCTCAACACCAGCCGGACCGAGCTGCCGACGCGCCGGGCGCCGGCGGAAGAGCCCGGCAGGTACGTCTCCGACTTCACCGAGGGCGCAGCGAGATCGCTCACGTCCACGACCGTGATCTTGGTGGTGGAGGCCCCTCCCATCGGGCAGGGCAGCAGGTTCGCGAGGCAGATCGAGGCCGTCGAATCCTGCGAGGTCTGGGCCCAGATGACGGAGAAGATCACCGCCTGGCCGCCGTCGAGGAACATCGAGAGGGGCCAGCCCTCGACGTCCAGCTTGCCCGCCACCGCGAGGTCCTGGGGCGGCCAGCTCTTCGCGGTGAACAGCGTATGGCCCGAGAGCACCAGGATGCGGGTGCCGTCGTTCTTGACGAAGTCCGCCTCGTCGACGCCTTCGACCTGCGTGTTGGTGGTCGAGTAGCTCGCGGGCGCGGCGCCGGGCGAGGCCGCGGGCAACGGCACGCCGCCCGCGGCCGTGGCGATGCCGCCGCCGGCCAGGCCGTCCTTCCATTGATCCATCTGCGAGCGCATCTGGCGCACCGCGGTATCCTGGATCGACTGCGTCAGCGCGTCGCAGGACGACGCCCTGGAGAGCGCGGCGCGCGTCTGGATGTCGGCGGGAAATGCCGGGGTCTTCGAGCAGGCGGCGGCGAGCGCGAGGAGCAGGAAGAGACGGTCTGGCAGCATGGATGGCTCCGTTCCCGTGTTCGCCGTCAAGGAACGCGAGTCGGGGGTTTCGGGCAAGATGGGCGGCGATTTGCCACGACCGCAACGCTCGCGGTCCTTGTGGTCGAGGGAGGATTTCCGTGCGGTGGACGATCCTGGCGGCAGCGGCGCTGGCCTGGTCCTGCGATCCGCAGGCGGACTCGGCGTATCCCGGCGAGCCGCTGCTCACGCTCGAGGGGCAGGTCGTCAGCCAGGGGCCGTTGCCGGAGCTGGAGGCGGCCATGCTCTGGCAGCGGGGCGAGCCGCCCGCGATGACCGATCAGGATCTGGCCACGCGCGCGCCGGTGCAGGCCGGCTTTCCGGCGCTCTTCACCGCGCACCTGTACCACCCGCCCCCCGCCGCCGCGCGGCGCACGCTCGCCGCTGGAGAGCCCGTCTGGGCGCGGGCGACGGCGGCCGCAGTGCCCAAGGGCATCGCCGCCGCGCAGGTCTCGGGCGGCGCCGCTCCTCCCGGCCCCGCCGGACTGGGCTACGGCGTGGACGCGCACCACTGGGTGATCTTCCTCGCCGCCGACGTTCCCGCGGGCTCGCTGACCGCGTGGTGGCTGGGTGCGCCGCTCGCCGCCGGCTTTCATCTCCTGCGCGTGACCGCCGTGGACCCCTCCTGCATGACCCCGCCGGAGCTCGACGCCTGCGCCGCGAACCTCGCCGCGCGCGGCGTCCGCGACGACGGAACCACCGTGCCGGGGACCGCCCGCGCCTTCTGCCTCGCGCCCTACCGCCTCTCGCTCGCGCCGCCCGGCGATCCGCTGATCCTCGACCTCGGCGCGGTCGGGCTGGGCCCCCCCGCGGGAGGCTGTCCGTGACCCTGGACGTGGAAGCGCTCTACCGGTCGCACGGCCACGTGGTGCTGCGCCGGGCGCGCGCGCTCCTCGGCAACGAGCACGAGGCGCAGGAAGCGCTGCAGGAGGTGTTCGCGTCCCTCCTGCGCAGCCCCGACGCGCTGCGGAACGTGAAGTCGGTCGTGGCCTGGATCTACCGCGCCACCACGCACTGGTGCCTGAACCAGCTGCGCAACCGCCGCACCGGCGCGCGGCTTCTGGAGCAGCGCGCGCCGCCCATGGGCGCCGATCCCGCACGCTCCGAGGCGCTCGCAGAGGTGCGCAGCATCCTCTCGCGGCTGCCCCCCGACGTGGCCGCCGCCGCCGTCTATCACCACGTCGATGGAATGACGCACACCGAGGTGGCCGAGCTGCTGGGCTGTTCGCGCCGGCAGGTCGGGTACCTCCTCGAGCGCGCCCGCAAGTCGCTGGAGCGCGTGGAGCAGAGCGCATGAGCACCCTCTTCGCGGAACGCCTCTGGCCGGCCTGCTTCTCGGCGCTGCACCTCGATCGGTTCCTCCTCGGCGAGCTGGATCCCCCCGCGGCCGACGAGGTTCGCGCGCATCTTGCGTCCTGCACGCGCTGCAGCGAGGCGGTTCAATCGATGCGGGCGCGCGAGCCGCTGCCGCCGCTGCGGGTGGTTCCCCTGCGCCCACGGTCGCGCCGGGTCCGCGTGGTGGCGGCGGCAGCGGGCCTGGCTGCGGCCGCCTCGGTGTTGCTCCTGCTCCGCCCTCCAGCTCCGCGCGAGCGCAGCAAGGGACCGGGCTTTTCGCTCGGCATGTACGTCCAGCATGGCGGCGAGGTCCGCCGCGCAGGACCGTCCGAGACGGTCGCGCCAGGTGACGCGGTGCGCTTCACGGTGACCGCGCCCGCCGGAGGATACGTCGCCGTGCTGAGCCTCGATCCCCAGGGGCGCGGTTCGATCTACTACCCTGCGGGACCAAGGGCGGCGCCGGTCTCCGCCGGATCCGACCTGGCGCTCCCGCTGGGAACGCGGCTCGACGCCTCGGTCGGCGAGGAGCGCATCGTCGGCCTCTTCTGCGCGTCCCCGGTCGAGCTGGAACCGCTCCGCGCTTCGCTGGAACGCCCTCCTCTCGCAGTTCCCGAAGGCTGCCAGGTGACCCGGTGGAGCTTCGTCAAGCGCTGACCGCCATCGCGGCGGCGCTCCTCCCCGTCGCCGCGGCGGCGCAGGTGGAGAAGTTCGCCATGGTGGTCGGCAACGACGTCGGCCAGCCGCCGGACGTCGCGCTCCGGTACTCGGAGACGGACGCGGCGCGCATGGCCTCGGTGCTCCAGGAGGTCGGCGGGGTCCGTCCGGAGAACCTGGTCCTGCTGCGCGGCCAGGACGCGTCCACGGTGCGGCGCGCGCTGATCGCGGTCAACGACCGGGTGCGGGCCGCCCGCGGCCAGACGGTGCTGATCGTCTACTACTCGGGCCATGCCGACGCGGGCGCCCTGCACCTGGGCGGCACGTCGCTGGAGCTGCCCGAGCTGGAGCAGCTGGTGCGAGGCTCCGCGGCGAGCTTCCGCCTGCTGGTGCTCGACGCGTGCCGCTCCGGGGCGCTGACGCGCGTCAAGGGCGGCGCCCCCATTCCGCCCTTCGACATCCGCCTCGACGAGAGGGTCGCGGGAGAGGGAGCGGTCTTCCTCACCTCCAGCTCCGCATCGGAAGACAGCCAGGAATCGGACGAGATCAAGGGCAGCTTCTTCAGCCACGCGCTCATCTCCGGCCTGCTCGGCGCCGCCGACGAGAACGGCGATGGCCGCGTCACCCTGGACGAGGCCTATCGCCACGCGTACGACGCGACGCTGCGCGCCTCCAGCCGCACGCTGGCCGGCCCCCAGCACCCCACCTTCCAGTACGAGGTCCGCGGGCAGGGAAACCTGGTCCTCTCCACCCTCGACGCCAGCGCTCCCGGGCGCGCCTGGGTCTCGCTCCCGCAGGGCCGGACCTGGCTGCTCCTGAGCGGCAGCGAGGACGGCGCGGTGGTGGCCGAGGTGGGAGCGCGCGACAGGGCGCGCAGGCTGAGCGTGCGGCCGGGGCGCTACTTCGTCCGCGGCCGCGGGCCCGACGTGCTCCTGGAAGGCAGCTTCGAGGCGCCCGCGGGCGGCGCGGTCGCGCTGGACGAATCGCGCCTGCGGAAGACGGCGTACGAGCGCCTGGTGCGCAAGGGCGGAGGCGCGGCCCGGACTGCGGCGTCGGTGGAAGCCTCGGGAAGGGTGCGCAGCTCGCTGCTCGACGATGCCGGCGGCTGCGCCGGCGCCGCGCTGGGCGTCGCGGTCGCCTTCCCTTCGCTCACGCTCACCCCGCGCCTGGGGTGGTGCCGCGGCGGCTTCGCCGGGCCCGGAATCGACGCGACGCTCGACCAGTACGACCTGGAGCTCTCGCTCGCCCGCGTCTGGGACGTGGGCGTGGTCTCGGTGGAGATCGGCGTCACCGCCGGGGCCTCGTTGCTCAGGCAGCGCTTCCGCACCAGCGGCGTGGCCCCGCCGAGGACCACGGCGGCGCTGCAGCTCTCCCCTGCCCTCGGGGCGTCGCGCGAGCTGGGCGAGCGCACCTACCTCTTCCTCTCGGTCTCCGGAGCGACCTTCCTCTTCCGCAGCCAGGACCCGGTGACGCTGCGCAGCTCGTTCGGGCCTTCCTTCGCGGTGCGCACGGCGCTCGGCCTCGGCGTGCGGCTGTGAGCTTCAGCTCGCGAGGCGGCGGCGGTAGACCTCCGCGTCGCGCGCCGAGAAGCAGCAGAAGACGATGCGCATCCCCGGATGCGACGTCTCGAAGGCGCGCGCCTCGCGGACCGCGATCCCGGTGGCCTCTTCCAGGGGGTAGCCATATGCGCCGGTGGAGATGGCGGGAAAGGCGATGCTGGAGAGCCCGTGCTGCTGCGCCAGCGCGAGCGAGCGGCGGTAGCAGCTTGCGAGAAGCTCCGGCTCCCCATGCGTGCCGCCGCGCCAGACGGGCCCGACGGCGTGGATGACGTGCCGCGCCCTCAGGCCGTGGCCGCCGGTGATCTTCGCCTCGCCGGTGCGGGCGCCGCCCAGGCGCCTGCACTCCTCGAGGAGCCCTTTGCCAGCGCGCCGGTGGATGGCGCCGTCCACGCCGCCGCCGCCGAGCAGGCTCTCGTTGGCGGCGTTGACGATGGCGTCGACGTCGAGGAGCGTGATGTCTCCCTCGACCACCTCGATCATGCGCGCCTCCGCCCCTCGGGGATCACGGGCGGCGGGACGACGCCGCGTCGGAAACCGCGCCGCGCTCGCGGGCCAGTTGCGCGAGCTGGAGATCGAGATGGGGAAGGACGTCCTCCTGCGTGTAGCGCACCAGGTGCTCTCCCTGCGTGGCCAGCGTCATGGCGCGCGTGAAGGTGTGCGGGCGCCGCAGGCCCAGCGCGAACAGGCGCCAGAAATGCCGCCGTCGCGGCGAGAGGACTCCCAGGAACCAGACGATCCTCACGAACATGAGCAGCGCCGCCGCGGTGGGCGGCCGCGAGTGCGACTTGCCAACGGTGCGGAGGAGCCGCTCGCAGCGCGCATAGAACGCGTCCGGACCGTAGAGCGAGGCCATGAGCCGGCGATACCCTTGCAGGAGCAGCCCCTCGTCCAGCACGGGCAGGAAGTTGGGCCTGCCGAACTGATCGCCGCCGGCGTCGCTGCGCAGCCTGCGCTCGCGCTCCATGCGCCGCCAGAGATTGGTGCCGGGCAAGGCCATCAGGACGCCCACCATCGCCGTGGGCATGGGCAGCGAGTCGATGAACGAGCGCTGCGCCTCGAAGATGCCGGGACCGTCGGAGTCGAATCCCACGATGAACCCGCTGCACACCTCGAGCCCCGCGCGGGTCAGCGCCTGCACTCCTTCCGAGAGGCTCGACTTGAGGTTCTGCAGCTTGTGCGTCTCGCGGAGCGCCTCGGCGGAGGGCGTCTCGATGCCGACGAAGACGGTGCTGAAGCCCGCGTCCACCATCGAATTCAACAATGCGGGCTGCGCCGCCAGATCGACGCTCGCCTCGGTGTACAGCTCGAAGGGAAACCCGTGCTCGCGCTGCCAGCGGACGATCTCGGGCAGGAGCCGCAGCACGGCCTTGCGGTTGCCGATGAAGTTGTCGTCGACGAAGAAGAGCGAGCCGCGCCAGCCCGCGGCGAAGAGCGCGTCCAGCTCGCCCAGCACCTGCGCCGTGGACTTGACCCGCGGCACGCGGCCGAAGAGCTCGACGATGTCGCAGAACTCGCAGGAGAAGGGACAGCCCCGCGAGTACTGCAGGCTCATCGACACGTAGTGCGACCGCTTCAGCAGATCGTAGCGCGGCGGCGGCACCGCCGAGAGATCCGGCCGCGGGCCCTCGTCGGCGAGCATCCTCGGCGCCTTGCCGGAAGAGAGCGCGGAGAGGAGCGTTCCCAGCCGCCCCTCCGCCTCGCCGCAGAAGATGTGGTCGGCGTCGGCGAACTGCGCCGGCGTGGCCGTGGCGGCGGGTCCGCCCACCACCGTCCGCACTCCGGCGCGACGGGCGCGGCCGAGCACCTCGTGCATCGAGTCCAGGTGCACGAGCATGCCGGTGAGGAGGAGCGCGTCCGCCCACTGCAGATCGGCGTCGGTCAGCGGCTCGACGTTGAGGTCGACGAGCCGCAGCTCCCATTCCCGGGGAAGCAGGGCGGCCAGGGTGAGCAGGCCGAGCGGGGGCAGCGACGCGCGCTTGCCGATGATGCCGAGGCTGTGCTGAAAGCCCCAGTACGTGTGCGGCGCGCGCGGTTGAACCAGCAGCGCCTTCATGCCTGCCGGTCTAGCAGGCTTGCGTCACCGCTTGGTCACGAAGGCGGTCATCTCCGGAAGATGCGGAGGATCGAGCCCATCACCGAATCCTCCTCTCCTTTGGCCAGCTTCTCCAGCTCGCCTGCGTCGAGCCAGGTGCCGTTGCAGGAGAAGCAGCGGTCCACCTGGACGTCGCGGAAGCGCAGCTCCTTGAGCTCCATGCCGCACTTCGGGCAGCGCATGAAGTGCTGCCTGCGCAGGGCCTCGCGCTCGGCGTCGGCCCGCTTCTTGCGCTGCTCGGCCGCGAGCTTGCGCAGGCGTTCCGCATCCTCGCGGGCGAAGTACTCGTCCTCGGTGCTGCTCGGCTTCTCCGGCATGGCGCCTCCGACACGGGTCGGACACTTCTAAGCGCGGAGCCTTCGCGGCGCAACGTCAGGGGCGGCTGCCCCGTTCATGCGCCGGAAGCGCCGGGGGTGTGATCCCGGAGGGGCTGCGCTGGATCGCGGGCAGGATGCGGGGGCCGGGCCAGGGCGCGGTGGAGGTATGCGCGCCGAAGTTGACCACCGGTGACCGGTTGGTGTTCATGACGAGCACCAGCGGGTTCGCCGCGTCGAACGGCGCGAGCTTGCCCCAGCCGTCGAAGACGTTGGTGTGCAGCACCATCACCTTGGTCCAGCGCTGCGGACGGTAAGCGCCAATCGGCCCCGGAGCGCCGGGCGCCATCTCCCATCCGGTCGACATCCACGGAGCGGCCGCTTGCGCGAAGAGGAACAACTGGATGCCGGCCGGCACCTGGAAGACGGCATTGCCGGTGCAGGCGATGCGCGCGGGGTGGCCGGTCACCGAGCCGGCTCCGCCACCCTGGAAGTTGAGCCGCAGCGTCACGAGATCGGGCCAGTAGAGCATGCCATTGCCCGGGAACTGGTTGCCGATGCCGGCGCCGCCGGCGACGAAGACGCAGCCGGAGGCGAGGAGCGTGGCGGTGTGGAACGCGATCCGTTGGGTGGTCACCGGCATCTTCGTGAACGTCGGGATTGCCGGGGTCGGATCGAAGATCCACCAGTACGGATCGATGGTCAGGTCGGGGATTCGTTCGCCGTCGGCGCTGCCGCCCACCGCCAGCACCTTGCCGTTCGCCAGCGTGGTCAGCGTCAGGCCGTACGCCGTCTTCTGGATGGGCGCCACCTCGGTGAACAGCTTCGAGATCGGATTGAAGATCTCCTCGTGCCCCGTCGTGCCGCCCCCGTTCTCGTAGCCGCCGGCAATCAGGACGCGGCCGTCGTGGAGCAACGTCGCGGCGTGATCGAACCGCCCGATCGACGGGCCGGCGATCGGGGTGAAGGTCTCGGTGGCTGGGTTGTAGATCTCGGCCGAGCCCCGTGCGGCGGTGGAGTACCCGCCCACGATCAGCACGGTGTTGTCCTGCAGGAGGGTGGCGGTGTGCCCGCTGCGGGCGGCGTTGAGCGGGTGGCTGGTCTTCCGGAAGACGCCGGTCGCCGGATCGTAGAGCTCGGCGCTGGTCTTGGGCGAGACGATGCCGTTCAGGCGCAGGGCCGGATCCTCGCCCCCGGCGATGAGGACCTTGCCGCACGAGGGCAGCCAGGTGGCGGTGTGCCAGCCTCGCGGCTCGGCCAGGTTGCCGGTGGCCGCGAACTGGCCGAGGGCGGGGTCGTACAACTCGGCGGTTCCCGCCGCCCGGCCCGCGGTGGCGTCGAGCGCCTCGCTCCCCGCGAGCAGGACCTTGCCGTTGCCCAGCGTGGTCGCGGTGTGCCCGAAGCGGGGCTGGATCATGGCCTCGGCAAGCTGGACGATCTGCGCTCCGTCGTAGCGCCAGGCCTGGCGGCAGCCGCCGCCGTGGGCGGGGTCGTGCGACCCGCCGGTCAGCAGCACGCGCGCGCCATCGGCGAGCAGCGCCGCGGCGGTCCGGTAATAGCCGGGGAAAGAGCCGGTGACGGGTTCCCAGGAATTGCTGGTTGGCATCTGACGAACCTCCGTCTCGCGCCGCCGGGGGATTTTTCCAGATGCATTCACCATGCCCGGCGAAATGGCGATGCCGGGTCTTGCGGGGTGAAAGGGACGAAGCTGTTGCGCCCAGCACGATCCGCTGGGCAATCCTTACGCGGCCGCTCGGCCCTGCACTGAAGCTCCGCGTCACCATCCCCGGGCCCTTCGAATCGATCCATGCGTAGAAAGCCTGAGCCCTGATCAGCGCAAGCCTGGGTCCGCGACGTAACGAACCCGTTTGTCGCGGGACGAAGGCGGGTACGGATTCCAGGAGGATGAACATGAGCTCGGTGCCCACCTCGCAGTTCCTTGCCTCTCGAACCTCGGCGCGCGGGAGCGATCCAGCCGCCCGCCTCGCCGCCTCGTCCGCGGTCGAGAGGCTCGAGACGATCGCCTTCGCGCTGCTCCGATATGGCCTCGTCGCGATGCTCCTCTTCTTCGGCGCGTTCAAGTTCACGGCGGCGGAGGCAGACGGCATCCAGCCCTTGATCGCGAACAGCCCCTTGATGTCGTGGCTCTACTCGGTGGCGAGCCTCCGGGCGGTGTCGAACGGCATCGGCGCCGTGGAGATCGCCATTGCGCTCCTCATCGCCGCCCGCCGCTTTTCTCCCCGCCTTTCCGCGCTCGGGAGCCTCGGGGCGGTCGCGACATTCGCCACCACGCTGACGTTCCTCTTCAGCACTCCCGGCGCCTGGGTCTCGGTGCCGGGTTTCCCCGTCCCGGTGACCAGCGCGACCGGGGCGTTCCTGATCAAGGATGCGTTCCTCCTCGGCGCGGCCGTCTGGAGCGCGGCGGAGTCGCTCCGGGCCGTCCGGCAGCGCCGCTGAGCGCGGCGAGGCTGAGGCCGTCCGGCGCGGTCATCGCCCTTCGCAGCCGTCACACGGCGCGGTCGCCGCATTGGCGTATGCTTGCGCCCGTGCTGACCTCTGCCATCGTGAGGCGACCGGGGCCCGACTTCGCGCGCGGCCTGACCACCGCCAGTCTCGGCGAACCGGACGCGGCACGGATGATCGCCCAGCATGCGGCCTACGCCGATGCGCTGCGCGCGCTCGGTCTCGTTGTCGAGGTCCTCGACGCGCTGCCCGGCTTTCCCGACGCGTACTTCGTCGAGGACGTGGCGGTCGTCGTGCCCGAGTTGGCCGTGGTGGCCCGGCCGGGAGCGCCTTCGCGTCTTGGAGAGGCGGACGCCATCGTTCCAGCGCTCGCCCGGCACCGCAAGCTGGCGCGCATCGAGCCTCCCGCGACGCTCGACGGCGGCGACGTGCTGGTCGCCGGGCGCAGTGTGTTCATCGGCCTCTCCGCGCGCACCAACGCGGAGGGCGCGGCCCAGCTGGCGCGGCTGCTCGAGCCGCACGGCTATCGCCCCTGGGCGATTCCCGTGGCCGCGGGCCTGCACCTCAAGTCGAGCGTGAGCTGGCTGGGGGGCGAGACGCTGCTGCTCAGCGAGCGTTTCGCGGACCGGCCCGAATTCCGCGCCTGGCGCCGCATCGTGGTCGGCGCTGCCGGGGAGCCGGCGTGCAACACCCTGTTGGTGAACGGCACGCTGCTCACGCCGCGCGGCTTTCCCGAGGTGCGCCGCCAGCTCGACCGGACGGCGATGCCGGTGGTCGAGCTGGACGTCAGCGAGGTTCGCAAGATGGATGGCGGCCTCACCTGCCTCTCGCTGCGCCTCTGAGCCCGGCTCGCCGCGCCGCCCTCCGTCCGCGCAGCGTGTATGGTCTGCCGATGCGAATCGCCATCCTCTGCGCAACGGTGGCCTGCGCCTCCTCTCCATTTCGTGCCCCGCTCCACCGCGAGCATCCGCTGGCCGGCAGGATCTGGAACGGGAGCGCCTTCGTCGATCAGCAGGCGCTCGATGCGGCGGTGCAGTCGGCGCACTTCGTGCTGCTCGGCGAGACGCACGACAACCCCGATCACCACCTGCTCCAGGCGCGGCTGGTGCGGGTTGCCGCCCAGGGACGCAAGCCGGCCATCGTCTTCGAGATGCTCGACGTCAGCCAGCAGCAGGCCGTCGACGCGGCGCCGCGGAATGCGGACGCCATCGCGGAGGCGGTGAACTGGGCCCACGGCGGCTGGCCCGACTTCTCCATGTACCGCCCCATCTTCGAGGCGGCGCTGGCCGCGGGGCTGCCCATCGTCGCCGGCAACTTCACCCGGGCGCAGATGAGCGCCATCGTGAAGGAGGGAGCGGCGAAGCTGCCGCCGGAGGTCGCGGCGCTGCTCCAGCGCGAGGGCGAACCTTCGGCGCAGGCCTCGGAAACGGAGCGGGCCGAGATGCGGGCGGAGCACTGCGGGATGCTGCCGGAGACGCTCCTCGGACCGATGATCCTGGCGCAGCACGCTCGCGATGCGCAGCTCGCGATCCGGGTGGCCGCATCGGAGACGGGCAGCATCCTGATCGCGGGCTCGGGGCACGTGCGCAACGATCGCGCGGTGCCGGTCCCTCTCGCGCTGCTCGCGCCGGGCCGGCGCGCGCTGAGCGTCGCGTTCATCGAGGTCTCTCCGGCGATGCAGGCGCCCGAGGACTACGCCAGGGCCTTCAACGCCCCGCGCCTTCCCTTCGACTTCGCCGTCTTCACGCCCGCTGCGGAACGCGAGGACCCGTGCAAGGCGCTGGAGAAGCGGATGAAGAAGCGCCCGGCTTGAGCGCGGGCGGCAAGAGCCTGCGGTAGAGTGCGCTCATGCCCGTCTCCAAGCGGCGAAAGAAGGACGAGGCGAGGAAGCGGCGCGGCCGCGACGCTCCGGCGGCGGCGCCGGCGTCCCCGGCCGAGCCGCCCCGATCCAGCGGGCTGCTCAGCCGCATGCGCGGCGGGTTCCAGAAGGTCGCGGGCACCGCGCCGAGCAAGCCCGAGTCCACCGTCTCGAAGATCGTGACCTGGATCATCGTCCTCGTGGCCGCCTACTTCGTGGCCAGGCGGCTCGGCTGGGTTCCCTGATCGGCCTCCGCTCCAGGCCGGAGCAGGAACCGCTGGATCTTTCCCGTCGCCGTCTTGGGCAGCCCCGCGCTGAAGTGCACGCGCCGGGGAAACTTGTACGGGGCAAGCTGCTGCTTGCAGTGCGCCATCAGCTCTTCGGCGAGGCTCTCGGACGCCGGGACGCCCTCGCGCAGCACCACCCAGGCCTCGGGCTTGACCAGGCCGCTGGCGTCGGGAATGCCGACCACCGCCGCCTCCAGGACCGCGGGGTGATCGGCGAGCCGCGCCTCGATCTCCGCAGGCGAGCACCACATGCCCGACACCTTGAGCATGTCGTCGGTCCGCCCGCAGAAGTGGTAGTAGCCGTCCTCGTCGCGAAAGTAGGTATCTCCCGTGTCCAGCCACTCCCCCTGCATCGTCTGCGCCGTCTTTAGCGGATTGTTCCAGTTGCGCGCCGCCGTCGACCCGCCGCTGACTTGCAGCCGGCCCGGCTCGCCGGCCTTCGCCTCCTCCCCGTCAACCAGGATGCGCACCTCGTACCCGGGAACCGGGCGCCCGCTGGTGCCCGGGCGGACGTCGCCGGGCCGGTTGGAGAGGAACGTGTTCAGCGCCTCGGTCGAGCCCAATCCGTCGAGCGCGTCGAGGCCGGTGCGCTCCTTCCAGCGGCGGAACATCTCCTTTGGCATCGGCTCGCCAGCGGAGACGCAGAGCCGCACCGAGGAGAGATCGGGGCGCATGCTCTCGAGCGCCTGGAGCTGCGAGGCGTACAGGGTCGGCACCCCGAAGTAGAGGGTGGGACGGAAGCGCTCGATGGTCTCGAGCGTGTTCTTCGCCGTCGGACGCGCCTCGAGGAGGACGGAGGTCGCTCCGCACCAGAGCGGGAAGGTCATCGCGTTGCCGAGACCGTAGGCGAAGAAGAGCTTGGCGGAGGAGAAGAGCACGTCGTCCTCGCCGATGCCGAGAACGCCGCGGCCGAAGAGCTCGCTCGTGACCACCATGTCGCGGTGGCGATGGACCACGCCCTTGGGGCGGCCCGTCGAGCCCGAGGTGTAGAGCAGGAAGCAATCGGCCATCGCGTCCGCCGGCGCGGGGACGAGCTGGTCCGACGCCGCCGCGAGCCGGGCGCGCAGCGATTCACCCTCGCCTTCGACGGGAAGGGCAACCGGGCCTGCGCCGAGCGCCGGCTCCAGCTCGCCCGCGAATTCCGGGGAGAAGATCACCGCCGCGCAGGCGGAGTCCTCGACGATGGTCCGGTAATCGGAGGCTCGCAGGATGACGTTGAGCGGAACCGGCAGGATGCCGGCCTTGATCGCGCCCCAGAAGACGTAGAAGAACTCGGGGGAGTCCTTCATCACCATCAGGACCCGATCGCCCTGCCGGACGCCGAGCGCCAGGAGGGCATTGCCGGCGCGGTTCACGTTCCCGGCCAGCCCGGCGTAGGTGATCTCGCCTGCCGCGCAGCGGATGGCCACCTTCGCGCCGCGCCCCTCGGGAACATGGCGGTCGATGAACGGCGCCGCCACGTTGAAGCCGGGAGCGAAGGCGATGGCGGAGGGCGACCGCGAGCGGTCGACGCTGACGCCCGGGAAGGTCACGCGGAGATCAATTGGCGCAGCGCGCGGGCGGCGTACTCGCGCGCCACCTGCTTGCGCCAGGTCAGGGTGAAGTCGGTGTTCTGCAAGGGCCTCGCCACCTGGGCGACGAGGCCGGCCGCCTCGCGCAGGACATCCTCGTCGGCCAACCTGCGCCCGGCCAGGAACTCGGCGGCCGCTCGCGCCGCCAGCGGCCGGGAACCGGTACCCCCGACGAAGATGCTGGCGGACTCCACCGTGCCGCCCGACGCCAGCCGGACGCGCGCGGCGATTCCCAGCACCGGGAAATCGAACGAGCCGCGCCGCCGCAGCTTGAGGTACGAGGAGCGCTCGCCGGACGCCGCCGGCGGCAGATGGATCGCGGTGAGGATCTCGTCCTGCCGCCGCGTGAGGTGGCGGATCCCGTCGTCCGCGAAGAGGTCGCTGACCCGGATCCGGCGCTCGCCCGCTGCGGACGCGAGCGTCACCTCGGCGCCGGCAGCGCAGAGCACCGGCGCGGTGTCGGAGGACGACACCGCCCAGCACCGGTCGGAGCCCGGCGCGACCCAGCACACCTCGCCGTCCTTCTTCATGCAGTAGCCGATGGCAGCGCGCCACTCGGGGCCCTGGTCGTAGTAGCTGCAGCGCGTGTCGAGGCAGAGGTTGCCGCCCAGCGTGCCCATGTTGCGCAGGGGCGGCGTGGCGATGAGCGAGGCGGCGTGGGCGAGCGCAGGCCAGGCGGCGGCGATGGCGCGGTCGCTCTCGATGCGCGAGAGACGGGTGAGCGCGCCGATGGTGAGCCCGCCGTGCCCATCTGCCGAGGCGCCCTCCAGCCCGACCACGCCGCGCAGGGCCACCACCGTCCCCGGCGTCTGCTGGCGGCGTTTCATGTTCGGCAAGAGGTCCGTTCCCCCCGCGAGCAGGGCTGCGTCGGGGCCGAGATCGGCGAGCATGGCCGCCGCCTCGGCGACGGTCCGCGGGGTCAGATGGCGGAAGCGCGGAAGCCGCATCATCGCTGCGCCACCTCGGCGCGCCTGCTCTTCTTGCGCTCGTTGAGGGCATTGCCGTCGCCGCCCTCCCAGGGAGGAGGAACGACCAGCGGCTCCGGCCAGGGCACTGCCGGAAAAGCATCCGGCCCGTAGCGCCGCGACGGCGCCCGCAGGGCGGCGAGCACCTTGTCGGCGGTGATCGGAACCTCGTCGATGCGCACGCGCACGGCATCGTAGACGGCGTTCGCCACGGCGGGTGGAATGGGCAGGAGCGGCCCCTGCCCCACCTCCTTGGCGCCGAAGGGTCCGTTCGGCTCGGGGTTCTCGATCAGGAGGGTCTCGATCTCGGGCATGTCCAGGGTGGCCGGGCTCTTGTACTCGAGCATCGACGGCGTCTGGTGGACCAGCGCCCCGGAGAGGCGCGCCGGCAGGCGCCGGAACGCGTGCTCCTCCATCAGCGCCTCGCCGAGGCCCATGTACACCGAACCTTCCACCTGGCCGCGCACCAGCACGGGATTGAGGGCGCGGCCGATGTCGTGCGCGACCCAGACCTTCACCACCTTGACGCTGCCGGTGCCCTCGTCGACCTCCACCTCCACCACCGCGGCGGAATACGAGTACGACGGCGACGGGCCGACGCCCGCGCCCTTGTAGTGGCCCGGAGCGGCTGGCGGGCGATAGCTCCCCACCGTGCCGACGGTGCCTCCCTGCGCCTCCGCCCGCTGCACCGCCTCGGCGAAGGAAATCCCGCGGTCCGGATCTCCCACGTCGAACGCGCGCCCGCCCCCGAAGCCGACCTGCTCGACGGGGACGCCGAGCTTTTCTGCGGCCGCCGCGGCGAGGCGCTCGCGCGCCCGGGTCGCGGCCTCGACCGCCGCGTTGCCCATCATCACCGTGACCCGCGAGCTGTAGCTGCCCAGGTCCACCGGTCCGAGCGCCGTGTCGCCCGTCACCACCTTGACGTCGGCCACCTCGATGCCCAGGACCTCCGCGACCAGCACGCTGAGGACGTTGTCCGATCCCTGCCCGACCTCGCTGGCGCCGCAGAAGGCGGTGACGCTGCCGCTGCGGTCGAGCAGGAGCTGCACGCCGCTGTGGGGCATGTCGTTCCAGTAGATGGGCAGGCCCGCGCCGCACATGTACGCCGACGAGGCGATGCCCAGGCCGCGCCCGCGCCCGAGCTTGCGGAAGCGCTGGTTCCAGCCCGAGGCCTCGACCACCGCCTTCAGGCAGGGGACGAGCCCGGTGGTGCGCACCTTGAGCCAGTTCGCGGTCAGGCTGCCCGCCTCGACCGCGTTCTCGATGCGCCACTGCGCTGGATCGCGGCCCAGCTTCTCGCAGATCCGGTCGACGTGGATCTCGAGGCCGAAGCGCGGCTGCGGCGTGCCGTGCCCGCGCTTGGGTCCGCAGGGCGGCTTGTTGGTGAAGGCGCGGCAGCCGCGGAAGCGGTAGCGCGGGATCCTGTACGTCGTCGTCTCCAGCGCCCCCGTGTAGAAGGTGGAGGCCACGCCGTAGCTGCCGTAGGCGCCGCCGTCGAGGAGCGTCTCCACCGAGTGCCCCTGGATGCGGCCGTCGCGGCCGACGCCGGTGCGCATCCGGATCAGCACCGGGTGGCGCCCGCGGTGGCAGTAGAAGACCTCTTCGCGGGTCAGCGCGATCTTCACCGGGCGGCCGGTGAGCGCCGCCGCCTTCGCCGCGACGATCTCGTGGTTGAAGGGATCGGTCTTGCCTCCGAAGCCGCCGCCCTGGGGCGGCGCGATGATCCGGATCCTCGAGGCCGGCACCGCCAGCACCTTGGCGGCGGCGCGGTGCAGGTAGTGCGGCGTCTGCGTGCTGGAGACGATGGTGAGCCGGCCGTCGGTTCCGACGTACGCGAGCGCGGCGTGCTGCTCGAGCGCGAGGTGGTTGCTGCCCTGGTAGAAGAAGGAGTCCTCGACCACCAGGTCCGAGCCGGCGATGGCCGACTGCGCGTCGCCGAAGTCGAAGGCGACCAGCTTGTGCAGGTTGCCGCCATCCCCGTGCTCCTGGATGCGCGGCTCCGGCGTCCTCAGCGCCTCCTCGGGGGAGGCGATGGTGGGAAGCGGATCGTAGCCGACCTGCACCAGGGACGCGGCTTCTTCGGCGATCAATTCCTCGGTCGCGATCACCGCCGCCACCGGATCGCCGACGAAGCGCACCTTGTCGGGGCAGAGCGCGTGCTCGTCCTGGGAGACGGGCAGGATGCCGAAGGGGACGGGAAAGTCCTTGCCGGTGAGCACCGCCCGCACTCCCTCCAGCGCCAGCGCGCGGGAGACGTCCACGCCGAGGATGCGCGCGTGCGGCACCGTCGCCCGCACCAGCTTCATGTGCAGCATTCCCGGCATGGAGAAGTCGTCGGCGAAGCGCGTCTCGCCGGTGACCTTTCCCAGCGCATCGACGCGGCGCAGGGGCTTGCCCACCACGTTGAAGGGGCGCTTCGGGTCAGCGGGCCCCGTCATCGGCGCCTCCGTTTGCGCAGCGCGGGAGCACGGGCGCGGGAGCCGGCTCGCCGCGCAGGACGCGGCCGGCCGCTTCCACCGCCTCGTAGATCTGGATGTACCCGGTGCAGCGGCAGATCTGGCCCGAGAGCGCCTCGGCGATGCGCGCCCGGCCGGCTTCGGGCTCGCGGTCGAGCAGCCACTTGGCCGCGAGCAGCATCCCGGGCGTGCAGTAGCCGCACTGGGCCGCGCCGTGGTCCGCGAACGCCGCCTGCAGGGGATGCAGCGCGGGGCCGTCGCGCAGCCCTTCCACTGTGGTGACGCTCCTTCCCTGGCACTCGAAGGCCGCCACCAGGCAGGAGAGCACCAGGTCGCCGTCGAGGATCACGGCGCAGGCGCCGCACTCGCCCAGCTCGCAGCCGTGCTTGGTGCCGGTGAGGCCCAGGTCCTCGCGCAGCACCTCGAGGAGAGTCTTGTAGGACTCGACCACCACGTCGCGGGGCTCGGCGTTCACCGTGAACGCGAGCCGCAGCTTCTCGCGCGGCGCGGTCTGCAGCCGGACCAGTGGGCCATCCATCCTCTTCTCCTCCGCCCCGGCGGGGAGTCTACGTCGGGCACACGAACAGGTAAAGAAGTACCGGAATACCTCTATCGCCTCCCCTCCGGCCTGCTCTCCCCCGCCTGCTGCTCGCGCCGGCCGATCTGCAGCAGCGTGGCGAGGGTCACCGAGCCCAGGGTCGCGCGCGTCATGTCTCCGATCTCCTCGAGGATCCGCGCCAGCGCCCGTCCCTCCGCCGTGCGCGCGCCCGCCCCATCGACCCGCGGGGCGCCGACCTCCTCGAAGAGCTCGATCACCTCCAGCAGCGTGACCCGACGGGCGTTGCCGCGAAAGCGGTACCCGCCGCCCGCGCCGCGAGCCGCCTCCACCAGCCGGGCGCGGCCCAGCGTGCGGAGCACCTTGACCAGGTGGTTGACCGAGATGCCGGAGCGGGCGGCGATCGCCGCCGCGGGGAGCTGGGCGCCGGGGCGGGAAGCGAGCTGCGCAAGGGCATGGATGGCGATGCGGGTGGAGGTCTGCAGCTTCATGGCGCGGCGCTCCGGCCGGGGCGGCCGCGGATCATGTCCCGATCCTCTTCTCCAGCAGCACGAAGGGGCCCGCCATGAAGCCCTGCCCGCGGAAGAACGACATCACCAGATTCGCGTGCTTGGACGGCATGGTGCGGACCATCTCGACGCCCGCCGCGCGGAAGCGTTGGCAGATCGCCTGGTGGAGGAGCGTCCCGATCCCCCGCAGGCGCGCCTTGCGCCTGACGTCGATTCCGAAGATCCACCCGCTCGGGGGCGAGCCGAACTCCCAGGCGCGCACGTCCCCGAGGATGAAGCCGGCGACCTCGCCTTCGTGGTCGGCGACGAGGAAGAAACGGTCCCGGCGACCGCGCCCCGTCCAGGAGAGACGCTCCTTCCAGTAGGCGGGCTTGCGCAGCCCCGTGGCCTCCTCGTCGATGGCTACGACCGCGGAGAGATCGCCTGCCCGCGCCGCGCGGACGACGGCTTCCCTGCGCCTGCCGCGTCGCGCGCCCTTGCCCTGCGTCGCGCTTCCCCTGCTCGTGGCCTGCTTCATTCGGTCCTTTCCATGGACTGCGCCCTCAGGCAACTCCGACCAGGCGCGAAAGAGTTGCCGGATCGGCGATCAGCTCCTCGCTGGAGGAGCGATGGACGACGCGGCCGCGCTCCAGCACCAGGGCGTCCCGGGTCAGGGAGAGGGCCAGCCGCGCGTGCTGCTCCACCAGGATCACCGCCATCCGTCCCTGCCCCACCGTGCGCCGCAAGAGCGACGCGAGCTCGCGCACGATCGCCGGCGCCAGCCCCTCCATCGGCTCGTCGAGCAGGAGGACCGCGGGGTTCACCATCAGCGCCCGCCCGATGGCGAGCATCTGCTGCTCGCCTCCCGAGAGCTGGTTGCCAAACCTCCTCCGGCACGCCTCCAGCCGGGGGAAGAGGCGGTAGACGCGCTCCAGCGTCCACTCCCCGGGCAAGGCCACCACCTCGAGGTGCTCCTCCACCGTGAGCGACGGGAAGACGCAGCGCTCCTGCGGCACCCATCCCAGGCCCGCCCGTGCGCGCCGATGCGTGGGCAGGAGCGTGAGGTCCGCGCCCCGCCACCGGATCCTTCCCTTGCGCAGCCGCGCCATCCCCATCAGCGTGAGCAGCAGCGTGGTCTTGCCCGCGCCGTTGCGCCCGAGCAGGGCCAGGCTGCCGCCCTCCGGCAAGCCGAACGAGACGTCCTCGAGCACGACCGAGCCGCCGTAGCCCGCAGCCACGCCTTCCGCGGTGAGGACGTCATTCATCGGGCACCTCGCCCAGGTAGACCTCGCGGACCCGGGCGTCCGCGGCGATCTGCTCGCGCGACCCCTCCGCGAGGATGGCGCCGTCGGCGAGCACGGTGATGCGCTCGGCGAAGCGGAAGACCAGGTCCATGTCGTGCTCGATGAAGAGGATGGCGACCTCGCGCGGCATGCGGGAGAGGACCACGAACAGCTCGGCGCTCTCGCCTGCCGGAATGCCGGCTGCGGGCTCGTCGAGCAGGAGGATGCGCGGCCGGGTGGCGAGGGCGAGGGCGATCTCGAGCAGGCGCTGCTTCCCGTACGGCAGGCTGCGGGCGGGCGTCTGCGCGTCGTCGGCGAGGTGCACGTCCTCGAGGATCCCGCGCGCCTCGTCGAGCTCTTTCGAGCGGCGTGAAGCAGGCCGGAAGAGCGCGCCGCCCAGCCCCTCGCGCTCGCAGATGGCGAGGAGCACCGACTCGAGCGCGGTGAGACCCGGGAAGAGCGCCGAAACCTGGAAGGTACGCGCCATCCCGCGCTTGACGCGCAGGTGCTGCGGCAAGGACGTGATCCGCTCCTCGTCGAGGAAGACCTCGCCGCCGCTGGGAGGAACGGCGCCGGTGAGGAGGTTGACGAAGGTGGTCTTGCCCGCGCCGTTCGGACCGATCAGGGCGTGCCGCGCGCCGCGCTCGAGCGTGAACGACACCTGCCGGACGGCCGGCAGCGCGCCCCAGTTCCGCGAGAGGCCTTCGGTGCGCAGCACCGCGCTCATGCCGCCCGGCTCCGGAGCCGGCCGCGAAGCGCCGCGACCGCCCCGAGCGCGCTGCCGCGGCCGAAGAAGACGATCACCACCAGGAGGAGCCCGAGCCAGAATTGCCAGTACACAGGGTTCAGGTCCGAGAGCAGGGCCTGCGCGATCATGAAGACCGCGGCGCCGATCAGGCCTCCATAGAGCCATCCGGCGCCGCCGAGGACGAGGATGATCAGGACGTCGGCGGAGCGGGAGAACCCGAGCACCTCGAGACCGACGAACTGCGTGGTCTGGGCGAGGAGCGCGCCGGACACTCCGGCGATGGCTCCCCCGACCACGTAGACGGCGATCAGGCGCCGCCGCACCGGCGAGCCGATGGCCGCCATGCGCGCCGGGTTCTCGCGGATGCCGCGCAGCGAGAGCCCGAAGGGCGATCGGACGATCCGCCGGCAGAGGCAGAAGGCGAGGAAGAGGACGCCGAGGCTGTAGAGGTACGCAGTCCTGCCTCCCAGGTCAAAGTGGAAGAGCCCGAACAGGTTCCCCACCGCCATGTCGCTGAGGCCGTCGACGCCTCCGGTGAAGGGCGCCTGGTTCGCCGCCTCGTAGAGCATGAGGCCGATTCCCAGCGTCACCATCAGCCGGGTGAGGTCGCCGCCGCGGACGGCGATGAAGCTGGTGGCGAAGGCGATGGCTGCGCCGGCGGCGCCGGCGAGCAGCATGCCGGTGATCGGCTCGCCCCACCCATGGCTCGCGAGCAGGCCGGCGGTGTAGGCCCCCGCGCCGAACATCGCCGCGTGCCCCAGGGAGACGATCCCGGCGTAGCCGAGGATCAAGTCGAGCGACAGCGCGAAGAGCCCGGTGATCAGCACCTGGCTTCCCAGCACCAGCCAGCCCGGGAAGAGAAAGAACGCCGCGGCGGCGAAGACCCAGAAGGCGATCTCCGCAGGACGCCAGCGCAGGTCCTGCAACCCCGCCGGGACGGCGACCCGCACCTGCACGCTGCCGCCCAGCCCGCGCGCCGCTCCGGTGGGCTCCGCGGAGGCCGCGCTCACCGGGCGCTCCGCAAGAGCCCCGCGGGAAAGAGGAGCAGGAACACCACCATCAGCGCGTAGATCACGAACGCGCCGCTGGCGGGCGCGTAATACTTTCCCGCCACATCGAAGATTCCCAGCACCATCGAGGCGGCGAGCGTGCCGGTGATGGTGCCCGCGCCGCCCACCACCACCACCAGGAGGAAGTAGACGAGGTACTTGAGCGGGAAGGTCGGGTCGAGCCCGATCACGTCGATGGCGAGCGCCCCGCCGAGGCCGGCCAGCCCGGAGCCCAGCGTGAAGGTGATGCTGAACACCCGGTTCACGTCGATGCCCAGCCCGGCGGAGGCCTGCGCGTGATCGACCGACGCGCGGATGCGCGCCCCGAAGCGCGTCCGCATCACCAGCCGCGCAAGGACCGCGGTGATGGCGGCCACCACCGCGACGAGGAAGAGCCCGTAGGCTCCCAGGTCGACGCCGAAGAACCGCACCTGGCCGAGCAGGAACGGGGGCAGGCGGACGGGCTGCTGGCCGGGACCGAAGAACCAGGTGGCCGCCGCCACCGACATGAGCGTGACGCCGAGCGAGAAGAGCACCTGGTCGAGCGGGCTGCGCCGGTAGAGGTGCCGGAAGAGGGTCCGCTCCAGCAGCGCGCCCACCAGCGCCGCAGCGACGAAGGCGAGCGGCAAGGTGGCGAGGAAGGGAACGCCGAGGCGCGCCATCGCCAGCGCGCAGACGTAACCGCCGAGCATGGCGAAGGCGCCGTGGGCCAGGTTGATGAACTTCATCAGCCCCAGGGTGACGGAGAGGCCGATGGAGATGAGGAAGAGCAGGCTTCCGTACGCGATGCCGTCGAAGAGCACGCCGAGGAAGGTGCCGGCCATCGCGCTCTACTTGCCGGGGTCCTTGACGTCGGGGAACCTGTCGAACTCGACGTTGTAGAGCGCGCCCTTCACGCGCTCGACGCGGCGGATGTAGACGGTCTGGACGATGTCGCGCGTCGCCGGGTCGATCTGGATGGGACCGCGGGGGCTCTCGAGGCGCAGTCCCTCCAGCACCTTCATCGCCCCGCCGGCGTCGATCCTGCCCCCGAGCTTCCTCGCCACCTCGTAGATGGCGGCCATGCCGTCGTACGCCGCCACCGCCATGAAGTTGGGCCGGATCCCTGCGCCGTTCGCCTCCGCGTACGCCTTGCGGAAGGCGGCGTTCCCGGGCGACTCGTGCGCGGCCGAATAGTGATGGGCGGTGATGACGCCGAGGGTGGGGTCGCCCATCGCTTCCAGCACGTCGTCGTCGACCACGTCGCCGGTGCCGATCAGCTTGATGCCCGCCTCGCGCAGCCCCCGCTCGGCAAAGGCCTTGACCACCGCGATGCCCTGCTCGCCCGCGGGGACGAAGATGAAGAGCGCGTCGGGCTTCGCGTCCTTGGCCCGCTGCACGAAGGGCGCGAAGTCGGGGTTCTTGAGCGGCACCCGCACCGACCCGGCGATCTGGCCGCCCTTCGCGGTGAAGGCCTTGACGAAGGCCGTCTCGGAATCGACGCCCGGCGCGTAGTCGGAGACGAGGGTGAAGACCCTCTTGATCCCGTTCTTCGCCGCCCAGAGCGCCATCGGCTCGGTGACCTGCGCCAGGGTGAAGGAAAGGCGCGCCACGTACGGGGACTTCGTGGTGATGATCGAGGAGGCCGCGTTCATCACGATCATCGGCCGCTTCGCCTCGGTGGCGAGCGGCGCCACCGCGAGCGCGTTGGGGGTGAGCCCGAACCCGGCGATGAAGTCCACCTTGTCGCGGGTGATCAGGTCCTGGGCCAGGCGCTTGGCCACCTCGGGCGAGGGGCCGGTGGTGTCCTTGAGGACGATCTCCACCTTCCTGCCGGCGACGGTGTCGCCGTGCTGCTTCATGTACGCCTTGATCCCGTTGTCGATCTGCCGCCCGTACCCGGCGAAGGGGCCGGAGAACTCGGCGATGACGCCCACCTTGAGCGGCTCGTCGGCGGCGGCGGGAATTGCGGCGACGACCGCCCCGAGTGCGCAGGCGGCGACGGCGATGGAGAGCCTCATGCCTTCCTCCGGGAGGGAGGATTGTACGCGTTCGCGCGAAGAGGTAAAGCAGTACCCGAATACCTCTATCCACGCGCGCGCCGGGGTCGGGTACAATCCTGCCATGCCGACCCTGGACCCGAAGCTTTCGAAAGAGCTCGCGGACATCGAAGACGCGCAGGCCCTCATCCGCGGCCGCCGCACCCGCGGCGCCGGCGGGACTCCGGGCGGCGTGGGGACGTTCCTGCTCGGCGTGGCGCTCTCCGTGCTCGGCGGCTACCTGGTGCTGAACCAGGTGCAGGTCACCTCCGCGTTCGCCTTCTTCGGCAACTGGGGAATCGGCAGGCCCGCCGGCTTCGGCCTCACCCTCCTGCCGCTGCTGATCGGCATCGGCGTGCTCTTCTTCGACGGGAAGAGCAAGCTGGGCTGGTTCCTCTCGGTCGGGGGGCTCCTGACCATCGTCGCCGCGGTCCTGATGAGCCTCTCCATCCACTGGGCCCAGACCTCGCTCTTCAACACGCTCCTGATGTTCGGCCTGCTCGCCGCCGGCTTCGGCCTCGTCGCCCGCTCGCTGCGGGCCTACCCCGACCCGGGCGATCCGTAGGCAAGGCGTGATGCCCCAGGGCCCCGCAATTGGGGTATCCTGCGGGCCGCATGGAGAATACGGTTCACGTCCTGCTCCATGCCGCGCGCCGACTCCGGCACGCGCCGCTCTTCGCGGCCATGAGCGTGCTCACGCTCGCCATCGGCATCGGCGCTTCCGCGCTCATGCTGAGCGTGGTCTCGACCATCCTGCTCAAGCCGCTGCCGTACGGAGACCCGGATCGCATCGAGATGGTCTGGGGTTCGTATCCCGACGCCAATCTCGGAGCGCCCGAACAGCCCATGCACGGCGCGGTGTTCAGCATCATCCGCGACAACGTGAAGGCGTTCGAGTCGATCGCGGCGTTTCGCGGCGTTTCGCTCAACCTCGGCGATTCCACGGCGCCGGAGCGCCTCGACGGCGTGGCGGCCACCGGGGAGTTCTTCCAGGCGCTCGGGGTGAAGGCGGCGATGGGCCGCTTCTTCGAGCGCGCCAACGAGACGCCCGGCGAAGATCGCGTGGTGGTGCTGAGCGATGCGCTCTGGCGGCGCCGGTTCGGCGCGGACAGGAGCGTCATCGGCCGCGTGCTCACCCTGAACGGCGAGCCGTACACCGTCATCGGCGTCGCCCGCGCAGGGTTCGCTTTTCCCCGCGGGTCGGAGATGCCGGGCGCCTTTCAGTTCGCCGCCACGCCGGAGGTGTGGGTCCCGCTCAAGCCGGAACCGTACGGGATTGCCGACCTGGCGGCCGTTGGGCGCCTCGGGGCGGGAACGACCCGTCTCGCGGCGCGCCAGGACATGGATCGGGTGATGGCCGTGGTCGAACGCTCGATTCCCGTGACCAAGAACTCGCGCCCCCGCGTCCTCCTGGTGCCGCTGCGGCAACAGATCCTGGGCGACGTGACGCAGATGCTCATGAGCCTCATCGGCGGCGTGGCGCTGGTGCTCGTGATCGCGTGCGTGAACACCGCGCAACTCCTGCTCGCGCGGCTCCAGACCATGCGGCGGGAGGTCGCCATGCGGGCGGCGCTGGGCGCCACCCGGCTCCGCCTCGCGGGAGAGGTGATGGCCGAAGTCGCCCTGCTGGTGGCCGCGGGCGGCGCGGCCGGTGTCGCGGCGGGCAGCGCGGGAATCGGACTCTTGCGCGCGGTTGGCGCAGCCCAGTTGCCTCGAGCCGCGGAGCTCGCCTTCGA
>DASSQZ010000102.1:0-10770 GCA_035702105.1 Myxococcales bacterium | reverse complement strand
GAAGGACTTCTACGTCAGCCAGGCGGCGCTCACCGGCGAATCGATGCCGGTGGAGAAGACCGCCGCGCCCTGCGACACGGAGGGAAGGAACGCCGTCGACTTGCCGAACGCCTGTTTCCAGGGGTCGAACGTGGTGAGCGGCACCGCTCGGGGCGTGGCGGTGAACACCGGCCCGCGCACCTATTTCGGCGCCATCTCCGCGAGACTCACCGAGCGTCGCGTGCTGACCAGCTTCGACCGCGGCGTCGAGAGCTTCACCTGGCTCATGATCCGCTTCATGGTGGTGATGGTCTCGGCGGTCTTTCTCATCGTCGGCCTGACCAAGCACAACTGGGCGGAGGCGCTGCTCTTCGGCCTCTCGGTCGCGGTCGGCCTCACGCCCGAGATGTTGCCGATGATCGTCACGGTCAACCTCTCCAAGGGCGCGATCGCGATGTCGAAGAAGCAGGTGATCGTCAAGCGCCTCAACTCGATCCAGAACTTCGGCGCGATGGACGTGCTCTGCACCGACAAGACCGGAACGCTCACGCAGGACCGCGTCGTGCTCGAGCGCTACGTGGACGTCACGAACCGCGAGTCCGAGGACGTGCTGCGATACGCGTACCTGAACTCGTACTACCAGACCGGCCTGCGCAACCTGCTCGTCCGGGCCATCCTCGCCCACAGCGACCTCGACGTGGAGCGCACCGCCCGCAAGGTGGACGAGATCCCCTTCGACTTCCAGCGGCGGCGCATGTCGGTCGTCATCGATTACGAGGGCGATCACGTCCTCATCTGCAAGGGCGCGGTGGAGGAGATCTTCGCCATCTGCACGCATTACCAGGTCGACGAGGACATCAACCCCTTGATCGACATGCTCAAGCAGGACCTGCTCGAGGAGTACGAGGGCCTCAGCCGCGACGGTTACCGCGTGGTGGCGATCGCCTATCGCGAGTTCCCGCGCGACCGGGAGGTCTTCGCTCCCGCCGACGAGAGCGACCTGATCCTGCTCGGCTACCTCGCCTTCTTCGATCCGCCCAAGGAGACCGCCACCGCTGCGCTGGAGGCGCTGCGCAAGACGGGCGTGGCCACCAAGATCCTCACCGGCGACAATCCGCTGGTGACGCGCAAGGTCTGCCGCGACGTGGGGCTCGCCATCGACCAGCTCGTCACCGGCGATCAGCTCCGCGGTCTCAACGAGGCGCAGCTCACCGAGGTCGCGCAGAGGGCGAACGTGTTCGCGCGGCTGACGCCCTCGCAGAAGGACGACATCATCCGCGCGCTGCAGCGCGGCGGGCACGTGGTGGGCTTCATGGGCGACGGCATCAACGACGCGCCCGCGATGAAGACGGCGGACGTCGGCATCTCCGTCGACACCGCGGTCGACGTGGCCAAGGAGTCCGCCGACATCATCCTCCTCAAGAAGAGCCTGCTCGTGCTCGAAGACGGCATCCTCGAGGGGCGCCGGGTCTTCGGCAACATCGTCAAGTACATCAAGATGGGCGCCAGCTCGAACTTCGGGAACATGTTCAGCGTGGTGGGCGGCAGCTACTTCCTGCCCTTCCTGCCCATGGCCCCCATCCAGGTGCTGGTCAACAACCTGCTCTACGACTTCTCGCAGGTGGGCATCCCCACCGATCGGGTCGACGAGGAGTACCTGGAGAAGCCGCGCAAGTGGAACATCGGCAGCATCAAGAAATTCATGATCTGGATCGGCCCGATGAGCTCGATCTTCGACTACACGACCTACTTCCTGATGCTCTACGTCTTCGGGTGCATCGCCTTCAAGACCACCGCGGACCCTGCGCTGAAGGCGCACTTCGAGAGCCTCTTCCACACCGGCTGGTTCGTGGAATCGCTCCTCACCCAGACGCTGATCGTGCACATCATCCGCACCAACCGGATCCCCTTCTTCCAGAGCCACGCGAGCTGGCCGCTGACGCTCACCACGCTGGCGGTGATCGGAGCCGCCTGCGCGTTGCCCTATTCGCCGCTCGCCGCGCCGCTGGGCCTCACCCCCCTGCCTGCAGCGTTCTGGGGCTGGATGTTGGCGACCGTGATCGCGTATTCGACCCTGACGCACCTGGTGAAGACCCGCTTCATCAGGCACTACGGAGCCGACTAAGTGAGAAGCCTGCTCAACGCGCTCCAGGACGGACGGCTCATCGAGCTGCCCGACAGCGACAAGGACAGGTCGCTGGAGTACCTGGCCAACCTCATCGAGGCGGTCCCCGATCTTCCCAGCACCCGCGAGCTCTACGAGGCGATGACCGCGCGTGAGAAGGCGATGAACACCGGCATCGGCATGGGCGTGGCCTGCCCGCACGTCCGCGCGCCGGGGAGTGGAGAGCTGGTCTCCGCGGTGGGCTGGAGCCCGCAGGGCATCGAGTATGGCGCGCCCGACGGCAAGAAGGTGCACCTGGTCGTCATGTACTCCATCCCCGAGTCGCAGAAGAACGTGTACCTCAAGGAAATCTCCGCGCTCGCCGGCGCGGTCCGGCGCGAGGGCGGCATCCAGCCCATCGCCAGCGCGCAGGACATCGCCACCGTCCGCGAACGCCTCCTCGACTGGGTGGGCGCCGCCATCGAGGCCAGCATCCCCGAGGCGAAAGCGCGGATGATCCGCCTCGAGTCGCGACAGGCGTTCGCCGAGACGGCGCCCGCGCCGGCGGCCGGCGCGATCCAGATCGTACCGGTCCTCGTGCTCCAGCTCGCCGACCAGAAGCCCATCGTGCTCTGCCAGCAGCCGGAGCTCCTCTCGGCGCTGGAGAAAGAAGAGCGCCTGGGGACGCTGGTGCAGCAGAACGGGCAGTTCGATGCGGGCAACTTCCGCCTCGTGCCCCGGACCGCGACGCAATATCCCAACGCCCGCTCGCTCCACGAATACGCGGCGGTCAAGATGGGAACGCCCGCGGCGAAATGACTGCGCCGGCGCGGCGGTTCGCGGCCCGCTTGCGCAACGGTTTCATCCTCCGGACCCGTTGCTCCCGGGGCGGCCCCACGCGCCGGGAACCGCCCGGTCGGTGCGGGCATGCCCGCTGCATGCCCTCGGGCAGGCGGTGCAGGATCGGACCGCCGCCTTGCACGAGAGACAGCGATGGAGGTTGTCGATGAAGTCGACGTCACGAGCCGTCCTGAGCGCGCTGCTGATGGGGTGTGCGCACGTCGGCAGCAACTTCGACGCGACCTCGCTCACCTGGCTTCACCAGGGCACGGGCAAGGCGGAGATCGAGCAGAAGCTCGGCCCGCCGCTGCGGGTCGGGACCGATGCCGGAGTGCCGACCTGGACGTACGGCTACTACGAGTACCGGCTCTTCGGTGAGAGCAACAACAAGGACCTGGTGATCCGGTTCTCACCCGAAGGGGCGGTGCAGACGTACACGTTGAGCACCACGTTTCCGGAGGAGAAGAAAAAGCTCGACCCCGCGGTGCGGTGACGGTGGAGCGCGGAGCCGGGCGATCGGAGGCCCCCGCGCGGCGAGGGCCTCCGGCGCCGGGAGCGGCCTCCCGGTCAGTTCGACAGATCCTTGCCCAGCGTGGCGTTGAGCACGGCGGTGACGAAGCTCGGGTTGTGCAGGCCCATGCTCTGGTCGCCCTCGACGAGGAAGTAGTTCCAGCCGGCGCGGACCAGGTTGCCGCTCAACGAATACACCGCGGCGGGCGTCGCCTGGTTGTCCTTGATGGCGCCCATCTGCACGCCGAAGCTGGTCAGCGCCTTGCTCGGCGCCGGGTTGCCGGCGGCATCGACGAACGGCACGACGACGGGCGTCGCGAAGTGCAGGACGAAGCCGATCTGGCCGTGGACCTCCTCGACGTCCACCGAGGTCACCGGATTGGCGACGACGTCGAGCACGAGGTTGGACGCCGACGTGCTGGAGTACAGGTCGGTCGCGGAATCCCAGGCGCGGACGCGGACCAGGCCGCCGGGGAAGCCGTTGACCCTGGCCTTGACGGCGTTGCCCATCGCCGCGGCCAGCCGCGAAAGCTGGCTCTCCACCTGACCCTGGATGCCGGCGCCGTCGACGGTGCTGCCGTGGCAGTTCGCGCAGAGCGCCTGCTGGTCGGCCTTCTCGATGCGGAAGAGGTGGCCGCTCCGGGCCGGTGCGCCGTGCGAGAGATAGCCCTTGGGCTGCAGCGTCATGTGGCAGCCCACGCAGGTGTCCTGCACGGCTGCGTGGCTCGACGTCATCGGCAGGCTGCTGCCCATGAAGTACGCGTTGTGGCCGGTGAACACGTCGCCCTGCGCGGCCTGGTGCGGCGCGCTGTAGCCGGTCGGGTTGCCCCCGTTGTACGGCTCGCCGTCCTCGTGCAGCCAGGTGAGCTGATCGCTGCCGGTCTGCGCGCCGTTGCGGCTGTTGTGGCAGGTCAGGCAGAGCGCGCCCTTGCCCATGCCGTGGCCGGCGAAGCCCGAGGGCAGGTTCGGCGTGTCGCCGAAGAACCGGAGCTGGTTCGGATTGCTGGCGTCGTGCGGATCGTGGCAGGCGACGCAGGTGACCGGCTCCACGTTGGCCGGCGTCACCGCGGCGAGCAGCGCCGCCGGGACCGAGCTGATCGCGACCTTGCCCTGGTTGAGGAGGCCGGCGTACAGCGTGTAGCCCTGCGCGCTGTGGCAGCGGCCGCAGCTCGCGTTGAGCCCGGTGGGGCCGGCGGCGAACGAGGTGCCGCTGCGGTTGGCGTGACCCATGCCGCCCGCGCCCAGCGTGCTCCACTCCGAGTAGACGTGGTGCGCGCCGGCGGCGTGGCAGGTGGCGCAGTTCTCGGCGGCGTAGGCGATGCGCGGCGAGAGGAACGGCTGGCTCTTCTGATTGACGTCCCAGGTCCTGGTGTGGGCGGCGGAATCCTGTGGCCCGTGGCAGTTCTCGCACTGGACGTTGGCGAGCTTCGCGACCGACGGCGCCGACGCGATCAGGCTGTCCCAGTTGCTTCCGGCCATCGCCGGCATGCTCCAGCCGATCGCCGCGGCGGCGTCGTCGAAGCCGTTGCTGGCCGCGGCCTCGTCATAGCCGACGGTGTGGCAGCTGAGGCAGGCGCCCGTGTAGTGGTCCGAGGCCACCCCGTTGATGCCGCGGGTGAACATGGTGGCGTGGCCGGTGGCGCGCCAGGGCGTGAACATGTCGGGAATGACCAGGCCGTTGGAGAACTGGTTGCCGTGGCAGACCAGGCACATGCTGTCGACCGTCACGCTGTTGCCGCTGCCGCCGGCGATCGCGCCGCGCCAGGTGCCGGCCACGAGGGTCATGGTGCTGGTGCCCTCGGTGACGGTGTAGCTGCCGGCGTGGTCGGCGACGAACGACGGCGTGCGGCTGGCCGGGTCGTCGAGCGCGGCGGTCGAGCCCGCTGGCGCCACCAGTTGCCAGGAGTTGCCGGCATCGTGGCCGCTGTTGACGTAGACCCGCTGCCCCACCGCCACGTTGCGCGTGCCGCCCTGGACGCTCGCGGCGTTGAGCGTGATCGAGGCGGTGGCGCTCTGGCCGCGCCCGTCGGAGACGGTCACCGTCGCGGTGACCTGGCCGCGGGTGTCGGTGAGGATGGGGACCACGCCGAATCGATCCGGCAGCGTGTAGCCGGAGATGAACTGGCCGGGGTTGGTCGGATCGGGCCGGAAGGCGAAGGCGGCGGCGAGAGTCGGCAGCGTCACCGTGCCGGAGGTGCCCTGGCCAACCACGCTCCCGAGCAGCGGCGCGGTGGCGTTCGCCCAGGTGTAGGTGAGCGGATCGCCGTTGGGGTCGGTGGCCGTCGCGGTCAGGGGGACGCTGGCTCCGAAGCGGAGGTCGTTGCCTCCTGCCGTGAGCGCGACGCTCGGCCTCCCACTCGAGGCCTCGTTCATCGAGACCGCCATCGTCGCGGTCCGGCCGATCATCACGCTGGTGAGGAAGGAGCCGGGCGACGTGTAGAAGGTCTTCTTCAACGACAGGACGACCAGGCCGGCGGGGACGGTCATGGTGAAGGTGCCGTCGGCGCCGGTCACCGCGGCGGCGAGCGTGCCGCCGCCGAGATCGGTTGCGGTTACCGTGACGTCGGCGAGCGGGTCACGGGCGAATCCGTCGGTGACGCTGCCGGCGAGCGTGCCGGTGGTCGCCGCCGGCGGTCCGGGCGGGCCCGGGTCGCCCTGGGGGCCCGCGTCGCCCTGCGGTCCGGGGACGCCCTGGGATCCCGGGTCACCCTGGGGTCCCTGGGCGCCCGCCTGACCAGGCACTCCCTGCGGGCCCCTGTCCCCGGCGCAGGCGGTGAGTCCAACGCAAATCAGCGAAACCCAGATGCCGGATCTGATCGACCTCATAGGCGTGTCCTTCCCTGCGTCGAGGCTCGCGTTGGGGTCGGGTGCAATAAGCAAACCCGCCTCAAGTGGCCGATCCCAGGCCCGGCGCCCCGGGTCAGCCGAAAGAAACGCGCGTTGCACGCAGTTGGGAGTTGCGCCGCGGGAATCTTTTCGCGGCCGCCATGCGGCGTCGGCAGCGCATCCCTTGCGCGCTCGCGCGGAGCGACAATGGAGCGAAGCCCGGGATCCCCGGGATGATCACAGCCGCAGCCGGTGCCCCTCGAGCAGACGATCCTCGATCTTCTCGATCAGCCTGACCAGGTCGGAGCGGCGGAACTTGTCCTTCCCGTGCTCCTGGAAGGCGAGGGCCGAGTCCACCAGGTAGCGGGTGACGAAGTGCGCGGTGTGCTCTTCCAGCGCGTCGGGCAGGAGCTTGCGGTATTGCGGGCTGCGGCAGAAGCGGTCGATCAACTCGTACTCGCGGAGCATCTCCTCGCGCGCCATCTCGCAGCCGGCGCGGAGGGTGTCGAGCGGGGGGCGGCCCGCGCGCGCCATCACGGCCGAGTAGCGCGCCTCCATTGCCTGGTCGAGCCACTCCTCGATGCGCGGGGGAAAGTCGCGCAGATCGGCAGCGAGCTGCTCGGCCACCTTGTCGAGCACGTAATCTTTAAGGCCCTGCGGCTTCTGCTCGAGGATCCGGTCCCAGCGCGACATCGCTCGAGAAAAAGCATAGCAGGGTTTCGCCGAAAAACTTCGTCTTTCAGCGCCCTGCTACGGCGCGCCGGGCAGGCCGGGGCGCGCGTAGACCACGATCTGTGGAACCTCGTCGAGATAGAGCCCGGTGGCAGGCCTCCGCGTATGAAAGGCGTTCCAGGTCTCGGGCTCGCGGTCGCGGAACTCGCGGTGCCACTGCAGCGCCACGTAGTCGGCCTGCGCCGGACCGGGCGCGTAGCGGATGTCGGCGCGGAGCATGCCGGCCTGGACGTAGGCCCGATAGCTCTCCAGGTTGACCTCGTGGAAGTAGACGCGCGCGTCCCGCGGGCAGTGTGTATTCAGCCACGGCAGCACGGCGGTCACGTTGTTGGACCAGTACTGCCGCTGCATTCCCAGCGTCGCCGCACCCGGGATGCCGCCCGCCAGCTCCCCGTAGGCGCTGGTCCCGTAAGGATGCACGTGCGCGATCTGCCAGAGGCCCGGCAGCAGCACCGCCGCGACGGCCGCGGCGAGCTGCCGGCGCGATGGCGCGATGGCGGCGAGCAGCCCCGCCGCTTCCGGCGCGAGCAGCGCGAGAAAGCCGAGCCAGTGCTTGAGCCCGCCGAAGATGGGTGTGGTGGTGAGCAGGAACGGCAGGAGCGCAGCCCCGGCGAGACCCAGCTCGATCAGCCGCTGCGCATCGAGCCTGCGGCGCGCGAACCCGGCCAGGAGCGAAATCCCCGCGGCGGCCAGGAGCGCGACGATGGGCAGCGGCAGCGCGAGCGCATCGACCACCAGCGGGTACACCACCGGGAACGGCGGCGCCCGCAGCACCTGGCCGAAGTACCACCAGGCATAATGGACGTGATGGGTGTGGAAGGCGATCCAGGCGGCGATGTGCCGCAGCGGGTCGTGCCAGAGCAGCGGCCAGACGGCGAAGAGGACCAGCGGCGAGAGCAGGAGCCAGGGCAGACGCAGGAGCGCGCTCTTGCGCTGCGCCCCCGGCAGGAGGAGCGCGTGCACCAGCAGCACCGGGGGCAGGAACCAGGCGTTGTGCTTCACCCCGAGCGCCACGCCGTAGACGAACGCCAGCCACAGGCCCGACGCCCGCGACCTCTCGCGCAGCGCCTCGAGCCAGGCCACGCCGGCGCCGGCCCACATCGCGCAGATGGGCACGTCGAAGCAGGCGAGGTGGCCGTGGAAGAAGGTCCGCTCGGCGCACCAGAAGAGCAGCGGCGCGAGCACGCCCGCGGCGCGCGAGCGCGAGAGGCCCAGGATGCAGAGCCAGTAGCTGAGCAGCCCGGCGAAGGCGAAGGCGGGAAGCCGCCAGGCGAGAGCGTCGGGCAGAAGGCCCAGCCAGGTGGTGAAGACCAGGTGCGAGGCGCCGAAGAGCAGCTTGGTCAGCCCGGGATGCTCGAAGTTGTACGACCAGTAGCGCCCGGTCTGCTCCACCGCGGCGAGCGGCGCGTGCAGGAGCAGCCGCAGCCAGTTCTCGGCGTTCTGCGCTGCGGTGAAGTAGTATCCCTCGTCGCGCACGAAGCCCACATCCGCCTGCGTCACCGCCATCGCGGCGGCGGTGCAGAACCCCATCGCCCGCGCCAGCGCCCGGTCGGTCATCGCCTGGTCGTCCACGCTTGCAGGCAGAAGGGGCGGGCGGCTTCGGAAGACGAGACGGCAAAGACGAACTCGCGCTCGGCAGGGCCCGCAGGCACCGGCGCGTCGAGGCGGCGCCAGCCGGTGCCGTCGCGCGTGGTGCGCGGCACCTCGAGCCTTCCCAGCGACGCGCCGCCGGCGAACGCCTCCACCGCGATGGCGGGCCGGTTCGCGTCGTAGGCGCGTTCGCCGATGACGCCGGCGCGAAGGTGCAGCGCGGCGCCGGCCTGGCCGCGGGCGGTGAAGCGCGAGCCGATCGGCACCTGCACGCAGCGCCGCGCCACGTAGTCCACCTCGTGCTCCTCGGACGCGTGCGTCAGATCGGCCGCGACCTCCGGCGCGTGCAGGTCCCAGGGCCGCAGCGAGAGCGCGCCGAAGCGCTGCTCGACCTGCACCGGCGTGGCGCCGCGCGCCTGCAACTGCTGCGAAGGGTCGTGGAAGAACGGCGTCCGGGGCAGCGACAAGATCCACAACCGCCGGACAGCGGGGTCGTCGAAGCTTCCGAGATCCTCCTCGGCCAGCACCGGCGCTGCGTCCACGAACAGCCGCGCGCGCTCCGCCCAGGCAGGCCAGATCTGCACCGCGTCGCCCGGCCTCGCCTGCGCGCGCAGCGCTCCCGCGGCCTCGGCCCAGTCCTGGTCGGAGGGCAGGCGCCAGGGCAGGGTGAGATCGAACGCGAGCGATCCGGCGCCGAGCGCGAGCAGCGCGGCGAAGGCAGCCCTACGTGCTGCCAAGCTTGATCTTCCGCTCGCTCTTTTCGCGGCAGAAGAGGCAGAGCGCCACCTCGGGATACTGGGCGAACCCCGGCGACCAGCCCGGATGCATGGCGCAGCGCGGGTCGTAGCAGTGATGCAGGTCCCAGAGATGGCCGATGTAGTGCGCCGCGCGCTTGGCGAGGCCCACCTCGACGGGAAGCCCCTTGTCGGCGAGGCCGTGGGACGTGGCGATGGCCTTGCCCGCGCCGTACTGCGCGAACCCGTCCACCGGGCCGTGGCCCATGGGTCCTTCCGGCGCGGTGAGCGGCTCGCTGGTCAGGTAGATGATCTTGTCGTCGGCATAGAGCGCGACGTCGTCGTCCATCTCCTCCACCGCCTTGATCGCGTTGTAGCCCGACTGCTCGTCGTCGAGCGCGCCCCGCGGCATCTCGCCTTCGCCCTCCAACTCGGAGCCCATGCCGTAGGCCGCGTGCACGCGCCGGGAGACGAAGTCGATGACGTCGGGAGGGAACTCGGAGAGCGTGACGATGCGGATCATCGCTTCCCCTTCGCCTTGGTGGCCGCGGGCTTCTTCGCGGGCGCCTTCTTCGCCGCAGGCTTCCTGGCGGCAGCCCCCTTCTTCGCCGTCGCCGCCTTCTTGGGAGGAGGGGCCGCGCGCGTCGCGGGGTGCGGATGGGCCGGCGCGTGCGCGTGCGTGGAACCGTGCGGGTGCGCCGGGGCGTGCGCCTGCGCGGGGGCGTGGGAAGCGTGCGCCTGCGCGGGGGCGTGGGACGCGTGCGCCTGCGCATGGGCCGCGGCGGGCTTCTCTTTTGCCGGCCGCGAGGGTTTCGCCTTCTCCGCCGCCGGCTTCTTCGCCGCCGCGGCAGGCTTCTCCTCCTCGTCCGGCTCCTCTTCCTCGTCCTCCGCGGCGCCCGGCTTTCCGACGATGGCCGCCGGTTCCGCCTCGGCCAGGTCCTCGTCGTCGAACCCGAGGTCGTCGTCGTCCCCTGCGGCGCGAGCCGGCGCGGGCGGCCCCAGCGTGGCCGGCGGAAGCTCGCGCCCCTTCCGCTTCATTCCCGGCGGCGGCCAGAGCGCATAGTCGAGGTTGTCCTCGGCGACGTGGAGCGGAATGTTCATGGCCGCGGCGATTTCCCCCACCAGGAGGTGCCGCGCGCTGTCGTAGAGCTCGCGCTCCTTCTGCGGCAGCGGGCGCACGCGGCTGAGCGCGTGCAGTCCCTTGAGCACCTCCACCGTGCCGAAGAGCCCTCCGCCGCTCATCCGGTCGGCGTTCTCGCGGTGGCGCACCTTCCAGTCGAGCTGCGGGTTGGTGTCGGGAGAGGCGAGATCGTCGAAGACCTTGTCGATGGCGGCGACGTCGGCCACCTTGCGCAGGCCGATGCCCATCACCTTGGCCTTGGGCACCATCACGGTCGCGCCGTCCTCCTCGCGCGAAAGCGTGACCACCTCCCAGTTCTGGCCGGCGATGTTCTT
>DASSQZ010000101.1:0-2654 GCA_035702105.1 Myxococcales bacterium | reverse complement strand
GCCCCAGCAGTGGCGTCAGACCCCTCTGGTAGACGGCGGGCAGGAGGGTCGGATGATTCCGGTACCTGCATCGTTGGCGGAGTTCGAGGCGAGATTCGCGAGCGAGTCGGCTTGCATCGAGTACTTGCGCGACCGCCGCTGGGGCGGGCACTTCCAGTGCCCGCGCTGTGGTGAGGGACGGGCGTGGCAGTTACGGACTCGCCCGCTGGACCAGTGCATTGGCTGTGGCCATCAGGTTTCTTTGACCGCCGGGACGGTCTTTCATGGGACCCGCAAACCTCTGCGGCTGTGGTTCCGGGTCATCGCCGAGATGCTGTTCAGCAAAGGCGGCTGCTCGGCGCTGGAGATCAGCCGCAGGTTCGGGCTGCGTTACGCGACCGCCTGGACCTGGTTGCACAAGCTGCGCAGCGCCATGGATCGCAGCTTCGGTGCTCCGCTGGAGGGCCTCATCGAACTCGACGAGACCTACCTCGGCGGGAAGGCCCCCGGCGAGCGTCGCGGCCGCAGCCCGGGAGGCAAGTCGGTCGTCGTCGGAGCGGCTGAATGTCGAGGCAAGCACATCGGACGCATCCGCCTGCGGGCGATCCGCAGTGCCTCTGCCGTCGAGCTGGCGAGTTTCGCCCTGACCTCCATCGTCGTCGGCAGCACGCTCAAGACCGACGGCTGGCGGGGTTACTCCGGCATCGGCGGGAAAGACTATTCGCACCGCCCGACCGTCGTCGGCAACCCGAAGAACGCCTCGCGCCTCTTTCCACGAATCCACCGCGTCTTCGGGCTGCTCGATCGCTGGATCCTCGGCACTCTTCAGGGCGCGGTCTCCCGCAAGCACCTCCAGCGCTACCTGGACGAGTTCATGTTCCGCTTCAACCGCCGGAACTCGGTCAATCGACTGTTCCTCTTCGACCGCCTCCTCAGTGGCGCTCTCCGTCGACCGCCCCTCACCTACCGCCGCCTCATCGGCAAACCACAAGCGGTTGTGGCCGCCTGAGCGAAGCGGAGACCCAACAAACTTTTTTTCTTTTTTTGCCGGAGGTCGGGGCATTCATCCCGGGTGGCGCGGGGGGCGAAGACGCTGATCTGTCGAGGATCGGACACGAGGTTCAACCGGTTGAACCAGGGACGCAGCCCCCGCCCTGCGGCTCAGCGCGCAGGTCCTGCCGTGCCGGGCTGCGGATGCGCCGCGAGAAGGCGCGCGGAAGCAAAGAGGTACGCGAGCAACAGCGCGCAGGCCAGGGCGCTCGCGGGTCCCAGCCAGTCGCCGAAGGCCAGGACCAGCGTCCATGACGGCGAGAGGCGGGGGAAACGCAGGCGCAAGGCGGCGCGGGCGCCGAATGCGGTGGGAGAGACCAGCTCGCCGGTGGGGAGGATGAGCGCGGAGATGCCGGAGTTGGTGGCGCGGATCTGCGGCAGCCGCAGCTCCACGCTGCGCAGCGCGGCGGCCGCGAGGTGCAGCCGCGGACCTGCCGCGCCCGTGAACCAGCCGTCGTTGGAGAGGGTGAGAAGCAGATCCGCGCCCGCGCGCGCCTCCCGCGCCGCATAGCCGCCGTGAACCGCCTCGTAGCAGATGAGCGGAGCGATCCGCAGTGTCTGCCCGTGGCGCAGCCGGAACGGCACTGAGGAAGGTCCGGGACCCGGGGCCCAGCGCCCGGCCCAGGGCAGCGCGGCGCGGACGGCGGGATGGTCCAGCCAGCGCGGCATGCGTTCGGTGAGGGGAAAGAGCAGCGACTTGCGATAGGTGACGAAGCTGCCGTCGGGCTGGAGGAAGAAGGCCGCGTTGTGCTCGCCTGCGGAGGTGTCCTCGAAGGCGCCGAAGACGAGCGGCACGCCGGCGCGCGCGGCAAAGCCGGCGATCTCCTCGTCCAGAGCCGCTCCGTCCTCGCTCTTCGGTGCCGCGAAGGTGGTCGGGTACACCGTCTCCGGCCAGACCAGCAGATCCACCGGCCCCTCCGCCAGCACCTGCTCCGAAAGCGCGAAGTGCGCGTCGAGGATCTGCCGGACCGTTTCGTAAGTGCCCTGCTCCGCGGCGAGCTTGTCGTACGCCGTGATCGCCGCCTGCACCACGCCGGCCTGGGCCGTGGGCGCCGCCCGGTCCTTCGCCTCCACCTGCCGCAGCCGCAGAGCGCCTCCTCCCCCGGCGACCGCTGCCAGGGCCAGTGCGGCCGCCGCCGGAGCCCACCTGCGCAGCGAGACGGCTGCGGCGACACAGGCAGAGACCGCGAAGCAGAGCAGGGTGAGTCCGCCCTCGCCGGCCACCTCCGCCGCCTGCCTCAGCGCCGGCGAAGGAAAGAGTCCGATGCCCAGGGTGTCGGCGAGCGGCTTCGCGAACGCCCATTCCGCGCCGGCGTAGCCGAGCCCCATGATCGCAACAGACGCCCATCGCGACGCGGCCAGCCTTCGCGCGAGCAAGAGGCACGCCGCCGCCGCGAGAAACTGCGGCTGCAGGATCAGCGGCGAAAGCGCCAGCGACCAGATCCACGCCTGCGCGAGCGAGACGTGCGCGTAGGCCGCGAGCGCCGGAGGCAGCCAGAAGAACGCCAGCGCAGTCACCGCTGCCGCCAGCACCGCGGCCGAGGCCAGGGCCGCGCGCGCTCCGGCGCGCTCCAGCCCCATGAGCCAGGGCGTGAACGCCACGAGGGCCGCCATCCAGGAGCCGC
>DASSQZ010000100.1:0-9825 GCA_035702105.1 Myxococcales bacterium | reverse complement strand
CGTCATCGGCGCCTTGATCATCGGCTACGTGGAGGCCATCACTGTCTTTGCGCTGCCGCAGGGCGCGTTCCTCAAGGGCGCGGTGTCGCTGTCGATCATGGTGGTGGTGCTCCTCGCGCGTCCCGAGGGCCTCTTCGGCGTAGCCTTCGAGGAGGAACGCTGACGTGTTCCTGATCCGCCGCGCCTGGGCGCAACTGCGCGGCGAGGTGCTGGTCCTGCCCTCGCGCACGCTGGCGGCGGTGTGGGTGCTCTCGGTCCTGCTCCTGCCGCTGGTCCTGCCCGACCCGTACGTGCTGCGGGTGGCGGCCATGACCTGCATCTTTGCCGCCTTCGCCGCGAGCTGGGACCTGCTCGCGGGTTACGCCGGGCAGGTGAACTTCGGCCACGCGCTCTTCTTCGGCGCGGGGGCGTACTCCAGCGCGCTCCTCTCCCTGCGCCTCGAGTATCCGCCCTGGATCGCGGTGGGCACCGGGGCCTTGATCGCCGCCGCCATCGGGCTCTGCGTCGGCTATCTCTGCCTGCGGCTGCGCGGCTCGTACCTTTCCCTGGCGACGCTGGCGTTTCCCTTGATTCTCATCGGCGCGCTCTTCGCCTTTCCCGACTTCTCCGGCGGAGAGCTGGGCGTCACGGGCTTGCAGTCGCTCGCGGTGTCCCGCATGGGCAACTACTACATCGCGGCCGGCGCCATGCTCCTGCTAGTGTTCGGCATCTGGGCGTTTGCCGACTCGCGCTTCGGGCTCATCCTCCACGCCATCCGCGACGACGAGGTGGCGGCGCGCGCGTCCGGCATTGATACCACCCGGTACAAGCTGGCGGTGTTCGGCATCTCCGCCGCCGCGGCCGGAATCACCGGCGCTTTGTATGCCCATTTCATGCGCGGCGCCGGCCCTTCTACCTTGGAGACGGCGCTCTCCTTCCAGGTGGTGATCTGGGGAGTCTTCGGTGGGCTCGCCACCATCTACGGCCCGGTGGTCGCCGTGTTCGTGCTCTATCCGCTGACCGAGTACCTGGGCAGCTTCAGCGCCTTCGGCGAGCTGCGGCTGCTCATCTTCGCGGTGGTGGTGCTGCTGGTGCTGCTCTTCATGCCGCGCGGCCTCACGCCCTGGATCCGCGACCGCATCGAGACGCGTTGCCCGCGCTGCAAGCAGGCAAATCCGATGTGGCGCGCGTCCTGCCGCGTCTGCGGCACCGCGCTGCACGCCGCCCATGCGCGGGCGCCCGGGGATTGACGTGCTGGAACTGCTTTCCAACACGCACGGCCACGACGCCTTCACGGTTTGGCCATGACTCTCGCCGACTTCCGCCTTCAAATGGAGTCGTACCACCGAGAAGCCGACGGAGAGGCGATGTCCCTCAAGGACTCTCATCTCGCGCTCGATCGGCTCCACGCGCTGTACCGCAAGTTCGACGGCGAAGAGCGGGCACTGGCTGATCAGGTTCTCGCGGAGTGGGTGCTGTCGCAAGACGAGAAGGTGCGGTTCGATGCCTCGGCGCTTATCGACGACTTCGCAATCGCTACTGCAATCCCGGCGTTGGAGAAGCTGGCTGAACGACTCGCTACGAGCGCGGCGCCCGGCGTGCCGTATGAGCTACGGAAGATCATACGGATCAAGGGAAGCCTTGGCGCGCAGTCCTCCTGACGTCGTCGCGGCGCGGCAGCTTGTAGGCCGTGACGAGAAGTTGCCAGCGGACGGCGGCGCAAATCGGCTACAGCCGAAAGGGCTTGCTGCGCAGGGGGAGCGGCCGCCGCCGGAGCTCTTCCACCGATGCGGTGAACTGGGCGAGGAAGCGGAAATAGTCTTCCGTTTTCATCGTGCGGGCATTGCGCGCCGACGCGCGCAGCGCCTCCACGTCTTCTTTCGTCGCCCTGCGAAACTCAAGGTAGTCATTTGAGCTCATCGGTCGCTCACAGCCCCAGATACCCCGCGCGGAGCGTCTCGTCGGCCATCATCTTCTCGGCCGACCCCTCGGCGATGATGCGCCCCTGCGAGAGCACGTAGTTGCGGCGCGCCATGCGGAAGACCTGGGCCACTTCCTGCTCGACGAGCAGCACGGGCGTGCCCTGGGCGTGGATCTTCCCGATGGCGGCGAACAGCTCTTCCCGCACCCGCGGCGCAAGCCCCAGCGACGGCTCGTCGATGGCGAGCAGCTTGGCCTCGTACATGAGAGCGCGCGCCGTGGCGAGCATCTGCTGCTCTCCGCCCGAGAGCGTGCCTGCGACCTGCCCCTTGCGCTCCCCCAGCTTGGGAAAGAGCGCGTAGGCGCGGTCGAGGTTGCGCCGTGTCTCCTGCCCGTTGCGGGAGAGATACGCCCCCGCCTTGAGGTTCTCCTCCACCGTCAGCTCGCGGAAGGGCCGGCGCCGCTCCGGGCAATGCACCAGCCCGCGCATGCGCACCTCGTGCGCCGGCAGGCCGTCGATGCGCTCGCCCGCGAAGCGCACTTCTCCTTCCAGCGCGATCTCCCCGTCGCTGCCGCGCTTCATCCGCTGCTCGAAGCGGACCATTCCCGAGATGGCGCGAAGGAGCGTGGACTTGCCTGCGCCATTCGGTCCGACGAGGCCCACGAACTCCCCGTCGTCCACGTGCAGCGACACGCCGCCGAGGATGACGGCCTTGTCGTAGCGGACCCCCAGGTCCTTCACCTCAAGAAGCGGCATTCGCCCTCCCGAGATACGCCTCCACCACCTTGGGGTTCTTGACGATCTCCGCGGGCGTTCCGTCGGCCAACAGCTCGCCGTGGTCCATCACGATCACCCGGTCGGCAATCGACATCAGCTCCTTGAGCTTGTGCTCGATCATGACCACCGCCGGCCCCTCGGAATGGAGCCTGCCGAAGCGGCCTCCCTTGTGCAGCCGCTTGATCGAGCGCGCGAGCAGCTCCGACTCGGCCGGGTTGAGCCCGCCCAGCGGCTCGTCGAGGAGCAGGAGCTCCGGCTCGGTGGCGATGGCGCGCGCCACTTCCAGCCGCTTCAAGTCGCCCTGCGAGAGGGCGGAAGCCGGCTCCAGCGCCTGGTCGGCGATGCCCACGAACTCCAGCGCGTCCATCGCCTTGGCGTCGATCTTCCGCACCCAATCGCCGCGGGCGTGGGCGCGGGGCGCGAGCAGCGGCACCATCACGTTGGCGACGATGGGCAGGTGCCGGAACGGGCGCGTGTTCTGGAAGGTGCAGGCGATGCCCCGGTTCACCACCTCGGACACCTTGAAGGGCGTGATGTCCTCGCCGTTGAAGATCACCTTGCCGCTGTCGGGCCGGAGCACGCGGGTGATCAGGCGCAGGAGCGTGGTCTTGCCCGCGCCGTTGGGGCCGATCAGCCCCACGATCTGGTCGCGCCTGAGCTCGAAGCTGACCTCGTTCACCGCGAGCAGCCCGCCGAAGCGGCGGGTGAGGCGCTCCACGCGGAAGAACGGCTCGGCCATCTAGTGCACCGCCGTCGAGGTTGCGTAGATTCGAGCGCCGATGAGCGGCGAGCTGCTTCCTCGCTCGTCGGTTGAATACGGCTTGGTATTCGCCCTCCTCGCTCGTCGCATCGCTTGCTCCTCGGCGCTCTCGGTCTTGACGCCATCTCGACGGCGCTGCACTAGGCCGCCGTGCCGTCGTCGCGCAGCTCGCGGCGCGAGACCTTGCCCACGTCGGTGCGGGGCAGCTCGCCGCGGAATTCAATCACCTGCGGCACCTTGTATTCGGCGAGGCGCTCCTTGCAGTAGCTCTTGATCTCCTCTTCGCCCACCTTGCCGCGCGCGTCGGCCTGCAGCACCACGATGGCCTTGATGCGCTGCCCGAGCGCGGGATCGGGCACGCCGATGACCCCGGCGGCCTTCACTTGCGGGTGCGCGTAGAGCACCTCCTCCACGTCCTTGGCGAAGACCGAATATCCCTTGCACTTGATCAGGTCTTTCGAGCGGTCGTAGAAGTGGAAGTAGCCCTCCTCGTCCATGCGCACGATGTCGCCGGTGAGCATCCAGCGGCGACCGCCGCGCTCGAGGAACGCGCGCGCCGTCTCGTCGGGCCGGTTCCAGTAGCCGCTCATCACGCTGGGGCCGGAGAGCACCAGCTCGCCGATCTGCTCCGGCGGCACGAAGGCGTGCGTCTCCGGATCGATCACCGCCGCATACACGCTCGGCACCGGGCAGCCGAACGAGCCCGGCTTGGGCTTCTGCAGCGGGTTGACGTGGCTCATGGCGCAGGTCTCGGAGAGCCCGTAGCCCTCGGTGATGCTGGAGCCGGTCCGCCGCGCCCAGCCGGCGATGGTGGACTCGTGCAGCGTGTCGGCGCCGGAAAGGATCAGCTTGAGCCGCTTCCAGTTCACCTTGCCCGTGTCCTTGTGCTCCTTCAGGTACTCGAAGAGCGTGGGCACACCGAAGAAGACGGTGGCGCCGTAGCGCTCCATGGCGGAGAGGATGGCCTCGGTGTCCGGGCTGGTGAAGAGCACGAGAAGGTGCCCCTGCGAGAGCCCGTTGAGCATGATCACCACCTGCCCGTAGATGTGGAAGAAGGGCAGGAAGGCGACGATGACTTCCTTCCCCTCCTCGAAGCCGGGGAAGGTGGCCCTGGCCAGCGCCTGGGCGGCCACCATGTTCCGGTGCGTGAGCATCACGCCCTTGGGATGGCCGGTGGTGCCGCCGGTGTAGGGCAGGGCGGCGAGGTCCGTCGCGGGATCGATCTCGACCTGCGGCGGCGTGGCCGGGTACTTCTTCAGGAGATCCTGCAGCCAGTGGAGGTTCGGCGCGGAGCCGATCCGCGGCGTGCCCAGGTTCACTTCCGGGAACAGCCGCGCCAGCGCCGTCTTGCCGAGGAGGCGCTTGAAGGCGGGCAGGTACTCGCCCACGCTGGTGACCACGGTGAAGTCCAGCGGCGCGCCGCACCGCTCCACCTTCTCGTAGAGGATGTCCTGGCAGATGATGACGCGCGCCCCGCTGTCCTCGAGCTGGTAGCGGACCTCGTGGCTGGTGTAGAGGGGGCTGATGCTGGTGACCACCGCGCCGGCCTTGAGCGCGGCGAACCAGGCGATGACGAACTGCGGGCTGTTGACGAGATAGAGGGCGACGCGATCGCCCTTCTTCACGCCGAGCCCGGCGAGCGCGCAGGAGAGGCGGTCGATGGCGTCGCGCAGCTCCCGGTAGGTGATGCCGCGGCCGTAGAAGATCAGCGCGTCGCGGCCGGGCCATCGTTCGGCCGCCTCGTCAAAGAGGCGAAAGACCGGCTTGGACTCGAACTCGACCGCCTCCGGCACGCCCGGCTGGTACGACTTCAGCCAGGGGCGCTCGAGGTAGCTCTGCAAGGCGTCCATGCTCCACAGCAGAGCACAAGTGAGGTGCCGCCGTCAGCACCGGCGGGAGCGTGGGCGGCGCGGATTTCCGCAGTGCGAAACGCGAAGGGGCGCGCCCCTGTGCGCCCTTGTCGCCCTTGACGGGGATCAAGGTTCCGATAGGAACGATCGCATGAACTGGATCGCTTTCCTGATGACGGCGGCGCTGTGGGCCTGCGGCGGATCGAGCGGCTGGGAAAAGACGCTCTGCGATCCGGCTGGCAATAGCTGCACCATGAAGTGCGCCGGAGGTAGCTGCACCGACGCGGCTTGCGGCACCTCGTGCAGCGGCGGGTGCAGCGGGGGGAGCAGTTGCGCGTTGACCGCCGGATCGTCGGCCAGCCTCAACTGCACCGGCGGCGCGATCTGTTCCTACACGGTGGGCTCCTCGAGCAGCGTGAGCTGCAGCGGCTCCACCTGCCACGTCGTCTGCACCGGCACCTGCTCGCTGAGCTGCACGGGCGGGACCTGCGACATCAAGTGCGCGGCCGACACGGCGCCGCGCTCGGTGGCCAGCACCGACCACTGCTGAGCCCCGCGACCGATGGCGCGATCGCCCTGAGCCATGCCCACATGAGGAACTTCTGATCGCGGGCGCCGGGGCGAGACCGGGACGGCCAGGCGCACGGCGCTTGGTGTCGTCCTCCCGGTGTGCTGTGATGCGGCGATGGAACGCGTCTATTTCACCGAGCACAAGGGGCGGCGCATCCTGGTGCTCGATCTGTCGGAGCTCAGCGCCGAGGCGACTCCGCCGATCCTGCAGGAGCTGGAGGGCGTGGTGGCGCAGCAGCCCCTGGCGAAGAACCTGCTTCTGCTCGTGAACGTGCGGCGCAACATCTTCAACCCTGCCACCGTGGAGGAGATGAAGCGCGTCAGCAAGGCCAACGAGCCGCGGGTCCTGGCCACGGCGATGGTCGGCATGTCGAAGCTCGGCAGCATCGTCGCGCGGCAGGTGTACCGGTCGGCGGGGCGCACCTACGAGGCGTTCGACGCGGAGGATCAGGCGAAGGATTGGCTCGCCGCGCAGCAGCCGGCGAAGAAGGCGTGACATGGGAGCGCTCGAAACGCCGCGCTGGTCGCTCGACGACAAGTACCTGCGCGAGGAAGGCATCATCTATCTCTCCGGAATCCAGGCGCTGGTCCGGGTCACGCTCGACCAGCATCGCGCCGACGCCCGCCGCGGCCTGCGCACCGCCACGCTGGTCTCGGGCTATCGCGGCTCGCCGCTGGGCGGCCTGGACTCGGCATTCGAGCGGGCGGCGGAGATCACCCGCGCCCACGAGGTGCGCTTCGTCAACGGCGTCAACGAGGAGCTGGCCGCGACGGCCGTGTTCGGCAGCCAGCTCGCCTCCGCGTTTCCCGCGCCGAAGTACGACGGCGTCCTCGGCATGTGGTACGGCAAGGGGCCGGGAGTCGATCGCTCCGGCGACGTCTTCAAGCACGCCAACTTCGCCGGGGTGGGAAAGAACGGCGGCGTGCTGGCGCTGGCGGGCGACGATCCGTCGTGCAAGAGCTCCACCATTCCCAGCCAGAGCGAGCCCGCCTTCTGGGCAGCGGGCTTTCCGGTGCTCTATCCCGGAAGCGTGCAGGAGGTGCTCGACCTGGGGCTGCACGGGTACGCGCTCTCGCGCTACTCGGGGCTCTGGGTGGGAATGAAATGCGCCACCGACGTCTGCGACGAGGCGGGCACCGCCGAGGTGTCGCCCGGCCGCATCCAGCCGCTGATGCCGCCGCTGGAGTTCGCGGGCAAGCCCTTTGCTCCGTCGTTCGACCCGCGGCTGTTCGCGCCGTTCTCGGTGGAGATGGAAGGGACGTTGAACACCTCGCGGCTGGAAGCCGCGCGAACGTACGCCGCGGCCAACCGCCTCAACCGCATCGTCGCGCGCAGCGACGGCGACCGCATCGGCATCGTCGCCTCGGGAAAGACCTGGTTCGACCTGCGCCAGGCGCTGCGCGATCTGGGCCTTGCCGGCGAGGCGCTGCGCCGGGCCGGCGTGCGGCTGCTCAAGCTCGGCATGCTCTATCCACTGGAGCCGGGCATCGTGCGCGAATTCGCCGCCGGCCTCGACGAGATCCTGGTGGTCGAGGAGAAGCGGCCCTTCCTCGAGATGCTGCTCCGCGACGCCCTCTACGGCACGCCGCGCGCCCCGCGCATCGTCGGCAAGCTGGACGACGCGGGCAAGGCGCTGGTGCCGGCCCAGGGCGAGCTGGACGCGGACTCGATCGCGCCGCTGGTCGCGCGCAGGCTCGCGGGCCCCTTGCCGGAAGCGGTGCGCGAGCGCACCGCGCTCCTCGATGCCGTTCGCCAGCGGCCCGCGCCGCTCTCGGTTGCCCGCACGGCGTTCTTCTGCAGCGGCTGTCCGCACAACACCTCCACCGTCGTGCCCCAGGGCTCCATCGCGGGCGGCGGCATCGGCTGCCACACCATGGCCATCCGCATGGACCGCTCGGTGGTCGGGCTCACGCAGATGGGCGGCGAAGGCGTGCAGTGGGTGGGCGCGGCGCCCTTCTCGGGCACGGCGCACATCTTCCAGAACCTCGGCGACGGCACGCTCTTCCACTCCGGCATGCTGGCGATCAAGGCCGCCGTTTCCTCCGGCGTGAACCTCACCTACAAGGTGCTCTACAACGGCGCCGTGGCCATGACCGGAGGGCAGCAGGCAGCCGGAGCGTTACCGGTGCCCGCGCTGGTGCGCCAGCTTCTCGCCGAGGGGGTTCGCGACGTCGCCGTGGTCTCCGACGAACCGGAGAAGTACCGGCGCGACCAGCTTGCCCCGGCCACGCTCCACCACCGCGACGAGCTCGACGCCGTGCAGAGGCGCCTGCGCGAGGTGGCCGGCGTCACCGCGCTGGTCTACGACCAGGAATGCGCGGCGGAGAAGCGCAGGCTGCGCAAGCGCGGCAAGCGGCCCGACCCGCCGATGCGCGTCTTCATCGACGCCGCCGTCTGCGAGGGCTGCGGCGACTGCGGGGTGAAGTCGAACTGCCTCTCGGTGCAGCCGGTGGAGACCGAATTCGGGCGCAAGACGCGCATCCACCAGTCGTCCTGCAACACGGACTATTCCTGCCTGAAGGGAGATTGCCCCTCGTTCCTCACGGCGGTGCCGCTGGAGGGCGAGGCGCCGGCTCCCCGGAAGAAGCGCCGCCCCGCGCCCATGGACGCGCCGCTGCCGGAGCCCGCGCAGAAGCCGGGCTGCGGCGATGGATATTCCATTTATTTGATGGGCATCGGCGGCACCGGCGTCGTCACCGTCGATTCCATCGTGGGCACCGCCGCGCTGCTCGACGGAAAGCACGTCCGCAGCCTCGACCAGACCGGGCTCTCGCAGAAGGGCGGCCCGGTGGTCTCTCACCTGCGCCTCTTCGACGCGCCGCCGGAGGTGGGCAGCCGCATCGGCGCGGCGCAGGCGGATCTCTATCTCGGCCTCGATCTGCTGGTCAGCGCCGCGCCGCAGAACCTGGCCCGCGCCGATCCGCAGCGCACCTCGGCGGTGGTCAGCACCTCCAAGGTGCCCACCGGGCAGATGGTCACGCAGGTGGGGAGCGCCTTCCCCGAGGTGGCCGGTCTCACCCGCGCGCTCGACCGCGCGACCCGCCCGTCCGGCAATCTCTATCTCGACTCGCTGCGCATCTCGGAAGCGCTCTTCGGCGATCACATGCCCGCCGGCCTGCTCTTGCTGGGCGCGGCGTACCAGGCGGGGCTCTTGCCGCTGCGCGCCGGGTCGGTCGAGCGCGCCATCGAGCTCAACGGCGTCTCGGTCGAGGCCAACCGCCTCGCCTTCCGCTGGGGGCGGCGCTGGGTGTGCGATCGCGGCGCCGTCGAGGAGGCGGCCCGCGCGGACGCCGCGGTGCTGGAGCTTGCGCCGAAGCCGCCTGCGGAAGTGGCCGCGCTCCTCGACGGCGCTGGGTTTGCGGGGGAGCTGCGGCGGCTGCTCGAGATCCGCGCGACCGATCTGGCGTCGTACCAGGACCTCGCCTATGCGCGCGCCTACCTGGAGCTCGTTCGCGGCGTCGCGGCGCGCGAGCAGGAGATCGTGCCGGGGCGGACGCGGCTCGCGGAGGCGGTGGCGCGCAACCTCTACAAGCTGATGGCGTACAAGGACGAGTACGAAGTGGCTCGGCTGCTCCTGCGCCAGGGAGCGGCGGCGGAGATCCGCAAGCAGTTTCCCGGCGGGGCGCGCGTCTACTGGAACCTGCACCCGCCGCTCTTGCGCGCGCTGGGGCTGAAGCGCAAGCTGAAGCTGGGCGCCTGGGCGCGGCCGCTGCTGGCGATGCTGCGCGGGATGCGCAGGGTGCGCGGCACGGCGCTGGATCCCTTCCGCCGCGCAGAGGTGCGCAAGGTGGAGCGCGCGCTCGTCGACGAGTACCGCGCCCTGGTGGAGCGCTCGCTGCAGGCGCTTTCGCCCGCGAGCTACGACCTGGCGGTGCAGATCGCCGAGCTGCCGGATCTCGTGCGCGGCTACGAGTCCATCAAGCTGGGCAACGTGGCCCGCTTCCGCGAGCGCGCCGCGGCGCTGGAG
>DASSQZ010000099.1:0-41891 GCA_035702105.1 Myxococcales bacterium | reverse complement strand
GGAGTACCCGCGCACCGCCTTCACCCTGGGCGCGCCGAGCAGGCCGCTCACGATCGGATAGGTGACCTGGTCCTCGATCACGTCGGGGCTGCGGTCCCAGCGCGAGTCGACGATCACCTGCGTGTCGCTCAGGTCGGGGATGGCATCGAGCGGAACGTGGTGCAGCGACCAGAACCCGCCCAGCGCCGCGGCCGCGGTGATGAGGAAGACGATGAACTTGTGCCGGGCCGAGAGCTCGATGATCCGCGCGATCATCGGGGCTGCCCGGCGCGCGGGTGCGCCGCCTCCTCGATCGCGGCAGGGGCGGCGCGAGGTCCGGCGCCGCCGCGCGAGCGGTCTTCGCTCCCGGTGGGGTCGGGAGCGACGGTCCGCTCGGCGGCGGCGCCGAATGCGGGTGCTCTCATCCGCGTCTCGGAATCGAGGAAGAACGCCCCGGAGACGGCGATGCGCTCGCCCGGGGAGAGGCCGGCGGTGATCTCGACGAGATCGCCGTCGCGCCAGCCGGTCGTAACCTTGCGCGGTTCGAAGCTTCCTTCGCCGCGTTCGACGAACACCGTCTTCGCCAGCCCGGAGTCGATCACGGCGTCGCCGGGAACCGCGATCGCCTCGGGAAGGGCGGCCTCCAGGTTCACGTTGACGAACATCTCCGGCCGCAGGAGCAGGTCGCGGTTGTCGACCTCCAGCCGCACCTTGAGGGTGCGCGAGGTCGGGTCGAACTGCGGCAGGATCTCCGCCACCGTGGCGGACAGCGCGATGCCCTGCTCCGGCTGGGTGACGGTTGCCTTCATGCCCGGGCGGACGTAGCGCGCCTCGTTCAGGAACACGTCGGCGACCACCCAGACCTGGCGCAGGTCGGCGATCCGGAAGAGCTCCTCGCCGCGGTTGAACTTCATCTGCGGCGTCGCGTTGCGCGCGAGCACGAACCCGTCGCTGGGCGAGACGATCTTGATGGTGTCGGGCACCTTGCGCGTGCGCGCCAGCTCTTCCCGCTGCAGGGCGGAGACGCCCAGGTTCTCCAGCTGCATGGTCCGCTGCTGGATGTTGGCGTAGGCGAGCGTGGCGGAGCCGTCGCCCTCCACGGCGCCCTCCGTCTGCCGCTGCACCATGTACTCCTTGCCGCTGATGTTGAGGATGAAGAGCTGGATGGTGGAGAGCGCGGTGGGCGCCCAGAACGTCCCCAGCACCTGGTCCTTCTTCACCCTGCTGCCGGTGGTGACCGGCGAGACGTCGCGGATCGACCCCTCGACGCCCGCGTTGATCCGGTAGACGCGCTTCTCGTCGGCGGTGACGCGGCCGAGGAACCGCAGCGAGCGCGTGCCCGCGGCCCGCCGGACTTCGCCCACCACGATTCCCAGCGCCCTGCGGCTGGCGGCGCTCGTCGCCACCGCGCCCTGCGCGGGAGCTTCTGCAGCATCCTTCAGCGGCACGAGCTTCATGCCGCAGATCGGGCAGTCGCCCTTGTGGTCCTGGAGGATGTTCGGGTGCATCGGGCAGCGGTAGCGCTGGGTGCTTTCGCCCTGCGCGGCCGCTGCTGCAGCCGCGGCATCGGGATGAACGGAGGAGAAGACGCCGCAAGCGGCGACCAACGACAGGACAATCCGGATTTTCATGGAAGGACCCCCACGATCCCTCATCGGTGAACGGAAACGCCGGCGGATGAGCTGGTGCGGCCAGCGGGACAGCGGATTCGGCCGCGCACCCCGACCCGGTCGAGCGCCGGGGTGCGCGGTTCAGTCCATCACGGAGTGATGGTCCAGCCGAACATCATGTTGTGGTCCTCGTGCGCCAGGTTGTGGCAGTGGGCCACGTAGTTGCCGAGGAAGGTGCGGAACCGCCGGTAGATGACGGTGTTCTCGCTCGGCTCCAGCGCCACGACGTCTTCCTTGCCGGTGTCGTCGAGGTGCTTCTCGAGGTTGGCGGTGTCACGGAAGATGACGTGGTGCTCTTCCATGTGGATGTGCATCGGGTGCGTCCAGCCGCCGCCGCCGTTGTTGATGCCCCACGCCTCGGCGGTGCCCCAGGTCGGCCCGGCCAGCGCGGCGAAGGGGTCGAACTGCAGGTTGTTGATCAGCCACTCCGTCTCGCCTCCGGCCGTTCCGCCGCGGACCAGCGTGAAGTCGCGCGACTTGAGGGCGTTCGGATCGAAAGGCGGCGCTGGACGCAGGGGCGCCTTGTTCACGTTCTGGGGCAGGCTGTTGTCCACAGCGGTCGCGCCGATGACGATCTTCAGCATCGGCACGGCGAACTGCGCGTCGAAGCCCGGATCCAGGTTCCCGGTCTCCTTGCGGCCGTCCAGCATCTGCAGCGTGTTGGTGAGGTACATCACGTCGCCGGTCTTGGTCGGCGTCTTCCCGTCGATGTAGGTGGTGAAGTCGACGACGACCTCACGGCGCTTGGCGGGCCAGATCTCCACTTCCTGCCGGTCGATGTGGGTCGGGAGCAGGCCGCCCTCGCTGGCGATCTGCACCATCTTCATGCAGAGCGTGCCCTTGTCGGTGACCGCCTTGCCCTTGCTGATCTTGCCGAAGTTCCACTGGCCCTGCTGGCCGGGGAATGCCATCGGCGTGCCCTGCCGGATCGAGAGGCGGTACTGGCGGGCGAGCGAGGCGTCGAGGAAGCGGAAGCGGTAGCGGCGCCGCTCGACGGTGATGGTGGGGTAGGCCACGCCGTTGATGGTGAAGATGTCGCCGACGAAGCCGTGGTTGGGGTAGTGCTTGTGGAAGAGCTGGCCCCACCACTCCGGGTGGGTGTTGCCGCAGAACTGGTTCAGCGGCAGCTCCGGATAGATTCCCGAGGTCAGCGGGGTGTGCTCATCCTGGTGCGGCACGATGCCGTTGTCGAGCGCGCAGTCGTAAAACGCCATCGGGATGTCGTACTTGACGTTGAACGAGCCATCGCCGTTGTTGGTGCGCACGCCGGGGAGCCGCAGTCCCTTGGTCTCGTCGCCGGGATCCAGGCCCGGGCCGCCAGTCACCGTGAACGGGTCGTAGTGCGGCATGAGCCCGACCATGCCCTTGTAGACGTTGGGGCCGGTGTGGTGCATGCGGTGATCGTGGAACCAGAGGAACGACTGCTTCTCGCGGTCGTCGTTTCCCGCCGGGTAGCCCAGATAGAGGTTGTCGCACCACTCGGCCGGCTGGTAGCCGCCCTCGTGATCGCTCATGTGGTGGGGCTGGCCGTCGCTCTCCGGCGCGGTGTGGCCGTTGTGCAGGTGGGTGAGGAACGCCCAGTCGGGTGCGCCGAAGTCCTGGCGGTCGCGGCAGAGCGGGTTCAGGTCGAGGTCGTTCTCGAAGCGAACCAGGGCCGGGCGACCGTAGTCGGCGTTGATCAGCGGGCCGGGGAAGGTGCCGTTGAACCCGTAGATGGTGCTGTCGGGCGTCAGGTAGGTCGGGACGCCGGCCACGCCCTTCCAGGTGGTGGTGCCGGCGGGAGAGGCGGGCGCGCCGGCCGGGACGGCAACGGCATTGCCCCCGGAGTCGATGTTGACGACCGGGGAGTTGGTGAACTTGTGGGTGCTGACCTGGAGCCGGATGTGATAGAGGATCGGGTCAGGCAGGTTGAGGTTCTGGCCCTTCGTGCCCACGCCGCTCGACCAGAGCTGGTGCGTTCCCGCGTGAGGCAGGACTCCCTGGTACTGGTTGGGCGTCGGCAGCCGGTCGCCGAGCGCGTCCTGCTGCCCGATTCCGGGGCCCGGAGCGACGATGGTGTTGTCGCCGAACTGCACCGACTTGCGGACCCGCCACGCGTTGGGATCGCCGGGCGCGGCCAGCGTGCCGTCCGGATACCGCCATCCCGGCCTCAATGCCTGGGGGATGGGCAGTTGCTGGGTGTACGGCTGCAGGATGAACGGGCTGGTCGGGAACGGCTCGCCGCCGACGCCGCAACCGGTGAACGCGATGTTGCCGATGTCGATCGGACTGTACGGGTCGCAGGCGGTCTGCGCCCACGCGCGCTTCCCCACGAGGCCAGCAGCTCCTGAAACCGCGGATGCCCTGAGCAGGTCACGCCGGGTGAAGTTCTTAGGTGCCATCGGTGTATGCCCTCCTCCAAAGAGGCGGTTGAGCCTTCGGCCGCCCTCGTTCGGGACGCCCCCTTCTGCAGCGGGCATGCCACCGCGAAGCTGCCGAAATCATTCAGATTCAATGCGAGAACCTGGTTCTGGAATCGCGCAGACGTTGCGGCGGAGAATCTGCGGCCTGTCCGCGCAGGCATTGCGCGCCGGAACATCGGCGTTCATTCCGCAGCTTGCGATCGCGATTGAGCCATTCTGTCGCAGGGCAGATCGAGATTTGCGCGAGTGCAGTTTCAGGACGAAGGTCGGGGTAATGGAGCGCGCGTCGCGCGCCATTCCATTGGATTTACGGACTATCGATTGGCGGAAGCGGTGGCGCCGGCGCCGGGCGCGAGTGTCATTTCTGACCGCTGCCGGCGGGGACCTTGATCCGGTAGCGCTTCATCTTCGCATAGAGCGTGCCCTTGGCGATTCCGAGCGCACGCGCGGCGGCCGCGACGTTCCCGTCGAAGCGCGCGATGGCGTCCTGGCAGGCGCGGCGCTCGAGCTCCACCAGCGAGACCACCTGCGCCCCGCCGCCGCGCGCGCCGCGGTTCGCGAGCGCGGGCGGAATGCGTGTAAGCACGGTCTGGCCCGGCGGCAGCAGGCTGACCTCGGCCTCGACCAGATTGACGAGCTCGCGCACGTTGCCGGGCCAGTCGTAGGCGTCGAAGGCGCGCAGCACCTCCGGCGCGATGCCGATCTTCTGGCGGCGGTGCTGCTCGATGCTGCGTAGCTGGTGCTCGACCAAGACCCGCACGTCGCTCTTGTGCTCCCGCAGGGGCGGCAGGCGCAGGTTGAGCACGCGCAGGCGGTGGTAGAGGTCGAGGCGGAACCGGCCGGCCTTCACCGCCTCCTCCAGATCGTGATGGGTCGTGGCGATGATCCGCGCCCGGATGCGCACGTCGCGCACGCTGCCCAGCCGCTGCAGCACGCGCTCCTGGAGGACGCGAAGCAGCTTGGCCTGCATCTCCAGCGGCATGTCGCCGATCTCGTCGAGCAGCAGCGTGCCGCGGCCTACCAGCTCGAACTTGCCCGCCCGGCCGGTGGTTCGCGCGCCGGTGAACGAGCCGCCTTCGTATCCGAACAGCTCGCTCTCGAGGAGCTCGCGGGGAATGGCGGTGACGTTGATGGCGACGAACGGCTGCGAGGCCGCCGCCGAGGCGTTGTGGATGGCCTGCGCCAGGAGCTCCTTGCCCGTGCCGCTCTCGCCGGAGATGAGCACGGGGATCTCGGAAGCGGCGGCGCGGCGCGCGTCCTCGATCACCCGGACGAAGGCGGCGTCCTCGCCCACCACGTCGTCGAAGTTGAAGCGTGCGACCGAGCCGACCAGGCGGTGCGCGATGGTCTGCTCGGTGGCCACGTCGCGGAGCGTCGCCACCACGCCGCCCGAGTATCCGTGCGAGCGCACCAGCACGTCCCCGCGGGGGAGCGCGATGGTGTCGCCGACCAGGTTGGGGCGGGCCGAGAGCGCGGTGGCCAGCTGGGCAAGGCCGGGCAGGTCGCGGAGCCTCATCCCCACCGCCTGCTCGCGCCGCACTCCGAGCAGCCCGGCCGCAGCCTGGTTGAGGGCGCGCAGCACGCCGTTCGCGTCGATGGCGAGCACGCCGTCGCGGATGGCGCCGAGCGTCGCGGCGTCCCGGGCGGCGCTGTCGCGCAACGCCGCCGCCGTCCGCACCCGCGCCAGCGCGGTTCCCGCGAGCGACGCGTAGACCCCGAGCTGCTCGACGTCGCGCTCCTTGAAGGTGCCCGGGCTGGCCCGCTCGACCACGAGGACGAGGTCGGACACGTCGTGGGCGAGCGGCAGCGCCGCAAGCGAAGCCCCCGGGGCGGTGCCGGCGAGGCGCCACTCGTTCACCACCACCGGCGAGAGGGCAGAGCGCGCGGCATCCTCGATGCGGCCCTGCGCCGCCTCGAAGCGCCCTCCCCTGCTGGAGAGCGTCTCCACCCTGCCGTCCTGCACGCGCAGCAGCGCCGCCGAGGTTGCCGGGCAGACCAGCAGCGCCAGCTCGGGAGTGGCCTCGACGAGGGACTCGAAGTCGTCGATCGAGGCGATCTCCTGGGTGGCGAGTGCAAGCTGTCCCAGCCGCGCCCGGTCGTCCGCCGAGTGCTCCAGCGCGGCGATCAGGTGCTCTTCTGCCGAGGCCACCACGTCGAGCACGTCGTCGATGGCGTCGTAGCCGGCGCAGCGTTGCAGGTTCGAGCAGGGGCCGCCGCCGGTCGACTCGCAGTGGGTCGAGACCACTTCCTGCAGGTGCGTGCGCCGCTCGCCCAGCTCGATCATGGCGCGGCCGAAATCGGTCTGGGCGCGATCGATCATTCGCCGCCCGAACGAGCGGAAGGCGTTGCGCAGCAGCGCCAGGTCCCGCGGGCCCCCCACCCGGGCGAGCAGGGGCTGCGCCCGCGCCAGCCAGGTCGAGGGTGAGTCGCCGGCGTCCGCCGAGGCCTGCGAGCCGCGCACCAGGTAGGCGAGGCCGAGATCGCGCTGCGCCCCGATGCGGTCGAAGCGGGCGATGGCGCGATCGAGCAGCGCGCGCGCGTCTTCGACCTGGCGCTTGCGCGAGAAGTCGACGCGCGCCTGCAGCACGTCGGCCCGGCCTGCGAGCACCCCGGCCCGCCCGGGCGCGTCGGCGATGCGTTCCAGGTGCGACGCCGCCGACGAGGCGTCACCCGCGCCCAGCGCAAGCCGGGCCGCCGCCAGCCTGGCATAGACGCCGCACGGCTCGCCGGCGATGTTGCCCGGCAGCGCCTTCAAGGCCTCCGCCGCGAGCTGGAGCGCTGCCGGCGTCGAGCCCTCGGGCGCCAGCGCCTGGGCCTGGAGCAGCAGCAACACCGACTCGCCGCAGGGCTCGCGGGCGAGCGAAGCCGACCGCCGCGCCCGCTCGAGATGCACCTGGGCGCGCGCAGGATTGCCCGTCTCGATCTCGACCAGGGCCCAGGCGAAATGGACCAGCGGGTCCTCGCCGCGCCGGACCAGCGAGCGCGCGCGCAGGAGCGCCGCCTCGGCCTGCTGGGACTCGCCGGCGAGCGCACCCAGCATCGCGCAGGTCACGTGACAGGCGGCATCCCTGCTGGCTTGCTCCTGCGCCCGGGCATCGCGCAGTCTCCTCGCCAGCGGATCCTCGCTGGCGAAGTCGCGCAGGAGGGTCTCGTGAGCACAATGGCTTTCAATGGGCGATGGCTGCAACCGACGTCCCCCAGGACCCGGCAGATACCCTCACGGCGGACGCAAATAGTACCCAGATGGGGCAGGGGAGTCGAGACGTTCATCGGAAAAGCGTCTCGAAACGCCCGAAATGGGCGGATCCCCGGCGATCGCGCAAGAAATGCGCGATTAAATGCGGCTTTTTAAGTGCGGGACCGGAGGTTCGAGTACCCGGCCATACTGACAGCACATGGGCGGGTGCATCAATTCGGGCGCCTGCAGCCACGTCTCCCGCACCGCCTGGAGCAGCCGGGTCGAGCCGATCCGCGCCGCGGGATCGCTGCGCACGAACCGCAGCGCCACGTCGGTGCCGTTCGCGTCGGAGCGGACCACTTCGGTGCTGCCGAGTTGCGGCGGGAACTCCGGACCGGCCCCGATCAGCCGCGCATCCACCGGCGCGCCGCGGCGCAGGCCGGGAGCGCCCAGCACGCGCATCGCAGCCTGGCTCACGTCGACGATGCGCGCCACCACCGGATCGCTTCCCTGCCGCACCTCCACCAGCAGATCGCACGCCATCCGCGGCTGGCCCCGGGAGCGCAGACCGTGGTCCAGCTTCTTCGCCAGCCGGGCGTCGGGGAACGCGATCCAGGCGCCGGTCTGGCCGCCCTCGCCCTCCACGCGCCCGATCACGCTTCCCCGCAGCGTGCTCACCTGGCCGTTGGCGAGCAGGAACTGCACCACCACGCGGGTGCCTGCCGGGAGCGGGCCCTGGGAGCCGCGGAAGAAGAAGAGCGTGCGCCCCTCGGTCACGTGGAGGTGGTTGCGCAGCTGCTCCACGTCGGGGAAGCGAACCTTGAGGAGGGTGGGGATCCGACCTTGCACCGCGCCAGCCTACGCGCCCGCCAGCGCCGCGTCCATCTGTCGCAGCCCGGCCGCTGTTGACGGTATCGCAGCGCGGCCGGAAGCCCTTGCAGTCCGGGCCGTTGCGGCATAGGCGGGCTCCATGATCGAGCACATCAGTCTTCGGTGTAAAAATCCAGACGCGAGCAGAAAGTTCTATCAGAAGGCGCTGGCGCCGCTCGGGTACGAGATGGACCGGGAGCACGGCGACGCGTTCGGCTTCGCCGAGAGCGGACGCCACGACTTCTGGGTCACGCGGGGAGACGTCGGCACGCCCGCGCACCTCGCCTTCCACGCGCCGAGCGCCGCGGCGGTGGACGCCTTCTACCGCGCCGCCCTCGAGTCCGGAGGCAGCGACAACGGGGCGCCGGGACCGCGCGAGGATTACGGCTATGCCGCCTTCGTGCTCGACCCCGACGGCCACAACGTCGAGGCGGTGACCTGGGACGAGGAGCTGAAGCCGAAGAAGAAGCGGCGCCCCGCCATGAAGAAGCGGCGACCCGCCCCCAAGAAGAGGCGCCCCGCCACGAAGAGGCGGCGCTGAGGCGGCGTTCCCTTCAAGGGCACGCCGCCTAGAGCACGCGGCCGCGCAGGTCGGCGTGGGGCGCGGCGATGATCTCGGCGCCCGCGAGCCATCCATCGCCCGCGGCCTGCGTTGCCGCCAGCACCGCCGCCTCGACCGACTCGAGGTCGCCGCGCAGGACGAACCACGCCTTGCCGCCGATGCCGCGGGCGAGGTGAAGGAGCTGCAGCCGCACCGCGGCGGTCTTGCAGGCGGCATCCGCCGAGCGGAGCGCCGCGGCCACCGAGAGCAGCTCCACCACTCCCGCCGCATCGGCAGGAAGCTCGTGCGCGAACCCTCGCGCTCCGGCGCGGAGGGCAGAGAGGAGCTGTCCATGCGCCTGCGGCAGCACCAGGCGGTCGAGGAGGGAATCTCCGGCGGCCTCGGCGCCGGCGGCCGCGGCCTCCTCCACCTCTGCCACTCCCCCGGCGAAGAGCACCAGGTACTTGCCCGGGCTCACCGGGCCGCACTCGAGGAGCTCCACCGGGGCGCGCTTCACCACCGCGTCGGCGGCGACCACGCCCCGCGCCAGCGACGACACCTCGAGCAGCGCGAGCGAGTCAGACAATGCGGAACTTGTCCTTGAGCGTGCAGCGGCGCTCGCGGGTGAAGGTGCGCGCAGTCGTCAGCCCGTCGCCCGAGGCGCCGGCGATGGTCCACGCGGTGTAGCCCTCGCCGCCGAGACCCAGGCCGGCGTAGGACGGGGCGTTCTTGACGAACAGCGTGGTGTTCACCGCCCGCGCCATCTCGTGCAGGTTGTCGATGCTGCGCGAGTGCATCACCGCGGTGTGGAAGTAGCCGTGCTCGGCCTTCACCGCCTCGTCGATGGCGACGCCCACGTCCTGCACCCGCACCATGGGCAGGACCGGCATCAGCATCTCCAGCCGCACGAAGGGGTGCGTCGAGTCCACCTCTGCGAGCAGGATGGGCGGATCGCCCGAAACCCCGATGCCGGCGGCCTCCGCGATCCTGCGCGCGTCCTTGCCCACCAGCTCGCGGTTGACGTGCCCGTCGCGGGTCACCACCGTCTTCTCCAGCCGGCTCAGCGCCGGCCCCTCCACCAGGAAGGCGCCGTTGCGCAGCATCTCGCGCCGGAGCGCGTCGGCCACCGAGCGCACCACGAACAGCTCCTTCTCCACGATGCAGATGACGTTGTTGTCCATCCCCGCGCCCAGCACCACGTCGCGGCCGGCCTGCGCGATGTCGGCGGTCTCGTCCACCACCACCGGCGGGTTTCCCGGCCCTGCGCAGATGGCGCGCTTGCCGCAGGCCATGGCCTCCTTCACCACCGCGCCGCCGCCGGTCACCACCACCGCGGCGATGCCCGGGTGCCGCATCAGCGCCTGGGCGCTCTCGACCGTGGGCTCGGCCATGCAGGCCACCACCCCGGCCGGGCCGCCGCCCGCGACGATGGCCTCGTTCATCCAGCCGATCACCTCGCGCGAGATCCGCCTGGCCGCAGGATGGGGGTTGAACACCACCGTGTTGCCGCCCGCGATCATGCCGATGGCGTTGTTGATCACCGTCTCGGTGGGATTGGTGGAAGGCGTGACCGAGAGGAGCGCCCCGAACGGCGCACGCTCGTGCAAGGTGAGCCCGTCGTCGCCGCTGAAGGCCTGCGTCGCCAGGATCTCGGCTCCGGGCGTTCGCTCGACGGCGACGCGGTTCTTGACCTTCTTGTGCTCGACCCGGCCGAGGCCCGTCTCCGCCACCGCCTTATGCGCGATCTCGTCGAGCCGGTCGAGGCACGCCTTGCGGACCGCGGCGATGCACCTCGCGCGCGTGGCCAGGGGCGTCTCCCTCCAGACCTCGAAGGCGCGCCGCGCCGAGGCCACCGCAGCGTCCACGTCGTCGAAGGCCGCGGTGGGGCCGCCGCGCAGCAGCGAGGGCGCCGCCGGCGTCCTTTCCGCCTCGCGCAGCTTCTCCACCACCTTGTCGACGAGGCGCTCGATCTGGTCGGGAGGCAGCATGCGCCCTTACTTCGCGTAGGTCTGGCGGCCTTCGAGCTCGATCGAATCGACGATGGCCATGATGGTGGCGTCCACCGGCCGGTCCCTGGTCACGCGAGTCTGCCGCGCCGACGATCCGCTCGCGTAGAGCACCACCTCGCCCACGCCGGCGCCGACCGCGTCGATGGCCACGACCAGCGACCCGGTGGGCCTCCCCTCCGCGTCGGCGCCGCGCACGAGCAGGAGCTTGAGGCCGGCCAGCTCCTCTTCCTTGTTGGTGGAAACCACCGTGCCGACCACGCGCCCGAGCAGCATGGCTACTTCTTCGCGGAAGGTCCGTTGCCGGCTCCCAGCTCGCGCCGGGCTTCGTCGGTGCGCCCGAGCGGCAGGGCAAGGTCGATGTTCGCGTGCGGGCGCGGGATGACGTGGACGCTCACCAGCTGGCCCACCCTCTCGGCGCCGCGCGCCCCCGCCTCGGTGGCGGCCTTCACCGCCGCCACGTCGCCGCGGACGATGGCGGTGACGTAGCCGCCGCCGATCTTCTCGTAGCCCACCAGCTCGACCTTGGCGGCCTTGACCATCGCGTCGGCGGCCTCGACCATGCCGACGAAGCCCTTGGTCTCGATCATCCCCAGCGCGTCTGCCATGCACTCTCCCGTGGTGAGCGGGCTCCTAGCACGTCGCGATGCGAAGGGGCAATCGCGCTAGAGGCGATAGCCGATGACCACCGCGGTGGTGAAGGCGAAATCGGTCGTGCTGTTGCTGACCGTGTAGAACTGCGGGCCGAAGCGCACGTTCAGGCCCACGTCGAGGCTGCGGTCCACCGCGTACTCGGCGGCGAAGCCGAACTGCGGGCCGATCTCGAAGAAGGCGTCGGGACCGAAGTCGTGGTTGAGGAACTGGGTGGCCATGTTCAGGTCGACCGCCGCGGCCAGGCGCAGCTCCGGCGTGACCTGGACGCCGAGGATGCCGCCCACCGGGAAGCGGAGGAAGAAGTCGGTCCCGTTGGTGACGTTGTTGCCGGTGTAGACGCGGATGCCGGGATCGACGTGCAGCGCGATGGTCACCTTGTCCTTGCGGTTCACGACGATCCGCAGGGGCACGCCGAAGCCGAAACCGAACTTGGAGTGGTTGGTGTTTTCCCAGCCGTAGAGCAGGTCGAATTGCAGCCCCATGTCGCTGCGGTCGGAGGTCCCGTGCAGGTAGGTGAAGCTGAGCCCGGGCCAGCCCAGGTCGAAGCGGAAGGCGTCCGCGTTGGGGCTCACCGTCTCCCCGGTGGCCACCGACCAGTGGCCGGGCGCTCCTGCATAGGTGCCGGGAGCCGCGGCCTCCGCGGCAGAAGCGGTGAGAGCCAGTGCGAAGACAGCCGCGCCAGTGCGGATCATTTGGTACCTCCGTAGGTCGAAAGCGCGCGCACTCTAACCATCACGAACGCGCGTCGCCACGGGCTTCCTTGCCGCCCATCGCCTGGAGTGCAGCCGTGGCGGCGGCCGCGGCGCTGTCGATCTGCGACTCCGCGCCCGCCATGTAGAGGCGCCCGAACGCTCCGAAGGGCGTCACGTCCACCAGGCGGACGTCGGCGGCCTTCTCCGCCTCGTTGGCCGCGAGCACCGCGTAGGCCGCCGGCTCGGTCTCGAGGATGAAGAGGCTCTGGCCCGGCTCGATCATCGACCCGAAGCGGATCTTGTCGATGATCATGGCGTGCATGGGCTCGATGCCCCGGATGATGGTGTTGGAGACGACCCTGGGCTTGACCCGGTCGTCCTCCCTGGCGCCGAGATGGCGGAGGATGGCGTCGCCCGCGCTGCGCACCTCGCCCTGGTCCTCGTGATGCACTTCCAGCATCCCGAAGGCGCGCTCCACCACCAGGGTGGCCGGGTGCACCGCGGTGTTCTTCAGCGCCGCGTCGATGACGCGATGGATGGCCATGCCCGGCGAGATCTCCACGAACAGCGAGGCCACGTACGGCACGGGAAAGTAGCCGCGGCAGGTGGTGCAGATGTGGGCGGCGAGCTGCGGCTGGAGCGAGTCGAGCAGGACGTAGGCGCGGAGCTGGGTCTGCGACATGAGCGCCGGCTGCGTAGCATGGCGGACCCCGAGCGGCAAGGAGCGCCGGCCGGGCAGGCGACCCCGGCGCGCCTTGCGTTCGGACCCCGTGCGGATACAGTGCCGGGCTCATGCCGGTGATCCGGAGCTTCGCGCGCACGGACGTGGGCCGCAGGCGCAAGCACAACGAGGACGCGTACCTGGTCGACGACGCGCTCGGCCTCTACGTCGTGGCCGACGGCATGGGCGGTCACGCCGCGGGAGAGGTGGCGAGCGCGCAGGCGGTGAAGTCGGTGCGCGAGGCGCTGGTGGACGGCCGCGCGCTGCTCGAGGCTTTCTCCCGCGCGCCCACGGTGGAGTCGCGCGAGCAGGCGGCGTCCCTGATGGAGAAGGCCATCCTGCGCGCCTGCGCGGACATCTATGCCCTGGGCGGCAGCGAGAGCGGCAAGCGCGGCATGGGCACCACCGTCGTGGCGCTCCTGGTGGCGGGCAAGAAGGCGGTGGTGGGCCACGTCGGCGACAGCCGCATCTACCTCTATCGCAACGGCCGCGCGCACCAGCTCACCGAGGACCACACCATCGTCCAGGAGCAGCTCAAGCGCGGGCTGATCACCCGGGAACAGTCGGCCGCCGCCGAGAACAAGAACGTGATCACCCGCGCGGTGGGCATCCAGCCCTCGGTCGCGGTGGACACGCTGGTCACCGACGTGCTCCCGGGCGACCTCTTTTTGCTCTGCACCGACGGGCTCCACGGCTACCTCCAGGAGGACGAGCTGCCGCAGCTCCTGGCGCAGGACCGGTCGAAGCTCGCCGACCTGCTGGTGGACCTGGCCCTGCAGCGGGGCGGCAAGGACAACGTCACCGCGGTCTGCGTGGCGCTGGAGGCCGACGCCAACGAGGAGGCCACCGACGTCGAGGCGAAGACCGAGGTGCTGCGCCGCATCCCGCTCTTCCAGCACATGACCTACAAGGAGCTGCTCTCCATCCTCGGCGTCGGCCGCGGGCGGCAGTTCGACAAGGGCCAGCACATCATCCGCGAGGGCGAGCTCGGCGACGAGCTCTTCGTGCTCTTCCGCGGCAAGGTCGACGTGCTCAAGAACGGAATCCTGATCGCGCAGCTCAAGGCGGGCGGGCACTTCGGCGAGATGGGGCTGGTGGACCAGGCGCCCCGCAGCGCCACGGTGGTGGCCGTCGAGGAGACCTCCGCGGTCTCCATCGATCGGGAGAGCCTGCTCAAGCTGATGCGCCGCGATTCGCTCCTCTCGGTGAAGCTGCTCTGGAGCTTCGTGCAGGTGCTCTCCGAGCGCCTGCGCAACACCAACGAGGCGCTCGCCGGCCTCAAGCTGGAGCTGGACGAGGTGCGCGCCAAGGCCAGCCGCCCCTCGCTCGACGCGCTCCCCAAGAAACCCGGCCCCTCCCCCTTCGGCCAATGACAGGCGCCCGGATCGACCGCAGGGCGCGCAGGGTTCCCTGGAGCGCGTTCCCCCCGCGCCCAGCGCTTGCCGTGGCTCTCGCCCTTGCCTGCGCCTCGTCGCAGCGGGTGGTGAGCGGGCCGCCGCCCGATGCGGGGGCGCTCTACATCCAGGCGAAGAAGGCGCACGCCATCCCCGGGTCGCTCTCCGCCGACGCCAGGGCCTTCGTCGAGGCGCCCAGGAACGGCGGCCGCTACACGCTGCACCTCTTCGTCCGGCGCCCGGCCTCGCTCCGGATCGAGGCGCTCACTCCCACCGGCGATCCTGCCGCGGTGCTGGTGGCCGACCAGGGAAGGTTCGCGCTGCTCGACCTGCGCGAGAACGTCTTCTACCGGGGCCCGGCCACCCCGGAGAACCTGAGCCGCCTCATCCCCGCGCCGCTGCGCGAGGACGAGCTGATCGCGCTGATCTGCGGCGACATCCCGGAGCTGCCCGACTCCCGCCCGGAGAGCGCGCGCCGGACCGGCGACGGATACGAGCTGGTGCTCTCCTCGCCGCGGCTGCGGCAGGAGGTGGCGCTGGGCGGCGATCTGCGCGTGCTCCGCGTGCGCCGGCTGGACGCCCAGGGAAACCTGCTCTGGGCGGTGGGCCTGGACGATCACGACGATTCGTCCGGAGCGCAGGTGCCGCGGCTGCTCCACCTCGACGCGCCGCGGGACAGGATCTCGGTCGATCTGCGCCTGCGCAACATCCTCACCGGCAAGCCGCCGCCCTCCGGCGCCTTCCTGCTCGGCGCACCGCCGGGCATGCGCATCGAGGACGTCCGGTAAATTTGCCGCTCGGCGGAAGCTTCCACTAGGATGGCCGCATGCGGATCAAGATCGGCGACCTGCTCGTCAAGGCAGGCGTCATCACCGAGCTCCAGCTCAAGGCCGCCCTGGCCGAGCAGCAGCAGTGGGGCGGCAAGCTCGGGGACATCCTGGTCCGCATGGAGTTCCTCACCGAAGAGGTGCTGGTGCGCGCGCTCTCCAAGCAGACGGGCGTTCCGCGCGCGGACCTCACCGGCGAGGGAGACCGGAACGCCCTCTCGCTGGTGCCGCCCGATACCGCGGAGGAGTTCGGCCTAGTGCCGGTGGCGCTCAAGGACCAGGGCCGCACCATCGTGGTGGCGATGAGCGACCCGCTCAACATCAGCGCCACCGATCACCTGGTCTCGCTCACCGGCGGCAAGAAGGTGGAGACTCAGCTCGCCGGCGCCAGCGCCATCCGCAACGCCATCTCGCGCTGGTACCGCGGCGAAGAGCTCCTCGGCGACGGCGCCGAGCACCAGTCGATGAGGATCGTCGACAACAGCGGCCACTCGGTGGTCACCAACGACCCGCGCAGGCCGCGCACCGGGCCGCAGAAGACCGCGGCCCCGCCCTCGGCCGCGAACGGCGCCACCCGCCAGAGCGCGGCCGAGGTCCTGCGGGGGATGGAAGAGACGCAGCGGCGCTCGGTCCTGGCCCTCAAGGCCATGGTCGAGTTGCTGATCGAGAAGGGCGTCTTCTCGCGCGACGAGTACCTCGCGCGCGTGAAACGGTAAGGAACGGAGACCGGATGCCGCCGCGCAAGCGCCTTGGCCAGCTCCTCACCGAACTGGGCGTGATCGACGAGCACCAGCTTCAGAGCGCGCTCGGCCACCAGAAGCAGTGGGGCGGCAAGCTCGGCGCCATCCTCGTGCAGAAGGGGTTCTGCAACGAGGACCAGATGGTCTCTGCGCTCACCCAGCATCTGGGCCTTCCGCGGGTGAAGCTCGCGGAAGCGAAGATCGATCCGCGCGCGCAGAAGTGCGTCAGCCGGCAGATCGCCGACAAGCTGCACGTCTTTCCCTACGAGATCTCCGGCTCCGGCCGCAGCGAGGTGGTGACGGTCGCCATGAGCGATCCCACCGACCTCTCCGCGGTGGACCAGCTTGCGTTCCACACCGGCAAGCGCATCAAGCCCATGCTGGCGGGCGACAGCGAGGTGCTGAACGCCATCCACGCGCACTACGGCGCGCCCGAGGAAAAGAAGGAGCCCACCGGCAAGGTGGGGCAGCAGAGGGCGGCGGCGCCGGTTTCCGCGAGCCCGGCGCCGGCCAGCGCCGAACCGCCTCCTGCGGCCGCGGCCCGGCCCTCTCCCTACATCCCGCCGCCCATCCCCGCGGGCAGGCCGACGCCCCGGCCCGAACATCTCGAGGAGATCGAGCCGGACGAGGTGATGGCCGCGCCCGCGGAGACGCCGGCCGCGGCGGCGCCGGTGGAACTTCCCGAGGTGGAGCCGGAAGGCATGGGACTCGAGCCCATCGCCGCGCACTCGCAGTTCGGGGGCGAGGTCTCGGGTCACGAAGAGGTGAGCGGAGAAGGCAGCGCGGCGGACGTGGTGGAGGGCCTCGTGCCCGAGGGCGCGGGCAACCAGCGCGCCGAGGACGCGGGATGGGCGGAGGCCGGGCAGGCTTCCCCATCCGGGGCGGCATGGGGGACGCCGGCGCCGGCGGACGCGAAGGGTTGGGGCGAGGCGTCCGAGGACGTGCCCGTGGACGATGCAGGTTGGGACGCCGAAGCGGAGGCGGAGCCGGCGGAGGTGGTGGGCGAGGCGCTGCCGCCCGACGCGATTCTCGGCGCCGCCGCCGGTGCGGCTCCCGAGCCGGAGACGAAGGTCACCGGATGGGGCACCGCGACCGAAGAGGTGGTCGCGGCCGAGGCGAGCTCGTTCGAGGACCTGCCCGGCCTTGCCGGCGAGGTCGGGGCGGCGCAGCCGATGGACCAGGAAGCTCCGGCCGCGGGTGCCGAAGGCGCGCCGGTGGCGGAAGAGGAGCTCGACGCGCCGCTCGCCATCGAGGACGAGATCGAACCCGCGCAGGAGCCCTCCGCAGACTCGGTGGTGGAAGAGGTCCCGGTCGAATTGAACGGCGACGAAGAGCCGGCCGCGCAGGCGGCGGCTGAAGGCGCCGAGGCAGGGCCCGCCGCGCAGGAAGCGGCCCCCGAAGAGCTCGCGGCCGAGGCGGAGGCGCCCGACGCATGGGCGTCCAGCGACGATCCGCTCGCGGCGCAGGGCACCGACGTTCCGGCCTGGGCTGAAGTGCCCCGGGACGAATCGGCCGACCACGCCGCGGGGCAGGGCGCGACACAGGAGTTCGCCAATCCCGTCGATCAGGAGATCGGCGCGGAGCCCGAGCCGACGGAACATCAAGAGCCGCCAGCGGAGGAGCCGGCGGCGGAATGGGGCGCCTCCGAAGACCTCCCGGTGGAAGAAGAGCTTTCCCTGGAGGAGGCCTCGGTCGAGGCCCCGCCGGAAGAGCTTCCGCCGGAAGAGGCTCCGCAAGAAGAGGCTCCGCAGGAGTTCCAGGCGGAAGAGCCGGCGCCGGAAGCGCCGGAGGCTGAAGGGTACGCTGCCGAGCAGGGCGAAGAAGGCGGACTGCAGCTCGAAGGCTGGGTCGCGCCGCCCGAGGAGCCCGAGCCGCAGGGCGCGGGCTGGATCGGCGAGGCCCTCGAAGCGTCCGCTCCGCTGGCTCCCGCCGATCTCGACGCGCTCGCGTCGGTCGGGCTCGACCCCAACGACGGTGTGGGTGCGCTCCGACTGCTCGCCGCTCTCGTCCGCATCCTGCAGCGCCGGCAGCTGATCGACCCGGAGGAGCTGGCCGCGGAGATCCGCGAGAGCCGGGCCCAGGGCGCCGCCGCGGCGGCGGAGCAGGAGGGCGCATACGAGACCGATCCGGGCTCGAGCGCTCCCGACCCGGGATCTGCGGAAACGTAGGAAATGCGGTCACCCGCGCTCCCTTGCCGCCCACCCGGCGCCAATGGTTACTTCCATTGCCTGTCCGGGTCCGAACCTCTCCCACAGAAGCGGCAACGGAGGCAGCAATGGAGTTTTCCCTGTCCGGGACGGTCCTCACCAGGGATCTGATCTCGGCGGACGGCCGGCGCGTCGCCTCCCGCGGCGAGATCGTGGATCTGGACGCGCTCAAGGACGTTGCCGCAAGGGCGCCGCGCGGCGTGCGCGAGAAGCCCCTCTTCGAGACCGAGTGCTCGCAGGGCATCCTCGAGGCGTTCGAGGCCCCCGCGCTCCAGGCCATCGTGGGAACCGAAGGGCTGCGCGCGCTCGTCGCCGACGTGCTCTCCGAGGTGCGCTTTCCCCAGCCGATCTGGGACGAGCTGGAAGCGCTGCGCCGGGACGACGGCCCCCGCTACCAGCACGCGCTCTGGACCGCCATCATCTCGGCCCGCCTCTTCCGCAGCGCCCTCGGCACCGCGCCCGGCCTCTCGCGCCTGGTCGGCGGCGCCCTGACCCACGACATCGGCATGCGCCACGCCGCCATGCGGCTGCGCTTCAAGCGCGATCATCTCACCCCGTCCGATGCGCTCACGCTCGAGGATCACCCGCTCATGGGCGCGCTCCTGCTCGCGAGCGTGCTCGGCGACGCGCCGGCGGTGCACTTCGCGCTCCTGCATCACACCCGCGCCGGGTACGGGTATCCGCGCGTCCAGGGCCGTCCGCCGCTGCGCGGCCTCGACGTCGTCTCGGTGGCCAGCGCATTTTCCGCGCTGATTTCCCCACGGCCCTACCGGCTGCAGCCCTACAACCCCCGCGGCGCCATCGATCAGCTCTTCGAGGAGGCATCGGCCGGCTTCTTCGACGCGCGCGCGGTGCGGCTCCTCATCCACTGCATGCGCGGAGGCAGGGGCGCCGCGCTGGAGCTGACCCTTCCGCGCAAGCCCACCGGGTTCCGCCCGCCCTTGAACCATCACGGCATCGCGCCGGAATCGCGCGCCTCCGCGTAGGGGAATCGAACAACCCCCGGGGCGGCCGGAGGCCCGAGGCCGGCTCCCGTGGTACTTGGATCGAACGCGCGGCCCGCGCGTTGTCATGGCCCAGGAACGCACCGACGAGGAGCTGCTGGCCGCATACCAGCAGGGCGACCCGGCGGCCTTCGAGGCGCTGCTTCGCCGCCATCGCGCCCCGTTGTTCACCTTCCTCTTGCGCATGCTGGGCAACCGCGAAAAGGCCGAGGATCTGGCGCAGGAGACCTTCCTGCGCATCGTCAAGGGAGCGCAGGCCTGGGAGCAGCGCGCGCGCTTCCAGACCTGGCTGTTCACCATCGCGCGAAATCTCTGCGTCGACGAAGCGCGCCGGGACCGCTTTCGCCGCGCCGAGAGCCTGGATGCCGAGGGGCCGTCCGGCGAGCCGCCGCTGGTCGACTCGGTGCCGGGCGGCGGCATCGACCCGGCCCGCTCCGCCGAGAGCGCGTTGCTGCGCCCGCTGCTGCAGCGCGCGCTGCTCTCGTTGCCGGTGGAGCAGCGTGAGGTGTTCGTGCTGCGTGAGCAGGCGGGCGTACCGTTCCGGGAGATCGCCGCGATGGTGGGCGCCAACGAGAACACGGTGAAGAGCCGCATGCGCTACGCGCTGGAGGGCCTGCGCAAGGCGCTCGCCGCTGCCGGCATCTCCGCCGAATCGGCGGCGGATGACCCGGGGTCCGGCATACGATTGGGGAGGGCATGACGCACGCCGAGTGCCAGGATCTGCTCCTCGATCTCGCCTGGGGCGAGCTCGAGCCGGCCCTCGCCTCCGAACTGCAGGCGCATCTCGCCGGCTGCGAGGAGTGCCGCAAGCAGAAGGCTGCCCTGGAGCAGGTGCGCCGCGCCGTCGCGCCGCTGCGCGAGATGGAGGAGCCGCCTCCCGGTTTCGACGATCGCATCCTCGAGGCGGCGCGGGCGCAGGCCTCGCTCGAGCACGACGGGAACCTGGGCCAGGTCATCGAGGTGAGCGGCAGCGTGAGCCCGCTCGGGCTCGACGCGGCACGGATCGACGCGCACGCGAGTCCGAAGGCGCGACCGGAGCGAGCGCGACCGCGCTGGCTCTTGCGCCTGGCGGTGGGGGGATCGGTCGCCGCGGCCGCGGCGCTGGCGCTGGTGGTGAGCACGAGTGTGGAGTCGCGCCGCGAGCAGGCGCGGGTCGATGCCGGCGAGTTCCAGATCCGGGTCCAGCCCGCGGCGCCGCAGGCGGTGGATACCGCCTTGCGCGAGGCCGAAACCAGACGGGAAACGCGGTCGACCTCACCGGCCGCCCAGCAGGCCACCCCGGCGCCGGCCCCGCAGGCCGTGCCACCGCCGCCGCCGGCCAGGACAGCAGAGCGCGGAAGCCAGGCTCCGGAGCAGAAGACGGCATCGCGGCAGAAGGCTGCGGCGCAGCCCGTCGAAGGCAGCGGAGGCGACGCCGCCGACAGCTACCTCGCCAGGAAGGCCGCGCCGCCCGCGGTGTCCGCGGCTGAGAGATCCGCGGCGCCCGCGGCCGGCGCGCAGCGGCGGGCGGCGGCTGCGTCCGGTGCCGACGTCAGCGGCGCCGCGGAGCTGGAGTCGAGCGCGCAGCAGGCTCGTCATGCCGGCAACTACCCGGTCGCGGCCGGCCTCTACCGCAAGGCCGCGGCGCTGCGCCGCGCGAGCGGCCAGGACCTGCCCACGGCGGCCTGGGATCTCGCCCACGCGGTGGAATGCCTCGCCGCGGTCGGGCTCTTCGACGAGGCCCGCCAGGCGCGCCAGGAGCTGTCGCAGTTCCATCCCTCGGAGACCACGGCCCTCGCCGCCGCGCGCCGCGCGCTGCGCGAGGTCGACGAGCCCGCCCCCGATCGGTAATCGGTCAATCGACCGGTGCCCGGGCGCCCGGCCGTCCACGTAGCATCCTCCGCGTGTCCTTGAACCGACGCGGAGGTCATGTGCTCTCGGGAAAGAACCCGCTTCTTGCCGCGGTGGCCCTCGGCCTTCTCGCCGGCGCCACTGCCTGGAGTTCCATCCGCGCACGCGAGCGCAAGGTGAGCGAGCGCTGGCAGACCGTCGGCGTGCTCTGCGCCACCGAGGACATCCCCGAGGGCAAGGAGCTCACCGCACAGATGGTCGCGGTGCGCGAGATCCCCGTGCAGTTCGTCACCGACTCGTACATCAAGGTGGACGCCCAGGGCGCGGTCAAGGACAGCCCGGTGGGCCAGCGGGTGCTGGTGCCGCTCAAGGCGGGCGATCCCCTGCTGGCGAGCAGCTTCGAGTCCACCCGCCAGGCCGACTTCTCCACCATGATCAGCCCGCGGGGGCGCGCGGTCACCATCGACGTCCAGGAGAAGAGCGCCGTGGGCCTCTGGGTGCAGCCCAACGACCACGTCGACGTGGTCGCGAGCTTCCATGACCCGGCAAGCCACGAGCTCAAGATGGTCACGCTGCTGCAGAACGTCGTGGTGCTCGCCACCGGGCGCATCACCGCCAACAGCGCCTGGATCCCGGACGGCGAGAGGAAGTTCGGCACCGTCACCCTCCTGGTCCTGCCCGAGGAAGCGGAGATGGTGACGCTGGCGCAGGAGCTGGGCACGCTCACGCTGCTCCTGCGCAACCCCGACGATCTCGACGTCCAGGAGCAGCGCTCGGTGGTGGACCAGAAGATGCTCGTCACCGGCGACCGCGCGGGCGAGTTGCAGCAGCGGCGCTACCGCACCATCCAGATCATCCGCGGCAACCACGAGAGGGGACGCTGATGGCCGCCGCGCTCGTGTTCCTGCTCGCTGGGGCCGCGGTGTTCTTCATCGCCTTCGTCGCCCTCGATGTCCTCCGCAAGGCATTCGAGCAGTACCAGCGCCGCTACGTCGCGCGGTCGCTCAGCGATCTGGGCGACATGTTCCTCTTCGTCGAACCGCGCCAGATCCTGCTCCTCAACCTCGCGGCGCTGGCGGCGTTCGCGGCGGCGGGATGGTGGGCGGGCGGCATCCTCTCCGGCGGCCTCGCCGCGGTCGGAGGGTTCTTCGCTCCCGCCGTCGCGGTGCGGCTCTACCGGCGCCGCCGCGTCAAGCGCTTCGAGACCCAGCTCACCGAGGCCCTGCAGCAGCTCGCCAATGCGCTGCGCGCAGGGCTCGCCTTGCCCCACGCCATGGAGCAGGTCGGGCGGGAAGCCGCCGCACCGCTGGCGCAGGAGTTCGGGCTCTTCACCAAGGAGGTGAAGCTGGGCATGCCGCTCGACGAGGCGCTCGCGGGCATGGCCGCGAGGGTCGGCTCGGAAGATCTGGAGCTGGTCGCAACCTCCACCGCCATCGCGCGACAGCTCGGGGGAAACCTCGCCGAGATGTTCGAGACCATCGCAGCCACCATCCGGGAACGCTTCCGCCTCGAGGGGCGCATCGCCGCGCTCACCAGCCAGGGCAAGATGCAGGGGCTCGTGGTCGCCGTGCTGCCGGTCGGCGTGGGCCTCTTCCTCGGCGCCTACCGGCCGGATCTGATGGAGCCGATGTTCCAGTCGGCCTTCGGCTACGTGCTGGTCGCGCTCATCGTGCTCCTCCAGGCCACCGGCTTCTTCTTCGTCCGGCGGATCGTGGCGATCGACGTATGACGGACCTTCGCTTTCAGCTCCTGAGCTGCGCTGCAGCGCTGCTCGCGGGCGGGTCCGCCGCCGCCCTGGCCGTCGGCGCCCGCGATCTCTGGCTGCGCCTGCGGGGAGGTCGCCCGGTCCAGTCCGGGCCGGCGCCGCGAACGCTGCGCCGCCTCGTCGTCGAGACGCTCGCGCCGCTCAACCGCCGCTGGGTGCCGCCCCTGCGCCTGCAGCAGCTCGAGGCGGCGCTGCGCAGGGCCGACCAGCCCGTCGCCGCCGAGGAGATGGTCGCATGGATGGAGGTCTGCGCCGCGCTCTTCCTCGTCCTGGGAACGGCGTTCACCATCCTGCTGCGGCTGCGGTTCTACGCGCCGCTCCTCTTCACCGCGTTCGGGGCCGCCTATCCCCTGCTCTGGCTGCGCGACCGCATCCGCGCGCGCCAGCGCGGCATCGTCCGCGCGCTTCCCTTCGATCTCGACCTGCTCACGCTTGCGGTCGAGGCCGGGCTCGACTTCGCCGCGGCGCTCGCCAAGGTGGTGGAGAAGGGGCGCAAGGGCCCGCTCTCGGACGAGCTCTCGAGGGTGCTCAAGGAGCTCAAGCTGGGAAAGACGCGCGAGGAGGCGCTGCGCAACCTCGCGGCCCGGGCGGGCGTCCCGGTCCTCACCTCGTTCGTGCAGGCGCTCGTCCAGGCGGACCGCATGGGCACGCCGCTCGGGAAGGTGCTGCGCATCCTCTCCACGCAGATGCGCGTGGAGCGCACGCAGCGGGCGGAGAAGCTGGCCAACGAGGCGCCGGTGAAGCTGCTCTTCCCGCTGATCTGCTTCATCTTCCCCACGCTCTTCCTCATGCTCTTCGGGCCCATCGCGTACCAGATGATCTTCGGCGGGGGGTTCTGAGATGGCGTTCGCGCTCGAGATCGCCTCCGGGAACGGGCAGGGGCGCCGCTTCCGCTTCGAGGGTGAAGAGGTCCGCATCGGCAGGTCGGCGGAGTGCGATCTGATCCTCAACGACGCCGGCGTGTCGCGCACCCACGCGCGGATCGAGCGCCAGGGCGGCGCCTGGATGCTGCTCGACTGCGGCTCCGCCAACGGGACCGAGCTGAACGGTGCCGCGGTGACGTCGCCGGCGCAGCTCCGCCAGGCCGACCGCATCGGCGTCGGCGGGGTGGTGTTCCTGTTCGATCCCGAGCCCGCTGCACATCGCGCTCGCGGCCCGATCCGGTGGCGGGTGGCGGGCGCGGCAGGCCTCTTGCTCACCGCCGCGGGCTACGTCGCATTCGTCCACGGCCGCGGGGGGAGCAGCCCCATGCCGCCCGTACAGCAGCAGGCGGCCGGGCTGGCGTGGACGGCTGCCGCTGCGCCCGCGAGCGGCGGGACGGCGGCCGCCTCCAGCGCCGGGTCGGGCCCTGCCGCGGCTCCGGAGCTGGCGCGCGCTGCCTACGAGCGCGGCAAGCGCAAGCTCGAGGAGCGCCGCATCGCTCCGCGAAACCTCTACGATGCCTGGAGCGCCTTCGTCGAGGCTCGCCGCCTGCTCGAGGGCGCCTCGCCCGTGCCCGCGCTTCGCGGGGAACTGGGCCCGCTCATCCACGACTCCGAGGAGGATCTCGCGCACGATTGCAGGCGGCTGCTCTTCGCCGCAGCGCGGTTCCAGAAGTACGGCGAGAGCGAGAGGGCGCAGCAGGCGTACCGCGACGTGCTGCTGCGATTTCCGGGGGAAGAGCCTTCCGGTTGCCGCAAGACCGCGCAGGAGCGGCTGTCCGCCGCAGAGGAGGGCGAATGAACCGCGAACCATCGACCCGCAACCCGCCGCCTTTTCCCCGGGGCGCTGCTCCGGCGCCGGACGCCACCGTCCTGCGGGGGGCAGGCAACGCGGTGCCAGGCACGGCGCGGCTCGTGGTCACGGCGGGGCCGGGCAAGGGCGCGGGGCTTGCGCTCGGGGCCCAGGCAGCCACGCTGGGCCGCGGAGCCGACAACGCGCTCGTCATCCGCGACATCTCGGTCTCGCGCAGGCATGCGCGCATCGAGGAACGGGCCGGCGCCTGGGTGGTGATCGACGAGGGCTCGGGCAACGGCACGCGCGTCAACGGCGCGCCCGTCGTGGAGCAGCGGCTGCGCGACGGCGACGAGCTGGCGGTTGGCGATGTGCGCCTGCGGTTCATCGAGCCGGGAGGCGTCGCTGCGCGGGCCTTGCCCCAACCCAAGCCGGGGCCCGCGCGCCCATTTCGCACGCGCTTCCTGCTCTGCGCCGCCGCGGTGGCGCTGGTGTTCGGTGCGGGGCAAGGCGTGCATCGCTTCCGCAACGCCCGGATCGCTGCGGGTGACGCCGCAGCGCGGGAGCAGGCCCGGATGGTGGCGCTGCGGCGCTTTCATCAGGGGGTGAAGCTGCTGCAGGCAGGCCAGCGCGAGCAGGCGCGGGAAGATCTGGACGTCGCGGCCGAGTTGGACCCGGCGAATCAAGAGATCCGCCGGACGCGCGCCGCCCTGGATGTCGACGCCGCCGCCGGCGGAGAGGTGCACCACGCGCCGCAACCGAAACCGGCGGACCCGTCGCCGCAGCCCAGGCAGCCGGATCCGCCGAGGCCGAGCGAGCCGGTTTCGCCGAAGCCGGGGGAACCGCCTCCGGGAGCGCCCGCCGGGAAGGCGTCTTTGAAGTCGGCTCCGCTGCACATGGATCCGGCGGCGACCGCGCCCCGTCACCGCTCAGGGAAGGGGCGTTCCAGCCTGACCTCAGGCTCCGATGCCGAAGCAGAGGCCATCGTCGCAGCGTACCGGAGCGGCGAGCTGGGTGCCGCGCGCGCGCGTGCGCAGGAGGGCCGCACTCCGGAGGCCGCACGGCTCTCGGCGGCGCTGAAGGACTTCGAGCGGGCCTGCCGCGAGGCCGCGGAGCAGAAGACGCCGGAGGACGCGCTGCGCTCGCTGGAAGTGGCCGCGGCGGCCGATCGCGCCATCGCCGGCAGCGGAGAGAGCCGGCCTGGCGGCGAGGTGCGAAAGGCGCTCTCGGCGCAACATCTCCTGGCCGCCGCCACCCTGAAGTCGGACGATCAGCTTCCGCGGGCGGCTGCGCACCTGCGTGCCGCCGTCGAGGCGAACCCTTCCAGCCCGTCCGCCCGAGACGCGCTCCGGCGCCTGCAAGACCGCGTCCACGACCTCTACCTGCGCGGCTACGTGGCCAAGGAGACGGAGCCGGCGGAAGCGCGCAGGTGCCTCGGCCTCGTCATCCAGGCGCTGCCCGCCGCGGACGAAACGGCGCAAAAGGCGAAACGCTGGCTCGACAAGCTCGAGGGCAAGGCCGCAGAGTAGCGCGACGATGCCCGAGCGCCTTCCCCCCCGGCCCGCCACCTCGGCGGGCCAGTTCGACCTCTTCGGAAAGCGGGCCGGTGGCCCAAAGGTCTACTCGGTCTCCGAGCTGACCCGCGAGATCAAGGCCGTGCTCGAGGGCCGCTTCCCCGCCATCCTGGTCAAGGGCGAGGTCTCGAACCTGCGCAATCCCTCCAGCGGACATCTCTACTTCACCCTCAAGGACGAGGAGGCCTGCCTGGACGCGGTGCTCTTCCGCACCGAGGCGCGCCGGCTGCGCTTCGACGTGCGCAACGGCCTCTCTCTGGTGGCGCGCGGGCGCCTGGCCGTCTACGAGCCCAAGGGCGGCTACCAGCTGGTCTGCGACGGCGTCGAGCCGCTCGGGGCCGGCGCGCTGCAGGTCGCCTTCGAGCAGCTCAAGGAGCGGCTGCAGCAGGAGGGCCTCTTCGAGGCATCGCGCAAGCGCAAGCTGCCCTTCCTCCCGCGGCGCATCGCGGTGGTCACCAGCCCGAGCGGCGCCGCCGTGCACGACTTCCTGCGCGTGCTCCACCGGCGCTTCCCGAACCTTCCGGTCCTGATCGTGCCGGCGCGCGTGCAAGGGGAGGGCGCCGCGCAGGAGATCGCCCGGGCCATCGGACGCGCCGCCCGGCAGCCGCGCGTCGAGGTCGTGGTGGTGGCGCGGGGCGGCGGCAGCATCGAGGACCTCTGGGCCTTCAACGAGGAGGTGGTGGCCCGCGCGCTCTGTGCCTGCCCGGTGCCCACCGTGAGCGCGGTGGGGCACGAGGTCGACTTCACCATCGCCGACTTCTGCGCCGACGTGCGCGCGCCGACCCCCACCGCCGCCGCCGAGCTGATCGCCCGGGTGAAGGAGGAGCTCTCCGCCGACGTGGCTCAGAGGCGCGGCCGGCTGGTGCGCGCGCTGCGCTCGCAGCTGGAGCGAAAGCGCGCGCTGCTCGACAAGGCGCGCGGCCGCGTGGCCGACCCGCGGCGGCTCATCGGCGAGCGCCAGCTCAGGCTGGATCGGCTGCGCCAGCGGGTCGAGGATCTCACCCACGACGCCATCTCCTCGCGGGCAGCGCAGCTCCGCAAGCTGGGCGAGCGGCTGGCGGCGCAGCACCCCCGCGAGCGGCTGCATCGGATGGACCGGGAGGTGAGGGAGAGGGAGCAGAAGCTGCGCTCGCTTCTCGAACGCGCCCTCGCGGCGCGCCGGCACCGGTTCGAGGGCCTGGCCGGACGCCTCGACGCACTGTCGCCGCTGCGGGTGCTGGCGCGCGGGTACGCGGTGGCGTTCGACCCGCGGGGTCACGCGGTGACCGACGCCGCGCAGGTCGCGCCGGGCGAGCGGCTGCGCATCCGCGTGCACGCAGGCGAGCTCTCCGCGCAGGTGGTGTCGCGTGACGACGGGACGGACGCATGAAGGCCGGCCGCGCCGGCGAAAGCATTCACTGCGGACCTTTGCCTTGCGCGGGACTGGCCCCGACAGCAGGGCGGTGTTAGAGCAGGACCGTGGCCGATCCTGCCATCCAGCCCGCCGCGGAGAAGTACGAGGACCTGCTCCAGCGCCTTTCCCGGGTGGTCGAGCGGCTGGAAGGCGGCGGGCTTTCCCTGGAGGAGTCCATCGCCGCGTTCGAGGAGGGCATCCGGCTGGCCCGCGCCTCCGCAGCGAAGCTGGAAGAGGCGGAGCGCAAGGTTGAAGTCCTCCTCGAAGGCGATCGGGCAGCGCCGTTCTCGGGACAGGACAGGTAATCCGGAGAGGCGGCGGCGGCGGAGACCAGATGGCAGCCCGCAAGAAGATCATCATCGTCGACGACGACCGTGAGACCCGCGAGATGCTGAAGATGGCTCTCGAGCTGGAGGGCTACGAGGTGGCCCAGGCTGCCAACGGCCTGCGCCTCATCTCCACCCTGCACGTCGACCGGCCCGACCTCATCCTCCTCGACGTGATGATGAGCTGGATCGACGGGTTCGAGCTCTGCCGCGCGGTGAAGAAGAACGACGAGTTCCGCGACATCCCGGTCATCTTCATCTCCGCCAAGAAGACGGCGCAGGACATCCGCACCGGACTCGCCGCGGGCGCGGCGGACTACTTCTCCAAGCCCATCGACATGGAGCGGCTGCTCGCGCGCATCGCCGCGCTGATTGGCCCGACGCCGCCGGCGGCCCCCGAACAGCGGCGGTGAAGGTCCGCGCCGACGTCCTGCTCCAGGCGCGCGGCCTGGCCGAGTCGCGGACGAGGGCGCAGGCGCTCATCCTCGCCGGCAGCGTGGTGGCAGGCGATCACCGCGTGGAGAAGCCGGGGCAGCTCCTCGACGAAAGCGTCGAGCTCCGGGTCAAGGAGCAGCTCCCCTTCGTCTCCCGCGGCGGGCTCAAGCTGGAGAAGGCCCTCGACCACTTCGCGCTCAGCCCCCAGGGCAGGGTGTGCGTCGATCTGGGCGCTTCGACCGGCGGGTTCACCGACGTGCTCCTCCAGCGCGGGGCGGCGCGGGTGCACGCGGTGGACGTGGGCCGCGGGCAGCTCCATCCGCGGCTGCGCGCCGATGCGCGGGTGGTGGTGCACGAGCGCGTGAACGCGCGCGCCCTCCTGCTTCCGGAGCGCTGCTCCGCCGCCGTCGCCGATCTCTCCTTCATTTCGCTGCGCCTGGTCCTCCCTGCCCTGGTGGCGGCGCTCACACCGCGCGACGCCTGGGTTTGCCTGCTGGTGAAGCCGCAGTTCGAAGCCGGGCGGGCGGAGGTGGGCAAGGGTGGCGTGGTGCGCGACCCCGCCGTCCACGCGCGAGTGGTGTCTGAAATCAGCGAGGAATTGCGGCACCTTGGGCTCGAGGTTCTGGGCTCGGTGGAGTCGCCCATCCGCGGTCCGGCGGGGAACCGCGAGTACCTTGTCGCAGGCCGGGTGGCTTGATTTCTGGCCGTTGGCGCTACCTGGTGGCGCGCGATATTCTTTTGCGCGTCCGGGGGAAAAATGCCGGTGGGCAGTCCAATTCGAGTGCGCGTCGCCGCTCCGGTTGCCGAGGCGCGACGGCTCTGCACCCGGCTGACGCGAGGCGGGATTCCCGCCGCTCCCGATGACGGCGAGTCGCGCGCCGAAGTGCTCATCGCCGCAGATCCCAAGGATCTCGCGCCCTTCCGTGCGCGCGCAGGATGGCTCCTGGTGCTCGGCTCCCCCGGCGCATCCTACTTCGCGGCCGGCGCGGACGACGTGGTGGTGCCCGGCGAGCCCGAGCTTCTTTTCCGGCGGCTCCGGGCCGTCCTGGAGCGACAGGATCTCCTCGCCCGCATGGAGCGCCTGGGGGAGCGGGTGGCGGCGCTCGAGGCCGGCCTCGCAGACGCCGCCCACGACGTCCGCAGCCCGCTGCAGACGGTGATCGGGAACGCCGAGCTGCTCTCCCGCGACACCTCGCTGACCGCGCGGCAGCGCGAGTGCGCGGCGGCCTGCGTCCGCCAGGGCCTGCGCGCCATCGGGCTTGCCGAGCGCATCCTCGAGGCCGCGAAGCGCCGCGACCGCACCGTGCTCGACGTGAGCGCGTTCGACCTGGGGGGCCTCGTCGAGACCGCGGTCGAGCACGCGCAGACCACCGCCCGGCAGCGGGGAGTGCTGCTGCTCGCGGTGCCCCCTGCCCGCGCCGTCGAGCTTCGCGCGGACGCGGAGCTGCTCGGACGCCTGCTCGACAACCTCATCTCCAACGCGCTGCGCTTCTCGCCGAGGGGCAGCCAGATCGAGGTCTGCGCCTGGCGCGCGAGCCCGAAGTTCGTGCGCATCTCGGTGAAGGACGAGGGAGAGGGGATCGCTGCCGCCGAGCTGCCCAAGCTGCTGGCGGGCCTGGGCCCCGGCCGCGGGCTGCGCATCGCCCGCGACATCGCCGAGCGGCACGGCGGCGAGCTGTGGGCGGAGAGCAGCGTCGAGAACGGGACGCGCTTCTTCATCGAGCTGCCGCTGCAGCCGCCCTCCAGCCGCCCGCGGGTGCTCCTCGTCTCCGACGACTCGAAGTGGCTGAAGGAGGTCTCGCGGACGCTGAAGAACGCCTGCGATGTGCGCACGGCCACCGCCGCGGCGGCCCGGCTGGGCAACAAGCGCACCGACCTGGTCCTGCTGGATCCGGGGCACAAGCCGGGCAAGAAGCTCGAGGCGCTGCGCAGCGAGGCCAAGGGCGCGCAGGTGCCGCTGGTCGAGCTGCCGAGCGAGATGGCCGCCTCGCGCCTGGCGCGCACGCTCGCGAACCTCGGCGTCTGATCCGGGTTATCCTTCGCGCATGCTTCTTGCGCTGCTTCTCGCGGCAAGCCTTCCCGATTTCACCGGCTACGTGGTCGACGCCGCGCACGTCCTGGATGCGGGGGCGGTGGCCCACGTCACCCGGGTGGCTTCTGCGCTCGACCACGCCGGCGTGGCCCAGCTGGCGGTGGCCACGGTGACGCCCGAGATGATGGCCGACTCGTCGCGCGAGGAGTACGGGAACGCGCTCTTCAAGAAGTGGGGCCTGGGCCACGGCACCAAGCGGGACGACGGCGTGCTCGTGCTCTTCGTGCCCGGAAAACCCGGTAACCGTCAGATCTGGATCGAGGTGGGGTACGGTCTCGAGGGCATCCTGCCGGACGGCAAGGTCGGGCAGATCCGCACCGAGCAGGCCTTCCCGTACATGCGCAACGACGACTATTCGGGCGCGGCGGTGCACGTTGCCGACGCGCTGGCGGCGGTCATCAACGCCGACGCGGCGGCGGGAGGCGACGCCGCGCCGGGCAAGGACGCGATGCGCGGCGGGAGCGGCGTCGGCAGGCCCGGCTACGGCGGTCCGGCGAACTACGGTGGGTTGGGAATCACCGTTCTCTGCATGCTCGGGTTGCTCATCGTGCTCGCCTCCAGCGGCGCGCGGCGCCAGTTCCCCGGGGCGAAGGCCCGGCTCGCCGGCGCCGGACTCACCGGCGTGTCCGCCGCGTCGCTCCTGGCGATGGGCAGCGGCGCCGGATGGATCGCGCTCGTCATCGGGCTGATCGTCAACGCGGTGGTCTGGGCATCCATCCGCGCGCACAAGTGTCCGAAGGACGGCTCCTGGATGACCATCGACGAGGAGATCCTCGACGAGCCCACCTACTGGAGCGAAGGCGTGGCCCACGTGACCCAGGCCTGCACCAACCGCCAGTGCGGCTACCGGCGCGAGTACGACAAGGTGATTCCGCGCAAGCAGGCGACGGTATTCATCGGCGGAGGCCGCGGCGGCGGGGGCGGCTGGGGAGGAGGAGGCGGCGGCGGCGGATTTTCCGGCGGCGGCGGCGGCCGCTCGGGAGGCGGCGGCGCAGGCGGCGCGGTCTAGTTCTCTACCGGCAGAGCTTGTGCGTGATCCAGCGGACACCCGCCGGCTCGTAGCTGTTCAGCAGCCAGTCCAGCATTTCCACATCGATGGCCGCCAGGTGCAGCAGGGAATGTGCCGGATCTGCCGAGCGGATTCCCGGCGGCCCGCCAGAGCGCAAGCACCCCCGGGTCCGGCTTGCTGCCGTTGACGAAACCGTACCCCGGCGGCAGCCCGTGCGCCCGGAAGACGTCGAGCATCTTCTCCGCGAGGCCCATCCGCGTGACGCCCTGGATCTCGGGACCGTTGATGGGCAGGTCGTCCACCGTGACCGCCACGTCGATGGCGAGCAGCAGCGCGAGAGCGATCATTCTCCTCCGCCCGGCGTGTAGTCGCGCGCCAGGTTCTCGAAGCGCGTGTGCTCGTGGATGAAGGCCAGGTTGGCAGTGCCGATGGGGCCGTTGCGCTGCTTGCCGATGATGATCTCGGCCACGCCCTTCACGTCCTCCTTGTCCTTCTCGTAGACCTCCTCGCGGTAGATGAACATGATGGTGTCCGCGTCCTGCTCGATGGCGCCGGATTCGCGAAGGTCGCTCATCAGCGGCCGTTTGTCCGGCCGCTTTTCCAATGATCGATTGAGCTGCGAGAGCGCGACCACCGGGATGGCCAGCTCCTTCGCCAGCGCCTTGAGCGAGCGCGAGATCTCGCTGATCTGCTGCTCGCGGCTGTCGATGCGCTCGTTGCCTCGCATGAGCTGGAGGTAATCGACCACGATCAGGCGGATGGGCTGATCGGTGCCCTCGTACCTGGCGAAGAGGCGCCGGCACTTGGCGCGCAGTTCCAGCGCCGAGACTGCCGGCGTGTCGTCGATGTGGATGTTCGCGTCGGCCAGCACCCCGGCGGCCTGCGCGAGCTTGGCCCAGTCGCTCTCGATCAGCCTGCCGGTGCGGATGCGCTGTGAGTCCACCCGCGCCTCGCTCGCCAGCATGCGCATCACCAACTGCTCTTTCGGCATTTCCAGCGAGAACATGCCGACGCCGCAGCGCTTGCCCTGGTACTGCGCCCGGCACCCGACGTGCGTGGTGATGTTGAGTACGCAGGCGGTGTTGTGAGTGACGACGAAATCGGACGTCACGTAGAGGTGATCTTCGCTGTCGATGAGGATGCACTGGCAAGGCTTCTTGCCGATCGGTTCTGCCGACTCGATGAAGCGGCCAACGAATTTTCCGGGGCCAGTCCGCCAGCGCGAGAGATGCTTTTCCGAGCTCACGGGGACGATCCCGTTGGCGAACCAGAAACGGAGACGGGTTGCCGGAGCTCCGGTGCGCTGCTCGCCGAGGTATTCGTAGGAGGTGGTCTTCTCGCGCCTGGAAACGATGCCTCCCAGCGACCGGACGAGCCAGACCACCCCGTCGGCGAGTCGCGGAGAGGTGGTGGTGAACTCGACGGCCTGGCCTCCGGGGACGATCACGTGTCCGTCGGTGTCGAGCAGCCCGCGGAGGAGATCGAGCCTCTCGGTGACAGCGGCGTAGAGGTAGTCCTCGGGAATGAACTTCTCCTTGCTGCTCAAGCCATCGAGACCGTAGTGCTCCAGCGCCAACCGCGTGCTCGAACGCCGCAGCGGCGGAGGGCAGCTCTCGGCGGCGCGCCTCCGGCCTGCATCGGTCAGGCGTACGGACCGCGTCCGGTTCGGTTCCCATTCGACGAGGCCCTTCGCTCGAAGGCTGACGAGGCGCCCATGCACGACGTTCGGGTACGGCGTTTCCGTCGCCTCGCACAGTTCACGGATGCTCGGGCCCCGCATGCCCGGTTCGAAAGCGGCAAGGGCCGTGAGCAGCCCGTGCATCTGGTGCGTGGGTTCCTCGCGCCGGCGGTGGACGCGCGCGGTGAGTCCATCGCGCGTCACGGTGTCTTCCACAGGGAGCTGATCGCGGAGCCGCTGATGGACGTCTGCCTCGGCGCCATCGAACCGGATCGTCACGCCGCGAAAGCTGCCGTCCCCCAGCAGCAATCCGAGCAGATATGGCGGCAGGAGCAGAGCCCTCTCGCGGGGGCCGAACTCGACCGGCGCGACGGTCGGCACCCGGTGATTGAGCCGCTCGGGTTCTCCCGCAACGTGGAGCGTGCGACGGATCTCGGCCAACGACTTGACCGAACCCTCGCCGCCGGGCCGTCGGCTTTCCGTTCGCGTGGTGGTTGACCAGAGGTGCTCGTCGCAGCACTCGGCCCTGCCGCCATCCGTGAACTGCACCCGGAAGATCTCTTTGTCGCCCTGCGGAAAGACCGCCAGCACGCGGTGCGGCTTGCCGTCGCGTCCGATCACGAGCGACCCCGGCTGAATCTCGCCCATGGGAACATACCCTGCCGGCGTCAGCACGGGCGCGTCGAGGGGCTGTGCCTTCCCCATGCTGGGCCTCGCCGCCAGGATCACCAGATCTCCCGGCTGGAACCCCGAGGTGAGCCGGTCGAGGTCGGCGAAGCCGCTGGGGATGCCGGTGATCTCCTCCTGCCGCTCGTAGAGCGCCTCGATGTTCTTGAAGACGCGGGCGATGACCGGCTTCACCGCCTCGAACGAGACGGTGTTGCGCTGCTCGGTGACGGCGAAGATGCGGCGCTCGCACTCGTCGGCGAAGTCGCCCACCTCGCCGTGCTGCTCGTAGCCGAGTTGGGCGATGGTGCTGGCGGCCTCGATCAGGCGGCGCGCCAGCGCCTTCTCATGGACGATCTTCGCGTAGTAGGCCAGGTTCGCGGCCGTGGGGACGATCTTGTCGAGCAGGTCGATGAACTCGTCGCCGCCCACCGCCTCGAACGCGCCCTGGGCGGTGAGCTCGTCCTTGACGGTGATGCGATCGATGGGCTGCCCCTTGCCGAACAGGACGCTCATCGCCTCGAACACCTTGCGGTGCGCGTCGCGGTAGAACTCGTCGGCGCGAACCACCTCGACCACCTCGGCGAACGCCTGGCTGTCGAGCAGGATGCCGCCGAGCAGGCTCTTCTCCGCGTCGAGGTTGTGGGGCGGGACCCGCCCGTGCGGCAGGGAAACGACGCTGGCCGGAGCGCTCACGAGGTCCATCCTGCGCAGAGGGGTGTGACATTCCTTCGCGCAACGAGCCTGTGAAGCGCAATCTTGCTATCCTGTGGACGCCTGTGGAGAACCTGTGACCGACGACGACAACCCGCGACCGAAGAAAAGCTGGCGTGAAATCGACAAGATGCGCGATCACAGCGGGGGTTCTACCCGCCGCGATTCGCGCGAGCGCGAGCGATTCGAGAGCTCGACCGGCTACACCAAGTACAAGACCAACCTCGATCGGCTCTTTTCCGGCGGAGCGCCGCTGCCAGAGCACCTGCGCACCGCGCAGGATGCCGGCGAGGCCGAGCGCGACGAGGAGCGCAAGAAGCTCTACGCCATCGAGGACACCAAGGCGTTCTACGCGGCCGCGACCGAGTTCCTGAAGAAGAACGAGCTTCCCGACGACGCGCGCCTGCTCGACCGGCTCCTCGGCCATCCCGACGACGCCATCATGGAGAGGGCGCTGGGGCGGCTGGAGGAGCTGCAGAAGGCGGGCACGCTCAAGCCGCCGCCGGCGCTCCGCAACCGGCTCTCCTCGGTGGAGATCGACAGCGGCGATCCCAAGATCCGCAAGCGGGCCGCCGAGCTTCGCAAGGCGCTGCGCTGAGACGTTCCGCCCGGCGCGGCCCGCCCGCTGCGGGCCGCCGGCCGGTTCAGTTGACGTTCTTGCCTTCCTCGAGCTTCTTGATCGCCTGCTCCAGGCTCTTGCGGTTGGCCTCGTCCGGCGCCTGCTTCACCGCGAGGCGCGCCTCGGCGAGGGCGCGGTCCTTGTCGCCCACCGCGGCGTAGCCGCGCATCAGCCCGACGTGCACCGGCCACTTGTCGGGGAAGCGCTGCGCGTTGATCTGGAAGACCTTGAGCGCCTCCTGCTTCTTGCCCTCGGCGATGAGGGTGCGCCCCACCTGGTGGATGTCGATCGGCGTGGCGGAGGGATCGGCCATCGCCTTGCTCCAGGTCTTCTTCGCGTCCTCGGCGTGGCCGTTCGAATCTTGAAGCCGCGACAGCGTCATCAGGGTGGTGAAATTCTCCTGGCCGCCCACCGCCGGGTTGACCGCGCGCTGCGCCCAGGCGAGTCCGTCGGCGAGGGCCACCTTGTGCTGCGCGGTGTAGTTCGCCGCCTGCACCAGGTTGTGCCAGTCGAATCCGGTGGAGCCTCGCAATGCGTCGCGCATCTCCGCCACGTAGATCGCCTCCGCACCGTCGACGGCGATGGTGAAGGGGATTGCCAGATCCTCCCATTTCAGCGCGACGGTGGCCCTGGCCGGCTCGCGCTCGGTGAACTCGTAGGTGAGCCACTCGTGATAGTCGCTCTTCTGCGGCTTCGCCGTCACCCGGAGCGCGTCCTCCTTCGGGTCGTAGGAGAAGCTTCCCCACGAGCTGGAATTCCTGGAGAAGATGACGGTGAACTCGTCCTTGCCGGGAATCATGTGCAGCCCGTACCTGCCTGCGCGCAGCGGCTGCCCCTGCACCTTCACGTCGTGGGAGACGGTGAAGACGGTGTTCTCGTTGGCCCCCGCGCGCCAGGGGCAGCTCTTGCAGTTGTTGAAGCCCAGGTCGGTCATGCCGTAGGGAACCAGCGTTCCCCAGATCTTGCCGCGCCGGTCGTCGCCTTTGAGGACGACGCGCGGGCTGGAGTAGTTCACCGATACGGTCACGGGGCCGATGTCCTGCGTGACGGTGGCGCGCTGGTTGTCGCCGCTGGGCGGGCCAGGCAGGCGCTGCGCGAACACGGGACCGGCTGCAAGAAGCAGGAGCGAAAGCGCGACTCGGACATTCATGGTTGATCCCCCGGGGTGGATCAGGCGGTGGACGATGGAACGCGAGACGGGCGCCAGTATTCCAGGGCCGCCTGCAGGATCAGCGCGAGCAGGAGGACGAGAGCACAGCCCGCGACGTTGTACCAGAGGTATCCGAGGCTGGTGCCGAGCCAGAGCGCCACCACGCAGGCCTGCGCGCAGAGTGTCGCGGCGAAGGCGGCGGTCCCCCGCACCCGCGGCAGGATCCAGCCGGCGAGGAAGACGCCCAGCATCGGGCCGTAGAAGATGGAGCCGAGGATGTTGACGGCCTGGATGAGGTTGTCGAGCAGCGAGGCGAAGGCGGCGAAGGACATGGCGACGAGGCCCCATCCCACCGTGGCGAGCCGGGCCGCGCGCAGCCGCTGGGCATCGGTCGAGTCTGGCTTCCAGAGGCGGTAGAAGTCCACCGCGCTGGTGGCGCCGAGCGCATTGAGCGCGCTCGCGGTGGCGGAGAGCGCCGCGCAGATGATCACCGCGAGGAGCAGCCCCACCAGGCCCGGCGGGAAGTGGTGGAGCACGAAGGAGAGGAAGATGGAGTCGGCGTCGCTGGCCTGGCCGGGCGCCCGGACCAGCGCGCGCGCGTCGCGGCGGACGGCGCGCTCCTCCTCCTCGCCGGCGCGGATCGTCGCCTTCGCCGAGGAGTCGCCCTGCAGCATCCGCTGCACCGCCGAGTGCTTCTCCTCGAAGATGCGGGAGAGGCGGGCGTCGAGCGCGTCGAGCCGGGCAGCGACCGCGGGCACCTTTCGCGCCTGCGCCTCGGCCACGCCGTTCCAGAGCAGCGGCGGGCGCTCGAACTGGTGGAAGACCACCACCGAGATGCCCACCATCAGCACCAGGAACTGCATCGGCACCTTGATCAGCGCGTTGAAGAGCAGGCCGGTGCGCGACTCGCGCAAAGAAGCGCCGCCGAGATAGCGCTGCACCTGCGACTGGTCGGTGCCGAAGTAGGCCAGGGCGACGAAGAGGCCGCCGATGAGCCCGGACCAGAGCGTGTAGCGGGTGTCGAGGCGCAGCGAGGGGTCCACCGCCTGCATCTTTCCCAGGGCGCCCGCGACCTTGACCATTCCGGTCAGTCCCACGCCGGCGGGCAGCGCGTGCAGCACGAAGAGGAACGCCGCCAGCATGCCCGAGAGCATGATGCCCATCTGCCAGCTCTGCGTGACGCTGACCGCGCGCGTGCCGCCGGAGACGGTGTAGAGCACGGCGAGGGCGCCCATGGTCAGGTTGGTGATCTGCAGCGGCCAGCCCAGCACGGCCGTGAGCACCAGCGCGGGCGCGTACAGCGACATGCCCGCGGCGAGCCCCCGCGAGACCAGGAAGATGGCGGCGGTGAGGACGCGCGTCTTCCGGTCGAAGCGGGTCTCCAGGTATTCGTACGCGGTATAGACGCGCAGCCTGCGGTAGATGGGAACCACCCACCAGGCGAGCAGCACCATGGCGATGGGCAGGCCGAAGTAGAACTGAAGGAAGCCGAGGCCGTCCTCGTAGGCTTGCCCTGGCGTCGAGAGGAAGGTGATGGCGCTCGCCTGGGTGGCCATGATGGAGAGGCCGATGGTCCAGAAGCGCTCGCCTTCGCCGCGCAGGTAGGCGTCGGCGGTGGCCACGCGGCGCGTCTTCCACACGCCCCAGAGCACGATGGCGAGGACGGTGGCGCAGAGCACCGCCCAGTCCACCGGCCTCACGATGCGGCCCAGCCGAGCAGGACGAGCAGGACGATCTCCGCCGCCAGGGCGAGCAGCACCGCCGCGGAGAGAAGACGCAGCGGCGCCTCCCCGCGCTCAGCGGACATCGGCATCGCGGGCCAGGAGATTGGCGAACAGCCGCGCGGCGCCGGGCACGCCTGCGGGAAGCTGGCGGAAGAAGGCCAGCCCGGTGTAGACGAATCGGCCCTTGCCGTAGCGCGCCACCAGGAGCGACCCGCGCAGCGGCGGCTCTCCGGGGTCGTGCATGGAAAGCGGCGCGGCGTAGCGGCCGTCCCACTTCTCGGCGAAGTAGAGCCCGCGCTCCTGCACCCAGCCGGAGAAGTCGGCGGCGTGGATGGGGTTGGGAACGTGCAGCACGGCATCGTCCTGCGCGAACGAGACTTCCGCCGTCTCGTCGGTGACCCGATGCTGCGCGACCGTCATCTCGTAGGGGCCGAGCGGCTCGGGCAGCCTGGAGATGAAGTTCCTGGTGTTGTACTGCGTCACCACCACGCCGCCCCGCGCCGCGTAGTCGAAGAGGCGCGGCTTCAGCGCCGCGAGCCACTCGTGGACGTTGTAGGCGCGGACGCCGAGGACGATGGCGTCGAAGGCGGACAGGTCGCGCTGGCGGAGCGCCACCTCGTCGAGGAGCGTGACGTCGTAGCCCAGTTGCGCCAGCACCTCGGCGACGTCGTCCCCCGCGCCGGGAACGTAGCCGACGCTGCGCACGCGCCCGCGCTGCAGGTCGAAGCGCACCAGCCGGATGCGCGACTCCGGGTGCCACGTCTGCGGCGGAACGTGCGCGTGGTCGATGCGCCGCAGTCCCCGGTCCCAGGTCCGGTCGCCGATGCGCAGCGCGAGCCGCGCCTGCCCGTCGCGCGCCCGGGGGCCGGGGCGGACCGTGAAGGTGAGCTCCACCTCGGCCCCCGCGGCGTCCAGCTTGAAGGGAAGCTCGCGCGGCGCGATCTCGAAGCCATCGGGGGCTTCCACCGTGGCGGTGCCCGCCACCGCGCCGGCAGAGGCGCGAACGGCGACCCGCAGCGGGCGGGGCGACGCGTCGGGAAGGAGCAAGGCCGGAAAGGCGGCGTCGATGGTGGCCGGCGGAGCCAGGTCCACGGCGCGGGTGCGCTCGCCGATGACCGGATCGACCCAGCGCTGCACGATGGGGCGCCGGACTCTGATCGTCTGTTCGTACACCCGCAGCGTGAATTCCGCGGAGAGCGGCGGATCGGGTTCTGGTCGCGTTCGGTCCTCGAGCGCGTCCACTGCATACCAGCCTGCCTCCGGACCTCGGCGTAGCCACGCCGGGTCCGAGCTGAGCGGCGACGGCAGATCACTGACCGAAGCCTTCTGCGTGAAGAGCTGCCCAACCTTCAACGTACCTGGTGCGGCAACCTCCCGGCTCGACACGGTCACCCAGAGAACCTCGATGGGCGCGGGTCGCCGCTGCAAGACCGTGACCGTGATCGGCAGCTCCATCCCCGGCGCGACCGCCGGAAGGTCACTCGTCACTGAGAGCACGAGACCAGCGCACGCGACAATCGCCTCCGCGATGTCTTCTTGAGGCGCGGCGTCGACGGTATGCACGGTTTCCTGACCGGCATATGCGGCGGCGAGCGCGGGAATAGCCACTTCCGGAGCATCGTCGCGGAACTTGTCGAGCGCGTCCCTGATCGGACCGCGGGGTGGATTGCTCGTAACGCCGTCGAGGAACGATTCCTTCATCGGCTCTCCGGCCAGCACCTGGAACAGCTCCGGCGTGGGCGCGATGCGCCGCGGCGCTCCGAACCCCTGGCTCTTGTGCATGCTGCGGCTGTCGCCGGCCAGCTCTCCCATGGAGAGGCCGAGGACCGGGTCGTAGGGGTTCAGCTCCATCTTCAGGAAGCGCGAGGTGTCCTCGTTCGGGTTGGCCTGGAACGCGTTCCAGACGATGCGCCGCGCCTTCCAGGGCTCGATGCGCTTCAGCTCCGCGGAACCGTAGGAGGGATCGGCGGCCCTGGTGAACGCCTCCAGCGCGAGCTGCGCCGAGGCGGTGTGCTGCCCGTGCGTCTCCGAGGGCACCGGGCTGAAGCGGGTGACGATCACCTCGGGCCGGAAGGTGCGCACGACGAAGACCACGTCCTCGAGGATGCGCTCCTTGCCCCAGATGCGCAGCGATTCCTCCGCGCTCTTGGAATAGCCAAAGTCGCGCGCGCTGGTGAAGAACTGCGCTGCGCCGTCGAGACGGCGGGCGGCGAGCAGTTCCTGCGTGCGCAGGAGCCCCAGCGCCGGGCCCTGCTCCTTTCCGATCAGGTTCTGCCCGCCGTCGCCGCGGGTGATCGACAGGTATCCGGCCCGCAGCTTCTTCACCTGGACGAGCCAGGCGAGCAGGCGCGTGTTCTCGTCGTCGGGATGGGCCGCGACGTAGAGCACCCGCGCTCCCTCGGGCAGCCGCTCCAGCATGCGCCGCAGGTGCGAGGCATCGGGCTGGACAGGGGGAACGGAAGGCGAGAGGGTCATCGCGAGCAGGAACAGTGCGGTCATCGGAGGGCGCCAGTATAGACGCGGGCGACCCCATGTCGCCCCGCGTCCGGTGCAAGAACGCGCACGGCGCGCGGGAATGCCCGGGGCGGCGCCGGAATACCGGCCCCTGTCCGGCGTTAGGATGCGCGCCCCCATGAAGGTCCCGTTCGCGCCGCCCTTCCTCGCCTCCGAGCCGCGCGCGACTGCGCTGCTCCCGGACGGCTTCCGCCGGCGCGAGGCCTGGCGCGACGAGGTGCGCGCGCGCAGGGAGCAGCGCGTCAGGCCCGAGGTGCTGTCCGCGCTGGCGGAGCAGCAGAGCGCATTGCCGGCGAGCGAGGCGCGCGCGAGGAACCTCGACTTGCTCTCGCAGCCGGGCACCGTCGCGGTGGTCACCGGACAGCAGGTGGGCCTCTTTCTCGGTCCCCTGTACACGTTCTACAAGGCCGCCACGGCGGTGGTGTGGGCGCGCGCGCTGGAGGCGGAGACCGGGGCGCGCACCGTGCCGGTGTTCTGGCTGCAGACCGAGGACCATGACTTCGCGGAGATCGCCTCGTGCCATGTGCCGCCCGCGCTCCACCTGTCGCTGCCGGACGCGGGGGAGCGCTCGTCGGTCGCGCACCGGACCCTGACGAAGGACGTGGAGCCGCTCCTGGCCGCGCTCTCCGACGCGCTTGCCTCCCAGCCCTTTGCCGCGGAGATCCTCGAGCCGCTGCGCGCGGCCTACGTGCCTGGACGCCCGATCGCGCAGGCCTTCGCGATGCTGCTCGGCGCGGTCTTCGCCGAAGAGGGCCTCGTCTTCCTCGACCCGCGCTGTCCGGAGATGGCGCGCGCCGCCTCGCCGCTGTACACCGCAGCGATCGAGCGCGCCGGCGAGATCGACGACGCCCTCATCGCCCGGGGCGCTGCTCTCGATGCCGCGGGGCTGCGCGAGCAGGTCAACGTGCGCCGGGACTCGCCGCTGGTCTTCTTCCACGGCGATGCGCCGGACGGACCGCGGCGCAGGCTGCAGCAGGACGGCGCGAAGTTCCAGGTGGACGGGGGCGGAGAGGTTGCGCGCGCGGACGTTCTGCAGGCCGCCCGACATTCACCCTTGCGCTTCTCCTGCAGCGCGCTGCTGCGCCCGCTCTTCCAGGACGCGCTGCTGCCGGCGGTCGGGTACGTCGGCGGTCCTGCGGAGTTGGGCTACCTCGCGCAGGTGGCGCCGCTCTATCCGCTGCTCGGCATCCGCCCGGCGCTGGCGGTGCCCCGCGCCCGCTTCCGGCTGGTCGACGCGCGCACCGACGGGCTCCTGCGCGCACTCGCGCTCTCGCCGGCGGAGGCGGAGGTGCCGCGCGACGAGTTGATCGGACGGCTGGGAAGGCGCGGGCACGAGGCGCCGGACGAGCTCGCCCGCAGGCTTCTGGGCGGGCTGCCGGACGCGCTGTCGGCGGCGGCGAAGAAGCACCCCTCGCTGGCGCGCGCTGCCCGGCGGACGCAGGTCTCGGTGGAGACGGCCGTGGCCCGCTTTGCGGAGCGGCACGCGCACGCCCTCGCGGAGGAGGATCGGACGCTGGTCGACCGCCTCGATCGGCTGCAGGCGTCGCTGTTCCCCGGCGGCGTTCCACAAGAAAGGGTGCACTCGCTGCCTTTCTACGCGGCGCACTTCGGCCTTGCCCGGCTGAAAGCGGCGGTGCTCGGCGCCATCCAGCCCGGCGAGGCTTCGGTGAAGGACCTGCGGCCGTGAACGTCGCCTTGCTCTGCTTCCATACGCTGGGCGGCAGCGGCGTGGCCGCCGGCGAGTTGGGGCGCGAGCTGTCGCGCCGGGGGCACGGCGTTCATTTCGTGGCGGCGGCGCTGCCCG
>DASSQZ010000098.1:0-6861 GCA_035702105.1 Myxococcales bacterium | reverse complement strand
TCCTCGGCGATGCGCGCCATCAGCTCGGCGAGCCCGGGCTCCTGCGTCTCCACCTTCGGCGGGCGGCAGAGCTGCGGCGAGTAGCGCACCGCCACCACGCCGCGCAGCGACGGCGCCCCGAGCCCGTTGTCGAGGCGGGTTCCGCCGGCGAGGTCCACCGCCAGCACCGGCGTGGCGCAGACCGTCCCTCCGGCGCGCCATTCGGCGGGAATGGACTCCTGCGCCAGCGCCCGGAACGAGGAGCTCACGTCGATCTCTCCATAGGCGCGGGCGCGCGGCGAGAACCAGTAGGCTGCGCCGCCTCGCAGTCCCAGCGACGTGCCCAGCTTCACCGGGCCGACGTCGCTGGGCGCCCGGAAGTCCACGAGCGCGTTCCCGATCAGCTCCCACGGCCCGCGCCGGCGCGAGGCCGACACCAGCGCCTCGACGGCAATGCGCGGCTCGTCGGTGAGCGACCCCGCGGCGCCGGTGGCGAGCTCCAGCGAGAGCTGCGCCGAGAGGTCGAGCGGCCCGCGGAGGAAGCCGTGTCGCGCACCCACCCGGACGTCTCCCACCGTGAAGCCGAACGCCGGCTGGGGGATGCCGAGGGCGGAGACGTCGCCGGCCTGGCGCAGCGTGACCGGAAGCTGCGCGAAGATCGACAGGCCTTCGCTGAGCCGCGCGGCGAGCTGCGCCCATCCTCCGAGCCGCGACTCGATGCGTCCGGCCGGCCCCAGACGCACCGGCTTGTACCCGGCGTCGAAGCCGAGCTGCAGCTCGAGCGGATCGTCCGGCGACTGCGGCGGCCGCCCGCCCTCCACGCCGAGCAGGCCGTCGCTGCCGCTCGCGGGGCGCAAGAGCGAAAGGTTCGCCTCCGGCGCGGCGGCGAGCAGGAGGGCGAGCAGCAGGCCCAACTACCCGGCTCCGAGCGCGCTGCGCCGTCCGGCGTAGACGCGGTAGGCGGCATGCAGCGCGAGGCCGATCGCCAGCGTGCCGGCGGAGAAGGCCGCGTCGGCGGGCTGGATGCCGTTGAGGAAGAGGAGGCAGCCGCAAGTCGCGAGGAGGGGAATCAGCGGCCCCAGGGGCAGCAGGAACGTGCTCGGACCGCGCTTGCGGCGCAGCACCAGCACGGCGATGCAGGTGGGCACGTACTGCGCGAAGACGGCCGCGTTGTTCAGATCCGCCCCGCGATCGAAGTCCACCCACACCGCCATGGCGGCGCAGATGAGCGCGGTGCAGAGGATGGAGACGGACGGCGTGCCGAAGCGCGGGTGCTTGCGCGCGAGCACCAGCGGCAGCTCGCCGTTCTCGCTCAGCGCCGACAGGTACCGCGGCGTCACCACCGCCACGGCCGTGAGATAGCCGAAGCTGGAGATGACCGAGCCCACCGCCACGAAGCGCCCGGCCCAGGGACCCGCGAATGCGCTGGCCGCCTCCGCCAGAGGCTTGTCCGCCAGGGCCGGGTTGGGATGCGTGCCGAGGAAGACGAGCTGCACCAGGACGTAGAGCAGGATGGAGCCGAAGAGCGCGAAGAAGAGCGCCAGCGGCACGTTGCGCCGCGGGTTGTCGGTCTCCCCCGCGGCCACCGGCACGTACTCGAAGCCGGTGCAGGCGAAGAGGGCGGCGAACCCGCCCACCTTGAGCGCCTCCAGGTGGCTGGCGCCGCCGGGCGGCGGCACGTCGAGCCGGTGCCAGTCGATGAAGAAGAGCCCCGCGCCGACGAAGAGCAGGATGGGGACGAGCTTGGCCCCGCTGAAGAAGTCGCTGGTCAGGGCGCCGGGCTTGATGCCGCGGTAGTTGAGCGCCGCCAGCCCGCCAATGACCGCGACGGCGAGCGCGGTCTGCGGCCCGGCGCGGTTCAGGGTGGGCACGAGGAAGGAGAGATTGCGCCCGAAGCCGCGGGCGACGGCGCCATAGGCGAAGATGTTGGCGGCGAGCGCCATCCAGCCCACGCCGACGCCCACCCAGCGGCCGAAGGCGTCGCGCGCATAGAGATAGGGTCCGCCGTTCCGGTCGGCGCGCCCGGCGGCCTCGCAGAAGCAGAGGCCGACCAGGAGGCAGACGGCGCCGATGGCGATCCAGGCGGCCCAGGAAAACCCGCCCGCCGCGGCAAAAACGCGCGCGGGAAGGAGGAAGATCCCGGTACCGATGATCCCGTTGATGCCCAGCCCCACGCAGTCGAGCAGGGTCATCCTGCGGGGGGCGCTCAACCTGGCTTCCTGGTCTTGGTTCGGGCGAGCATGCGGGCGCCAGAATGCCGACACTCCCGCTTGACAGCAAGAGAACCGTCAGTATGATGCGCGCCTCTTTTCGGCCAGATACGTGTGGCCGCAGGACAAGTCACCGATTTTGTTGCCGCCGCCGGCACTCCTTGGCGGCGGTCCTGTTGAAAGGCACGGATGCCGACGATCAGCCAGTTGATTCGCAAGGGCCGCGACAAGGTCGTCTACAAGGGCAAAGCCCCCGCGATGACCCGCTGCCCGCAGAAGCGCGGGGTGTGCACGCGCGTCTATACCACCACCCCGAAGAAGCCGAACTCGGCGCTTCGCAAGGTGGCCCGCGTGCGCCTCACCAACGGGATGGAAGTGACCAGCTACATCCCCGGGGTCGGCCACAACCTCCAGGAGCACTCGGTCGTCATGATCCGCGGCGGCCGCGTCAAGGACCTGCCGGGCGTCCGCTATCACATCATCCGCGGCACCCTCGACAGCGTGGGCGTCGCCGGCCGCAAGCAGGGCCGCTCCAAGTACGGCGCCAAGCGCCCGAGCTGAGAAGGAACCTCCAGACATGCCTCGCCGCCGCGAAGTCGCAAAGCGCCGCATCCTCCCCGACCCGAAGTTCCAGGATCGCCTGCTCGCCAAGTTCATCAACGACATGATGCGCAAGGGCGAGAAGTCGGTCGCCGAGCGCGTGGCCTACCGCGCGCTGGATCTGGTGCAGCAGCGCACCAACGACGATCCCCTCAAGGTCTTCAAGAAGGCGCTCGACAACGTCAAGCCCGTGCTCGAGGTGAAGAGCCGCCGCGTGGGCGGCGCCACCTACCAGGTGCCGGTGGAAGTGCGGCAGGACCGCCGCGTGGCGCTGGCGATGCGCTGGCTGATCGAGTACGCCAAGGACCGCGGCGAGAAGACCATGGACCAGAAGCTCGCCGCCGAGCTGATGGACGCGGCCAACAACCGCGGCAACGCGGTGAAGAAGCGCGAGGACACGCACAAGATGGCGGAGGCCAACAAGGCCTTCGCGCATTACCGCTGGTAAGCCCGCCCGGAACGTCGTCCATCGCTGCGGGGCTGCTCCGGAAGGGGCGGCCCGTCGCCAATGCTGCGCCCTCCGGGCTTCGACCGTCGCCGGCAAAGCCGGCTCCTCCCGCTTCGACCAGGCTCAGAACCGCAGGGTCAAGGCGAGCCCGCGCGAGGCCGGGTCGCCCATCGGCAGCGTGGGGCGGATCGACAGGCGGGGCGCGACGGTTTCGCTGGAGAAGAAGGCCCAGTCTACGATCGCGCCGACGCCGGAGAGGAAGACGCCGAGGAAGGGAATGAACAACTCGCCGCATCCTTCGCCGCAGTCCGGGTGGAGCGCGGCGAAGATGGCCAGGCTGAGCCCCACCGGCGCGGCGCGGACGGCGAAGCTCTTGATCGCGTCCCCCTCGCCGCCGTGCGCCAGGTGGATGATCGGCGGCAGCGCAAGGAACCCCACGACTCCGAGCGCCGCGAGCGTGCCGCTGTCGCCCTGCGCTCCCGCGTAGATGAGCCCGACCGACGCGGCGTCCGCGAGCATCAGCTGCCACCCGTACCAGCGCGTCTCGCGCAAATCCTGCGGGTTTGGACCGCCTTGCGCGCGTGCCGCGCCTGACGCAATCAAGCACGCGAGAACAACCGCCCCTCGTCGAGCCATGTCGGTGGGACTATCGGTAGAGCGTTTCGACCACCGTGATGGGTACCCGTGCTAAAGCCGGAGGCGTGAGACGGCTGCTCCTCTGGCTCATGATTCGTCGCGCCGCGGTCCGGTGACGCCGCTACTCCGCCGGCGCTCCTTGGGCTGCGGTCCACAGTTCATCGTATTTCTCGCGCACCGACTCGTCGAGCCGGGCAGCGAAGTCCTCCGGAAGGTCCGCCGCGCGAATCAGTTCCAGAACGTCGGCGAGGTCCTTGAGCCGGTGCGGCGCGGAAAGCCCGGAGGCGAGCTTCAGCTCCGCCAGCTTGTCGAGAGGGAGCAGGGGGCAATGCCACCGCTTCGCACCGCGACGGAAGGATCCGGAAACGTCACCGGCTTGGGCTTGCCGTCGCCCGGGTATTCGCCCGCGACCAGCACGTCGATGTTCACGCCGTGCTCGGCGTCGCGCAGGCCGCGGCTGCCGGCGAACTTCTCCACGTAGCCGCGGCCGAGGTGCCTCGCCTTGAAGGCATCGAGCCCCGCGCGCGTCAGCAGCACGTCCACGTCCACGGTGACGCGCTGATATCCGTACGCGTTCAACGCCATCGCCCCGGCGATCGCGTAGGCGATCCCCTCCTCGTCGAGCAGCCGGGCGAGCTTGCGCAAGGCCTTTTGCACGTCGGCTTGCCCCACGAAGAACCTCCTCGCGTTCTCGAGCGCGGCGTCGAAGCGGGCGGCGGTCGGATCCATCGCTCGAAAGCTAGCACGGCCAAAGACTTGACGCGGCGTCCCGCGCCATGTAAAAGCCCGCGTCCGCTGAGGAAGTCCGTTCTTTCTCAGGCAGTCCTTCATCCAGTCCAGGAAGGCGCGCAAGCGCCCGCACCGAACGAGGTTTCCGCCGTGGCCCGCACCTTCCCCCTCGAGCGCTGCCGCAACATCGGCATCATGGCGCACATCGATGCGGGCAAGACCACGACCACCGAGCGGATCCTCTTCTACACGGGGGTCAGCTACAAGATCGGCGAGGTCCACGAAGGCACCGCCGTGATGGACTGGATGGAGCAGGAGCAGGAGCGCGGCATCACCATCACCGCCGCCGCCACCACCTGCTTCTGGCCGCCGGAGAACGATCCCTCGGGCAGGCCCCGCCAGCAGATCAACATCATCGACACCCCCGGGCACGTCGACTTCACCATCGAGGTGGAGCGCTCGCTGCGGGTGCTCGACGGCGCGGTGGCGGTGTTCGACGGCGTCAACGGCGTCGAGCCGCAGAGCGAGACGGTCTGGCACCAGGCCGACAAGTACCGGGTCCCGCGCATCTGCTTCATCAACAAGATGGATCGCGTCGGCGCCGACTTCTTCATGTCGGTGCGCACCCTCGTCGACCGCCTGGCCGCCAAGCCGGTCTGCATCCAGCTCCCCATCGGCGCCGAGGAGAAGTTCACCGGCGTCGTCGACCTGGTGGAGATGCAGGCGCTCCGGTTCGAGGGTGAAAAGGGCGAGAACGTCGTCGCCTTCGAGATCCCCGGCGACCTGCGCGAGCAGGCGCGGGAGTACCACCACAAGCTGGTCGAAGAGGTGGCCGAGTACGATGACGACGCGCTCCACGCCTACGTCGAGAAGGGCGACGTCCCTCGCGACTTGCTCCAGCGCGCCATCCGCAAGGGCACGCTGGCGCTGAAGTGCTTTCCCGTCATCTGCGGCAGCGCCTTCAAGAACAAGGGCGTGCAGAAGATCCTCGACGCGGTGGTGGACTACCTGCCCAGCCCGCTCGACATCCCGCCCGTGCACGGCAAGGACCCGAAGACGGGAGAGGACCTGGTTCGCGAGACCAGCGACAAGGCGCCCTTCGCCGCGCTGGCGTTCAAGATCATGGCCGATCCCTTCGTCGGCCAGCTTACCTACATCCGCGTCTACTCCGGACAGGTGCGCTCCGGGCAGGCGGTCTACAACTCCGCCAAGCAGCGCCGCGAGCGCATCGGGCGCCTCCTGCGCATGCACGCCAACAAGCGCGAGGAGATCGACGAGCTGCTCGCCGGCGACATCGCGGCGGTGGTGGGGATGAAGAACGTCACCACCGGCGACACCCTGAGCGACGCCGACCACCCTGTCGTGCTCGAGCGGATGGAGTTCCCCGCCCCGGTGATGCACATCGCGGTCGAGCCGAAGGGCACCGCCGACCAGGAGAAGATGATCGCCGCCCTGCAGAGGCTGGCGGTGGAGGACCCTTCGTTTCGCGTCCGCACCGACGAGGAGACCGGGCAGACGGTCATCTCCGGCATGGGCGAACTGCACCTCGACATCATCGTCGACCGCATGCGGCGCGAGTACAAGGTGGACGCCAACGTCGGCAAGCCGCAGGTCGCCTACCGCGAGACCATCACCCGCGAGGTGGAGGCGGAGGGCCGCTACATCCGCCAGAGCGGCGGCCGCGGCCAGTACGGCGACGTCTGGCTGCGGGTGCGCCCGCTGCCCCAGGGAGGCGGATTCAAGTTCGTGAGCAAGGTGGTGGGCGGCACCATCCCGCGCGAGTACATCGCGCCGGTGGAGAAGGGCGTCGAGGAGGCCATGCAGGGGGGCGTGCTGGCGGGCTACCCCATGGTCGACATCGAGGTCGAGCTGTTCGACGGCAGCTACCACGAGGTGGACTCGAACGAGATGGCTTTCAAGATCGCCGGCTCGCTCGGCTTCAAGGAAGCGGCCGGCAAGGCGGGCCCCATCCTGCTCGAGCCGATCATGGCCACCGAGGTGGTGGTGCCCGAGACCTTCATGGGCGGGGTGATCGGCGACCTCTCCGCCCGCAGGGGAAAGATCCTGGGAATGGAGCCCCGTGCGGGAATGCAGGTGGTGACCGCACACGTTCCCCTGGCGGAGATGTTCGGCTACTCGACGTCGCTGCGGTCCGCGACCGAGGGGCGCGCCATCTACACCATGCAGTTCCACCACTATGCGCCCGTGCCGGGGCACATCGCCGAGACCCTGGCCAGACGCTGATTGCAAATTTCCGGG
>DASSQZ010000097.1:0-5542 GCA_035702105.1 Myxococcales bacterium | reverse complement strand
GGTGCGGCGCGAGGTCGCCAAGTGGCTCGCCGAGCAAGTGGGCGCAGTGGATGCGCTCAACCTCGACGGGGGGCCCGAGGCCACCCTGGCCGTCCGCAACGAGCCTGCCGAGGATGCGATCGGCACCCTGGGCGTGGGGCTGCCCATCGTGATCATTGTCACGGCCCGGTAACGAAACGGCGCTTTCGTTGCAAAATTGCCTCGAACAAGATACTTGGGGCCCCGGACGGACTGCCAGGCGTGTGCCCGTCCGGGGCGCGGGCGAGTCGGGTCGACGCGAGGTGAAGCCTGTCTTTGCTTGTGACCATCTGCATCGTTCTCGCCCTGATCGCCGCCTACGCGGTCCGGGTGGTGGTCAAGGGGCGTTACGTCCCGGACCGGGTCAAGAAAGAGCCCGGCAGCGTCTTCCTGTCCCGCTTCTTCATCGAGCTCGGATACTGGTGCTTCGATCCGATGGAGAAGTTCTGCATCCGCCTCCGGATCACTCCCAACCAGCTCACCTTCGCCTCCCTCGCCTGCAGCGTCGCGGGCGCGTTCGCCTTCGCCACCGGCCACTTCAGCTCGGGCGGCTGGCTGGTGATCCTCTGCGCCATCCTCGACGCGCTCGACGGCATGGTGGCCCGCACCCAGGGCACCGCCTCCGACGCAGGCGAGCTGATCGACGCCGCCGTCGATCGCTACGCCGAGATCGCCACCTTCGCCGGAATCGCCGCCTATTATCGCGGCTACCCGCCCGGGTTCTGGCTCTCGATCGCGTCGATGGGCGGCGCGCTCCTCGTCTCCTATGCGCGCGCCAAGGGCGAGATCTCCGGCATCGACGCGCGGATGGGCTCGATGAACCGCGGCGAGCGCGCCGTCTACATCGGCGCCGCCGGCGTCCTGGCGCCGGAGTTCGCCCGCTTTTCCGAGCGGGCGAGCGGCCACCCTGCCTTCTACCTGATGCTCGCCACGCTGGCGCTGGTGGCCGTGATGGCCAACGTCACGGCGCTGCGGCGGTTCGGCTTCATCCACCGGGAGCTGCGCAAGCGCGAGGGCGAGATCGCGCCGCCGGCCGCTCGCGAGAAGGAGCTGAGCGGGTGGTTTCAACGCGCGTGGGTCGCCTCGGCGATCGCGACGGTCGTCGACTACGGGACGTTCACGATCCTCCTCGAAGTAGTCGGCATCTATACCGGCACCTCGCGCGCCCTGGGCGCGCTGCTCGGCGCGGTCACCAACTTCACCCTCAACAAGGTCTACACCTTCCGCTCCCGGCAGAACTCGGTGATGGTGGAGGTGCCGCGCTACGCCGCCATCTCGCTTACCTCGCTCCTGCTCAACACGGTGGGCGTCATCCTCCTCACCGAGGGGCTGCGCTGGAACCCGCTGGTGGCCGCGGGCGTGGTGGGCGTGGGCGTGTCGCTCTGCTGGAACCTGCCGCTGCACCGCGTGTTCGTGTTCCGCGAGCAGACCGGGCGGCCGCGGCCGATCCTGGCGCTGATCGGCGCGGTCGCCTCCGCTTTCGCCGCCATGGCGGTGCTCTTCGTCTCCTACGGCAACCCCTTCGCCGAGGAGCAGGTCCACGGGTTCTCCAGCGCGCTCCCCGACGGCGCGGACGTCACCCAGAGCAGCTTCCTGCCCAAGCTGCGGCCGGAAGCGTTCTACTCCGAAAGCTACTCGTTCCTCTTCTCCGCGGAGGACGGCTCCTTCGCCCGCGTGCAGTTCCTGGTCAGCAATGCCGGCCTCGAGGGCCACGGCAAGGGCGCGGTGCGGGCGGTGGTGGTGACGCCCGACGGCAAGACCATCGAGGACGGAGAGGAATTCGAGAGCGGCGAGTGGGGCGTACAGCCGCAGGGCGCCATCGAGATGGGCGCCTCGCGCCTGACCATGGGGCCCGATGCGAGCCATCACGTCCACTTCGCCGGGCGGAAGCTGGTGGTGGACGCAACCGTCCTTCCCGAGACGCGGGCGGTGCGGCCGGGCGGCGGGCGCGTGGTCTTCGACGCCGGAGGGCACGCGGTCTTCGACCAGACCATCTTCGCCCTGCGCAGCAAGTTCGACGGCACGCTCTGGAGCCCTGCCGCGGGCAGCCGCCGGGTGAGCGGCTACTGCTATGCCGACACCTCGTACTCGACGGTGCCCGCCTACAAGAGCGCCTCGCTCTGGTACCGGATGGAGGCGTTCGACGGCGATCACGACACCAGCGTTGCGCTGGCGGTGCTCTTCCCTCCCGGCAGCTCGCGGCTGCCGCCGCAGGGATGGCTCTACACCTCGCGCGACGGCAAGATGGAGGTGCGCTCCACGGACGTGAAGATCGCCTTCGAGGCGCCCCGCCACGAGCCCGGCGGGCATTTCGAGTACGACGTGCCCCAGCGCGTGGCGGCGGTGGCGCACGGCGCGGACGGCGAGACGGTCACGGTGCGCATCGACGCGAAGAAGCTGCTCTACCGGCAGGACCTGCTCGACCAGATGGGCCCCCTCTCGCGCCTGCTGGTCAGCACCTGGGCTGCGCCGATGGCCTACACCTACGAGAACCGCTACGAGCTGCGCATCGAGAGGGCGGGCGAGCCGCCGGTGGTGCGCTCGGGTCAGGCGTTGTCGGAGTTTTCCTACGCCAACAAGCCGGCGAACCTGCCCGCCTTCTGAGCCGGGAAGCCGCGACCGCAGGGGAACGGAGGGCGCAGCGTACCCGTCAGGCTCCCCGGCCGACCCGGCGCCGCCGCGGCTCGCCGTTTCCCCCGCGATTTCAGGCCTGCGGAGTGCCGGCAAGTTGTGTTAGACGTGCCCGCCCGCAGGCCGTGGCGGTCTGGAACCGGACCGGCCCTTTCCGCTCCGAAGGCGAATCGTCGATGACGCTGAAGGCTCCGCACATCCAGACCGAGATCCCCGGACCGAAGTCGCGCGCGCTGGTGGGCCGCGAGCAGGCGCACCTCGCCCCGGGCCTGCAGGGGTTTGCCCTCTCCAGCGGCATCGCGGTGGAGCGGGCGCAAGGCTCGGTCATCGAGGACGTGGACGGGAACCGCTACGTCGACCTGATCGGCGGCATCGGCGTCAACAGCCTGGGTCACTGCCATCCGGCCTACACGGCGGCCCTGCACGACCAGCTCGACAAGGTCACGGTGGGCTCGTTCACCAGCGCCCCCCGCGCCGAGCTGATCAACGAGGTGGCCAAGGTCGCGCCGCGGGGCGTGGACAAGGTGCAGCTCTACTCCAGCGGCGCCGAGGCGGTGGAGAGCGCGTTCCGGCTGGCGAAGAACCACACCGGGCATCACGAACTGGTGGGCTTCTGGGGCGGGTTCCACGGCAAGACCGCCGGCACCCTCGCCGTCAACGGATCGGGCAACGCGAAGACCTACGGGCCGCTGCCGCCCGGTCACGTGCTGCCGTTCGCCAACTGCTACCGCTGCCCGGTCAAGCTGAAGTACCCGAGCTGCGGCATCGCCTGCGCCGACCTCGCGCGCGAGCAACTGAAGCAGCAGACCACCGGCAGCGTGGCCGCGGTGATCATGGAGCCGCTCCAGGGCACCGCCGGCAACGTGGTGCCGCCGCCGGAGTTCATGGTCCGCGCGCAGGAGCTGGCGAAGGAGCACGGCGCCGTCTTCATCTCCGACGAGATGATCACCGGATTCGGGCGCACCGGGCGCTGGTTCGCCTGCGAGCGCAGCGGCGTGACGCCGGACATCATCACCATCGGCAAGGCCTTCGGCGCCGGCTTCCCCATCAGCGGCGTGATCGCGAAGGGCGAGATCGCGCAGGCGAAGCCCTGGGCCAACCCGAGCGGCTCGTCTTCGTCCTACGGCGGAAATCCGCTGGCGGCGGCGGCGGCGCTGGCGAGCCTCCGGACCCTGCAGGGCGAGAACCTGCTGGAAAACGTCCGCGAGGTGGGCAAGGCGATGCTGGAGGAGCTGCGCACCTGGCCCGACCGCCTGCGCTGGGTGGGCGACGTGCGGGGAGAGGGGCTCTTCCTCGCCGTGGAGCTCGTGGCCGACCGGCAGACCAGGGAGCCGCTGGCGAAGAAGATCTGCGACGAGATCTTCCAGGACGGGTTGCGCCGGGGGCTGCTCGCCATGAGCTACACCCACGCCATCCGGCTGCAGCCCGCGCTCACCATCGACCGCGGCACCGCGCTCGCTGGGCTCGCGCTCCTGCGCGAGGCGATCGTCTCGGTAGCGCGCAGGCACGGAGCGGCGTAGAGAGCCCGGATGGAGCAGCTTTCGCGCGCCGCCAGGTTCTGGGAGTGGTGGGCGGCGTTTTCGCTGCGCCGTCCCTGGCTGCTCGCGCTCCTCGGCGCCGCCCTCTTCGCTCTCTGCGTCCCGCCCGCGGTGCGGCTCTACGGCGACCTGCGCACCGACCTCCGCGAGCTTCTGCCCCAGGGCGCGCCCGCGGCCAAGGGCCTGGCAGAGCTGGAACGGCGCATCGGAGGCTTCTCGCACCTCGCCATCGTGGTGCGCACCGACGATCTCAAGGCGGGCGAGCGCTTCGTCGATGCGGTGGCGGCGCGGCTCAAGCAGTTGCCGCCCTCGCTGGTTGCGCAGGTGCACTGGCGGGTGGACGCGGAGAAGGAGTTCCTCGACCGCCACGGCGCGCTCTATGCCGACGTCAAGGACCTGATCGCCGCGCGCGACGCGCTGCGCTCGCGCATCGCCGACGCCAACCCGCTCCTCGTCGACCTGGCCGACGAGGCGGAAACGTCGCCCGCCCCCAACCTCGACGAGGTGGTGGCCCGGATCAAGTCCGCCTATGCGCGGCTCGACCGCTACCCGGACGGCTACCTCGCTGGCGAGAACGGCCATACGCTCGTGATCCTGGTTTCTCCCCCGGGGGCGGCGGTGGGCCTCTCCGAAGACCAGAGGATCTTCGACGCCGTCTCCTCGGCCATCGACGCGCTCAATCCCAGGTCGTTCGATCCCAGCATCCGCGTCGGGTACGGGGGCGAGATCCGCGGCGTGATCGAGGCCCAGGAAGCGCTGGTGCGGGACCTCGAGATCTCCAGCGCGCTGGTGCTGGTGGCGGTGGCCGCCGCGCTCCTTCTCTACTACCGCACCATCCGCTCCATCCCGCTCCTGGTCTTTCCCCTCTTCACCGGCGTGGCGGCAACCTTCGCGCTCTCGCGCGGGGTGATCCATTACCTGAACCCGAACACCGCCTTCCTCGGCAGCATCATCATCGGCAACGGCATCAACGGCGGCATCATCCTGCTCGCGCGCTACCTCGAGGAGCGCCGCCGCGGCGCCGACACCCGCCACGCGCTGCGGCTCTCGCTCCGCGCCACCTGGGTGGCCACCTTCGCGGCCAGCGCCGCCGCCGCCGCCAGCTACGGCTCGCTCGGCGCGGTCAGCTTCCGCGGGTTCAACCAGTTCGCCTTCATGGGCTTCTTCGGCATGCTGATCTGCTGGGCGGCCACCTACGCGCTGATGCCCGCCTTCATCGTGCTCCAGGACCGCTACTGGCCCTTCCGCGACCTCTCGCAGCCCAGGCGCGGCCGCGTGGTCGGTTTCATCGCCGGGCCCTTCGCCCAATTAATCGTGAAGCGTCCGGCCTGGCCCGTGATCGTCGCCGCCACGCT